>NZ_JANLNX010000059.1:0-250922 GCF_025466015.1 Pseudomonas sp. 5P_5.1_Bac1 | reverse complement strand
ATTCACAAAGCCAAAACCAAAGCCAAAACCAGGACCAAAGATCACCATCCCCGCAATTCCGTGAAGAACCATAAAAAAGCCCGGTCGAGCGCGAGGCAATCGACCGGGCAGCACACCCAAAGGAGCAAAAAGGGGTGTCAGGCAGGGAAAAACAGTTGAATCACGCCACCGCAGCCAGTTGCGCCTTGGCCTGGTTCAGGCCCTTTTCGTGGAAGTCGCCGCCCATGTTCAGGCCTTCGGCGTGAATAAAGGTCACATCGTGGATGCCGATGAAGGCCAACACCTGGCGCAGGTAAGGTTCCTGATGGTCGCTGGAAGCACCGGCGTGGATGCCGCCGCGGGCGGTCAGGACATAGGCGCGCTTGCCGGTCAGCAGGCCTTGCGGGCCGGTTTCGGTGTACTTGAAGGTGATCCCGGCGCGCAGCACATGGTCCAGCCAGGCTTTCAGAGTGCTGGGGATGGCGAAGTTGTACATCGGCGCCGCCAGCACCAGCACGTCGGCGGCCAGTACTTCGTCGGTCAATTCGTTGGAACGGGCCAGGGCCTGCAGTTCGTCGGCGCTGCGTTGGGCTTCGGGCTTCATCCAGCCACCGAGCAGGTTGGCATCCAGGTGCGGCACAGGATCCACCGCCAGGTCGCGCAGGGTGATCGTGTCAGACGGGTTGGCGGCTTGCCACTGGCTGACGAAATCGCGGGTCAGTTGGCGGGACACCGAATCCTGCTGGCGGGCGCTGCTTTCGATGATCAGTACGCGGGACATGAAGGTTGCCTCCATCGGCAAGGTCGCTAAGTCGATGGAGGCAAGATTAATGATTGACCTATCGATAAAAAAGCGTAAAAACTCGGTTAAATCTATCAGTTAATTTGTTTATTGCGCTTTGCAGTCCACCGCGATGCGCAGCTTGAGAATCTCGCGGTTGAATTTGACGTTGCTGTCGACGCTCTGTTTCGCCGGCACCTGAACCCGCCGTACACGCGGCGCTTCGGGGCCGTTGCGGAAGGTCAGCTTGCACTGTGCGGCGACGTCGCCGTAGTTGTTCAGGGTGATCGAACCCATGTCGTAAGCGGTGTCATAGGTGGTGGTATCGATCTTGATGCCGCTTTCCAGGTGCTTTTCCACATCAATGGGATAGGCCCCAAGCGCCGTGAGCGGAAGCAAGGCCAGCAAGGCAAGACAACTTTTCTTCATACGGCGCTCTCCACGCAAAGAGCGCAGCTTAGGACAACAGGAGCCGAAGATGAAAGCGCCGCGCGTTACCCTGGATCAGTGGCGGACCCTGCAAGCCGTGGTCGATCACGGCGGCTTCGCCCAGGCCGCCGAAGCCCTGCACCGCTCGCAATCCTCGGTCAGCTACACCGTGGCGCGGATGCAGGACCAACTGGGGGTGCCGCTGCTGCGGATCGACGGGCGCAAGGCGGTGCTCACCGATGCCGGCGGCGTGTTGCTGCGCCGCTCGCGGCAACTGGTCAAGCAGGCCAGCCAACTGGAAGACCTCGCCCACCATATGGAGCAGGGCTGGGAAGCCGAGGTCCGCCTGGTGGTGGACGCCGCCTACCCCAACGCTCGCCTAGTCCGCGCCCTGAGCGCGTTCATGCCGCAAAGCCGCGGCTGCCGGGTGCGTCTGCGCGAAGAAGTGCTGTCCGGCGTCGAAGAAGTGCTGCACGAAGGCATCGCCGACCTGGCCATCAGCAGTTTCAGCATCGCCGGCTATCTCGGCGCCGAGTTGAGCGCGGTGGAGTTCGTCGCCGTCGCTCACCCCGAGCATCCCCTGCACCGCCTGGGCCGGGTGCTCAACTTCCAGGACCTGGAAAGCCAGTTGCAGGTGGTGATCCGCGATTCCGGCCGCTCGCAGCCCCGCGATGTCGGCTGGCTCGGCGCCGAACAGCGCTGGACCGTCGGCAGCCTGGCCACTGCCGCCACCTTTGTCAGCAGCGGCCTGGGCTTCGCCTGGCTGCCGCGCCACCTGATCGAACGCGAGCTGCGCGAAGGCGTGCTCAAGCCATTGCCGCTGGATCAGGGTGGCAGCCGCCATCCACTGTTCTACCTTTACTCCAACAAAGACAAGCCCCTGGGCCCGGCCACGCAGATCCTCATCGAATTGCTGCGCAACTTCGATACCGCGCCGCTGGACGTTTCCTTCGCCGCTCCCGCCCAAGCCTGACAGGTAACGCCCATGGCCTACTTCGAACATGAAGGTTGCACACTGCACTACGAAGAATATGGCCGGGGCGACCCCCTGGTTCTGCTGCACGGCCTCGGCTCCAGTTGCCAGGACTGGGAATTCCAGGTCCCGGTGCTGGCCGCCGATTACCGCGTGATCCTCCTCGACCTGCGCGGCCACGGCCGTTCCGACAAACCCCGCGAGTCCTACAGCATCGCCGGCTTCAGCGCCGACCTGATGGCCCTGCTGGAACACCTGCACACCGGCCCGGTGCATCTGGTGGGCCTGTCCATGGGCGGCATGGTCGGTTTCCAGTTCGCCGTGGACCACCCCGGCTGGCTGCGTAGCCTGACCATCGTCAACAGCGCGCCGGCAGTGAAAGTGCGCAGCCGAGACGATTACTGGCAGTGGGCCAAGCGCTGGACCCTGGCCCGTGTTCTCAGCCTCAGGACCATCGGCAAGGGCCTCGCCGCGCGGCTGTTCCCCAAACCGGAGCAGGCCGAGCTGCGACGCAAGATGACCGAGCGCTGGGCGAAAAACGACAAACGCGCCTATCTCGCCAGTTTCGACGCCATCGTCGGCTGGGGCGTGGAGGAACGCCTGGGGCGGATCGACTGTCCCACCCTGGTCATCAGCGCGGACCACGACTACACCCCGGTAGCGCTCAAGGAGCGTTACGTCGGCCTGATTCCCGGCGCACGACTGGCGGTCATTGCCGATTCACGGCACGCTACGCCGCTGGACCAGCCACACCACTTCAACCAGACCCTGCTGCAGTTTCTCGCTGCGGCGCCAACCACCTCTCAAGGATCATTGAGTTCATGCTGAAGAAAATCCTCATGACCGCCTGCTCGGTCGCCTTTGCCAGCAGCCTGATGGCAGCGGAAAAAAATCCTCATGTGCTGATGGACACCAGCTTCGGCCAGGTCGAAATCGAGCTGAATGCGGAAAAGGCGCCGATCAGCACCAAGAACTTCCTGCAGTACGTCGACAGCGGCTTCTACAACAACACCATCTTCCACCGCGTGATTCCGGGCTTCATGGTCCAGGGCGGCGGCTTCACCGAGCAGATGGTGCAGAAAGACACCAAGGACCCGATCCGCAACGAAGCCAGCAACGGCCTGCACAACACCCGCGGCACGCTGTCCATGGCCCGCACCTCCAACCCCAATTCGGCGACCAGCCAGTTCTTCATCAACGTTGTCGACAACGCCATGCTCGATCCCGGCCGCGACGCCGGCTACGCGGTGTTCGGCAAAGTGGTGAAAGGCATGGACGTGGTCGACCTGATCGTCAATTCGCCGACCACCGTCAAAAAAGGCATGCGTGACGTGCCCGCCGATCCGGTGTTCATCAAATCGGCCAAGCGCATCGATTGATCGCGACGTCACAGGGATGTGACCCGCTGGCGGCGCGCTTGGCCCTCAAACAGGAGTGACCTTCTACATGCTGTTCCGTCGTTTCGAGCAGTTGATCGACATCTTCCGCGAGGCGCCCACCGCGGCGCCGCCCACCACGGTCCTGCCCTTCTATCTGTATTACCTGCGTCAGGTCTGGCCGACGTTCGCGGTACTGATGGTGCTGGGGCTGATCGTGGCGCTGATCGAGGTGGCGCTGTTCAGCTACCTGAGCCGGATCATCGACCTCGCCCAGGGCACGCCCAACGTCAATCTGTTCAGTGAACACGCGGGCGAACTGACCTGGATGCTGGTGGTGGCGCTGATCCTCAGGCCGGTATTCATCGGCCTGCATGACCTGCTGGTGCACCAGGCCATCAGCCCCGGCATGACCAGCATGATCCGCTGGCAAAACCATACCCATGTGCTCAAGCAGAGCCTGAATTTCTTCCAGAGCGACTTCGCCGGGCGCATCGCCCAGCGCATCATGCAGACCGGCAACTCGCTGCGCGATTCGCTGGTGCAGGCCATGGACGCGCTCTGGCATGTGTCGATCTACGCCATCAGCTCACTGGTGCTGTTCGCCGAGGCGGACTGGCGGCTGATGATTCCACTGCTGACCTGGATCGCCTGCTACATCGCCGCGCTGTACTACTTCGTGCCGCGGGTGAAGGAGCGCTCAGTGGTGTCCTCCGACGCCCGCTCCAAGCTGATGGGCCGCATCGTCGACGGCTACACCAACATCGCCACCCTCAAATTGTTCGCCCACACCGACTTCGAACAGCAGTACGCCCGCGAAGCGATTCGCGAGCAGACCGAAAAGACCCAACTGGCCAGCCGCGTCATCACCAGCATGGACGTGGTCATCACCAGCCTCAACGGCCTGCTGATCGTCAGCACCACGGGCCTGGCCCTGTGGCTGTGGACCCAGTCGCTGATCACTGCCGGCGCCATCGCCCTGGCCACCGGCCTGGTGATCCGCATCGTCAACATGAGCGGCTGGATCATGTGGGTGGTCAACGGCATCTTCGAAAACATCGGCATGGTCCAGGACGGCCTGCAGAGCATCTCCCAGCCGGTGAGCATCACCGACCGGCCCGACGCGCCGGCGCTGAAAGTCGAGCGCGGCGCGGTGCGTTTCGAGCACGTCGATTTCCATTACGGCAAAGGCAGCCGGATCATCAGCGACCTCGACCTGGACATCCGCCCCGGCGAGAAGATCGGCCTGATCGGGCCGTCCGGCGCCGGCAAGTCGACCCTGGTCAACCTGCTGCTGCGCCTCTACGACCTCGAAGGCGGGCGCATCCTCATCGATGACCAGGACATCGCCCAGGTCACCCAGTCCAGCCTGCGCGGACAGATCGGCATGATCACCCAGGACACCTCGCTGCTGCACCGCTCGATCCGCGACAACCTGCTGTACGGCAAGCCCGACGCCAGCGATGAAGAACTGTGGGCCGCGGTACGCGGGGCGCGGGCCGAGGAGTTCATTCCGAGCCTGACCGATGCCCAGGGCCGCACCGGCTTCGATGCCCATGTCGGCGAGCGCGGCGTGAAGCTCTCCGGCGGTCAGCGCCAGCGCATCGCCATTGCCCGCGTGCTGCTGAAGAACGCGCCGATCCTGATCATGGACGAGGCGACCTCGGCGCTGGACTCGGAAGTCGAGGCGGCGATCCAGGAAAGCCTGGAAACCCTGATGGAGGGCAAGACCGTGATCGCCATCGCCCACCGCCTCTCGACCATCGCGCGGATGGATCGCCTGGTGGTCCTGGAAAAAGGCCGCATCGCCGAGATGGGCAGCCATGCCGAGTTGTTGGCGCATCAAGGGCTGTATGCGCGGCTATGGCATCACCAGACCGGCGGTTTCGTCGGCGTCGATTGACGACCGCCGCGTTCAGCCCTGTCGGTACGGCAAGGCTGAACGGGCTTCCTCGGCGTAAGCCAGCACCCCGACACGTTCCTGACGCAGGAAATCATCCACCGCCGTGCGCAGGCCGGGATGCAGCAGGTAATGCCAGGACCGGGTGATCACCGGCTCGAACCCGCGAATCAGTTTGTGCTCGCCCTGGGCGCCAGCGTCGAAGCGTTGCAGCCCTTCGGCGATGGCGTAGTCCATGCCCTGGTAGAAACAGGTTTCGAAATGCAGCCGGTCGAACTCGGCCAGGCAACCCCAGTAGCGGCCATAGAAGCTGTCGCCCGCGACCAGGCTGAACGCCATCGCCACCTCGCGCCCGCCCTGCACGGCCATCACCACCCGAATGGCGTCGGGCATGCGCTCGGCCAGCAGGCTGAAGAAGGCACGGGTCAAATACGGCGCGCGCCGGCGCACCGCGTAGGTATTGGCGTAGCAGGCGAAGACGAAGTCCCACTGCCCCTCGCTCAACTCGGCGCCGCGGTACCAGCGGAACTCGATGCCCTGCCCCGCCACCTGTTCGCGCTCCTTGCGCATCTGCTTGCGCTTGCGCGAACTGAGGGCGTCGAGAAAATCCTGGAAATCCCGGTAACCCTGGTTGCGCCAGTGGAACTGGCAACCGAGGCGCTCCAGCCAGCCGTCGCGGTGGCGCAAGGCGTCGTCGCTGGCATCATCGGTAAAATTCACATGCAGGCTGGACAGCCCCTGTTCCAGCAACGATTCCTCTACCTCATCGAGCAAACCGGACAGCGCCTCTGGCGGCCCCAGCAGGCGCGACCCGCCCACCGGCGAGAACGGCACGGCGCAAAGCAACTTCGGGTAATAACCGATACCAGCCCGCTCGCAGGCATCGGCCCAGCCGTGATCGAACACGTACTCACCGAAGGAATGGGTTTTGACGTAGGCCGGCATGGCCGCCAGAAGCGCGCCGTCGGCGGCGGTGAGGATGCGATGGGACGGCGTCCAGCCGGTGCGCGGGCTGACGCTGCCGCTGTCTTCCAGGCTGGTGAGAAACGCGTGGCGCAGGAACGGCTGGTCACCGGGAACCAGGGCATCCCAGGTGGCGGCGTCGAGATCGGCGAGGTGATTCAGGGTCAGGATCGGCATGGAGTGGAGTGTGCCGGGTTGGCGGGCAGAAAAGAAGATTCTCTGTTGAGTATCAGGGGCTTGATCGTCGAGCAAAAAAAAGCCCCACCGAAGTGGGGCTGAAATTTAACGGATGAAGGAGCGTTGCTGCTTAGAACACGTACTGCGCGCGAACTACGAAGCCGTCACCATCGTCGTCGCCATTGGCGTTCTGGGCGTTGTCGACCTTGGCCTTGACGTAGGTGCCGCTCAGCTTGATCGACTCGTTGGCGTACCAGTTCAGACCCAGGTTGTGCACCTTGGCTTCGATGTCGCTGATGTTGGCGAAGGCGCCGTTGTCATCGTCGACGCTCAGGTGGTCGTAGCGGTAGAACAGTTCCCAGGCACCGATCTGCTTGTTCGACGGCTTGATGGCGTCGAATTTGCCGAGTTTGTAGCCACGGGCTTCACCGGTGAGGGTGTAGGCCACTTGTGCGTAGTAACCGTCAGCTTTGATGTCCTGACGTGCAGCGTCGTCAGCTTCCACCTTGCGCTTGATGTACTCGCCCTGTACCGAGAAAGGACCGGTAGCGAAAGCGGCTTCCAGACCCAGTGCGCGGTCGGTGTCGTAGGCACCGGCAGGGGTGTTGTTGGCGCCGCCGAGGGTCAGGCGGTTGCCGTTGGTGCCGGCATCCTGGCCACCGTCGGTGCTCACGCCACGCATGCCCAGACGGCTGCGGATACGGCCGTCGAACGAGGTGTCGGACAGGTCGCGCTGGGCCAGGTTGACGCCGAAGTGCAGAACGTTGCCGCTATCGTGCATCGGGGCGAAGACAGCGCGCAGGTTGAACTGCTTGGTGCTGTCGCCGTCTTTGTCGGCGTTGGTGGCGTCTTTGGCGAATACACCGAAGGAGCCGTACAGCGAGTCGCCGACGTTGCCCGACGCCTGGATGCCCAGACCGCCGTTATGGCCGTTGGTCCAGTCGACCAGGTCGTAAGCGGCGTTACGCTCAGGCGCGGTCACCCACTTGGAGCTGGTGGCTTTTTCCAGACCGAACTCAGGGTCGAAACGACCGACCTTGATCGAGACCGGCTTGAAGCCGTTGTAAGCCAGCGAAGCTTCGTCGAAGTAACCATCTTCGGTACGGTTGTCGCCGCCGGAGTTGTGCGAGAAGTCGTAGGCGATCTGGTAAGCCCAGTCGGTGTAGAGCACACCGCCCAGTTCCAGGTAGGCGCGGCGGAAGTAGCCGGCGTCAGCGGTGTTGCCGTTGTTGGTGTAGAAACCGTCGAAGCGGCTGTAGTCCGCCTGGATGCGACCGCCCAGCTTGAAGCTGAATTCCTTGTCAGTGGTAGCGACTTCGAGGCCGCCTTTGGTCTTGACTACGATATCGGCGCCGTCGGTGGTCACGGTACCCGCGAAAGCCTGGGCGGTAACGGCCATTGCCAATGCGCTGGCTGCGAAACCTGCGAAGTGCTTACGGATCATCGATGAAGCTCCCCTAACGTTTATGGTCTTGATTACGTTGAAAAAACACGCGGCTTAGGCCACTTGTGCTGGGGAGGAATCTTGGCGGGGGGTTATTTCAGATCAGTGGCTTTTATATAAATGTTTTGTGACAGGGGAACTTTTTTACTTCGAATAGGCATATGCAAAACGCCCGGTTTCCGGGGCTTTGCGAGCCATTAAAGGCACTTTGCCTTCATCGCATGAAGATTACACCAGGATAAAAAACGCCCGATCCGGTAACCCGGATCGGGCGTTTTTGGTCTTTCGGCCTCGCGGCGGATCAGCGCTTGCGCAGAATCACGCTGCCGATCGAGTAACCCGCACCGAACGAGCTGAGCACGCCCAGCGCACCCTTGGGCAGGTCGTCCTGGTGGGTGTGCAGGGAAATCACCGAGCCGGCCGAGCTGGTGTTGGCGTAGCGGTCGAGGATCACCGGTGCCTCTTCTTCCAGCGCATCACGGCCCAGGAGTTTCTTCACGATCAGGTGGTTCATGCTCAGGTTGGCCTGGTGCAGCCAGAAGCGCTTGACGTCACTGACGTTGAGGTTGTTTTCCGAAAGGTGCTGGCCGATCAGCTCGGCGACCATCGGGCAAACCTCGCGGAACACCTTGCGGCCTTCCTGGACGAACAGCTTGTCCGGCGCACCGACGCCCTCTTCCGCAGCGCGGTTGAGGAAGCCGAAGTTGTTGCGGATGTTGTTGGAGAACTGGGTCAGCAGCTTGGTGCTGACGATGTCGAACTGGTGCTCGGAGGTCGCCAGGTCGGCGCGCTCCACCAGCACAGCAGTGGCGGCGTCGCCGAAGATGAAGTGGCTGTCGCGGTCACGGAAGTTCAGGTGGCCGGTGCAGATTTCCGGGCTGATCACCAGCACCGAGCGGGCCTGGCCCAATTGCACGCTGTTGCTCGCGGCCTGGATGCCGAAGGTGGCCGAGGAACAGGCGACGTTCATGTCGAAGCCAAAGCCCTTGATGCCCAGCGCTTGCTGAATTTCGATGGCGACGGCCGGATAAGGGCGCTGCAGGTTGGAACAGGCAACGATCACCGCATCGACATCGGCGGCAGTCCGGCCGGCACGGGCCAGGGCCTGTTCGGCGGCGGCCACGCCCATCTGGCAGAGGATCGACTGTTCGTCGTTACTGCGCTCGGGCAAGCGCGGCCTCATGCGTTGCGGGTCGAGGATGCCGTCCTTGTCCATGACGTAACGGCTCTTGATCCCCGAAGCCTTCTCGATGAAGGCGGCGCTGGACTCGGCCAGGGCCTCGACTTCACCGCGGGCGATGGCTTCGGCGTTGTCGGCGTTGAACTGCGTGACGTAGGCGTTGAAAGAGTCCACCAGCTCTTCGTTGGAAATGCTGTTGGCCGGGGTGTACAGGCCAGTGCCGCTGATGACGACGTTATGCACGGTCGATCCTCTGTTCGGGGCCATTGCCAGCCGGGCAACGGCCTGTTCGGTTCGGCGAGCTGGCACCAAGGTGCCAACTCGTACAGGCAATGACCCCGACGCCAGGGGCATTACGCAGTGTTGGGTTGTCGGCCACCCCGTCGGAACAGCGCCGGGGCAGCGGGAAATGCCGCCAAGTGTGCCACAACTGCGCCGGGTTGGCCTCTGTCAGACGACAACCCGGAGCAGTGTGGGAAGCGTAATCAGGCGTCCACCTGACTCCACTGTTTGGCCAGGCGCTTATCGGAAATCGGCACCTTGGTCCCCAGTTGCTGAGCGAACAGCGAGACGCGGTATTCCTCCAGCCACCAGCGGTACAACTGCAACTGCTCGTCGCGCTTGCCTTCCTGGGCATGCTTGTCGGCGCGGGCCTTGTACTGCGCCCAGCAGTTGCTCAGCTCGCCGCTCCACACCCGGTCCCGCTGCACTTGCGAGCCCAGTTTCTCCAGACGCAGTTCCACCGCCTTCAGGTAGCGCGGCAGTTCCTTGAGCCACACCCCCGGGGTTTCCCGGACGAAGCCCGGATACACCAGATTGGCCAGTTGCTGCTTGATGTCGTTGAGCGCCACGGCCTGGGCCAGGTCGATCTTGCCTTTGAAGCGCTTCTGCAAACCGTGCCAGAGCTTGAGGATATCCAGCACCAGCCGCGCCAGCCGCTCGGCGTGCTCGCTCCAGTCACCGCGCTTGCGCTCGGCCAGCGAGGCCAGCGCGGCGCCGTCGCGGGGCAAGGTGCTTTCGCCTTCCAGCACGCAACTGTCGAGGCTGGCCAGCAGGATGTCCTCGACCAGCGATTCGACCCGGCCCAGCTCGCGGTAGAGCAGGCCCAGTTCGGTCAACCCCGGCAGCTTGCCGCGGAGGAACTTGGCCGGCTCGGCCAGTTGCTGCAACAGCAGGCGCTGCAAGGCGCGGCGGTGCTGGAACGTGGCTTCGGCCTGGGTCGAGAAACGCCCTTCCTTGACCGTGCCGCCCTCCTCCACCAGCGCCGGATAGACCGTCATCGACAGCCCGGCGATCTTCTGTTGCGCGGTCTGTTCGACCTTGCTGAAGACCTTGGCTTCCACCGGTTTCTGAGTCTTTTCCGACTGCGGCACGGCCAGCGCAGCCTGGCTGGCGGCGGCGAAACGCGCGGTCAGCTCGGCCAGGTCGCGGCCTTCGCCAAGGAACTTGCCCTCGCCATCGACCACTTCCAGGTTCATCTTCAGGTGGTTTTCCACCTGCTCCGCCGCCTCGGCCCAAGCCTCGTCGCTGACCCGCGCGCCGGTCATGCGCAGCAGCTCGCGGCCCAGCGCCTGGGGCAGCGAGCCCTCGGCGAAGGTCATGCGCGACAGCGCCGCCTTGACGAAGTCCGGCACCGGCACGAAGTTCTTGCGCAGCGCCTTCGGCAGGTTGCGCACCAGCGCGATGCACTTGGCTTCCAGCAGCCCCGGCACCAGCCATTCCAGGCGCTCGCCCGGCAGGCTCGGCAGCAGTGGCGCCGGCACCCGCACGGTGACGCCATCGCGCGGATGATTGGGTTCGAAGTGATAACTCAGCGCCAGGCTCAGGTCGCCCAGGCGCAGGGTGTCGGGGTACTGCGCGGCGGTGACTTCGCTGGCCTCGCGGGCCAGCACGTCTTCGGCGCGCATGATCAGCAACTGCGGGTCTTTCTGGCTGTTGACCTTGTACCAGCTGTCGAAGGTGGCGGTCTGGTGGATCTCCGCCGGCAGCCGCGCTTCGTAGAAGGCGTAGAGGGTTTCTTCGTCGGCGAGAATGTCGCGGCGGCGGGCCTTGGCTTCCAGCTCGTCCAGCTCTTCCAGCAGGCGTTTGTTGGCCGCCAGGCACTTGGCCCGGGAGTTGATCTCGCCGCCCACCAGGCCTTCGCGGATAAACAGCTCGCGAGACATCTGCGGATCGATCGGCCCGAAGTGCACCGCACGCCGGCCGACCACGATCAGCCCGTAAAGAGTGACCTGCTCAAACGCCACCACCTGCCCGCGCTTTTTCTCCCAGTGCGGTTCGAAGTGGTTTTTCTTCAGCAGGTGGCCGGCCAGCGGTTCGATCCAGTCGGAATCGATCTTCGCCACCATGCGCGCATACAGCTTGGTGGTTTCCACCAGTTCGGCGGTCATCAGCCACTGCGGACGCTTCTTGCCGATGCCCGAAGACGGATGAATCCAGAACCGCCGCTGACGCGCACCGAGGTAGTCGCCTTCCTCGGCCTTGTGGCCGATCTGGCTGAGCAAGCCGGAGAGGATCGCCTTGTGCAGCCGCGGGAAATCCGCCGGCTCCTTGTTGATGCCCAGTTGCAGGTCGCGGCAGATCAGCGCGAGCTGGCGATGGGCATCGCGCCACTCACGCAGGCGCAGGTAATTGAGGAAGTTCTTGCGGCACCAGTTGCGCAGCGGGCTGGCGGTCAGCGCCTGGCGCTGCTCTTCGAAGCCACGCCAGAGATTGACCAACCCGGCGAAGTCGGAATCCGCGTCTTTCCACTGCGCGTGGGCCTGGTCGGCGGCCTGTTGGCGTTCCGGCGGCCGCTCGCGCGGATCCTGCACCGACAGCGCACTGGCGACGATCAAGACTTCCTGCAGGCTGCCCTGCTTGGCGCCTTCCAGCAGCATGCGGCCCAGCCGTGGGTCGACCGGCAGCCGCGCCAGTTGGCGGCCCAGCGGCGTGAGCTGGTTCTCGCGGTTGACCGCCGAGAGCTCCTGCAACAGGTTGAAGCCGTCGCTGATGGCCTTGCCATCCGGCGGCTCGATGAACGGGAACGCATCGATCTCGCCGAGGCGCAGGTGCAGCATCTGCAGAATCACCGCGGCGAGGTTGGTGCGCAGGATTTCAGGATCGGTGAAAGCCGGCCGCGCGTTGAAATCCTCTTCGCTGTACAGGCGCACACAAATGCCCGGCTCGACCCGGCCGCAACGACCCTTGCGCTGGTTGGCGCTGGCCTGGGAAACGGCCTCGATCGGCAAGCGCTGGACCTTGGCGCGGTAGCTGTAGCGGCTGATGCGCGCGGTGCCGCTGTCGATCACATAACGGATACCCGGCACCGTCAGCGAGGTTTCCGCGACGTTGGTCGCCAGCACCACGCGGCGCCCGGGGTGGGACTGGAAGATGCGCTGCTGCTCGGCCGGCGACAGCCGCGCATACAACGGCAAAATCTCGGTGTGGCGCAACTGCGCCTTGCGCAGCATCTCGGCGGCGTCGCGAATCTCGCGCTCGCCGGGCAGGAACACCAGCACGTCGCCCGGGCCTTTGCCGACACTGCGCTCATGGGCGGCGATTTCATCGAGAGTGGCGAGGATCGCCTGGTCCACCGTCAGGTCGTCCTCGACGCGGTTGCCCTCCTCGTCCTGCTCGCTGGTCAGCGGGCGGTACCAGGTGTCCACCGGGTAGGTGCGGCCGGACACTTCGATGATCGGCGCGTCGTTGAAGTGCTTGGAGAAGCGCTCCAGGTCGATGGTCGCCGAGGTAATGATGACTTTCAGGTCGGGACGGCGCGGCAACAGGGTTTTCAGGTAGCCCAGCAGGAAGTCGATGTTCAGGCTGCGTTCGTGGGCTTCGTCGACGATGATCGTGTCGTAGCGTTCGAGGAAGCGGTCGTGCTGGGTTTCGGCCAGGAGGATGCCGTCGGTCATCAGCTTGACCAGGGTATTGGCGTCGCTCTGGTCTTCGAAACGTACCTGGTAACCGACCAGCGCGCCCAGCGGCGTGCCCATTTCCTCGGCGACCCGGGCGGCGACGCTGCGCGCCGCGATACGGCGTGGCTGGGTATGGGCGATCTGGCCGAACTGGCCACGGCCCAGCTCCAGGCAGATCTTCGGCAACTGGGTGGTTTTGCCCGAGCCGGTCTCGCCGGCAATGATCACCACCTGGTTTTCCGCCACCAGCTTCTTGATTTCGTCGCGCTTGGCGGCAATCGGCAGGCTGTCGTCGTAGCGGATCCGCGGGATGCTGGCCTGGCGTGCGGCGGCCTGGTCGCAGGAGGCCTGGACCTTCGCAGCCCACTGGGCAAGCTTTGCCTCGTCCGGGCGCTTGCGCAGCTCGTGCAATTGCCGGCGCAGGCGATGGCGCTCGGCGATCATGGCGTGGTCGATATTTTTCAACAGTTGCCCGATGGCGGCGTTCTGGTCAGTCATGAGGTCTTTCGAGGGGCAGGTGGGCCCTGCCTGGACTTATCGGCTTTGGTTGGGCGGCGATTGTCGCAGATTTGCCCCGCCTCGGCACGGCCTGCGGGGCCGGCGGGATTGTTTAGCCATAGCTTGACTGAAGGTATATAAACGCCAATTTAATGAACCTTCGACGGCGTGGGAGTATCGCTGCATGACTTCACCCGCCGCCGTGCCCCGTCCCAACCAGGCCCCTTCGTTCCCGAAGGTGCGGGCCCGCCGTGGTGAAAACCCGCTGTTCAATGTGATCCTCGCCTTCTGGGCGCTGTGGCATTGCCGCCACGCCCGCCCGCCAGACACCACGCTCTCCTGACCGATTCCTCGGCCGCGCCCGTGCGCCGGCCTTTCCGTCGATGACCGCCCGCCGTTGCGCGGCCGGTCCTGTGCGCTGCCATGGCGCAAGCGAGAGCACCCATGCACTTTGCCCCTGTAGAACAGGCCCGGGCATTCCTGGCCGCCAATCCCGATATCGAGATGTTCGAGCTGTTTATCCTCGACGCCAACGGCGTGCCCCGCGGCAAGCTGCTGCACCGCGAGGAACTGCTGGCGGTCTACGAAAGCGGGCGGCCGCTGCCCAGCACCATCCTCGGCCTGACCCTGCACGGCGAAGATGTGGAAAACTCCGGGCTGGTCTGGGATGTCGGCGATATCGACTGCCGCGCCTATCCGCTGGAAGGCAGCCTGGTGCGCCTGCCGTGGCGGCAGATTCCCACCGCGGCGGTGCAAGTCAGCATGCACCCGAGCGAGGGCCTGCCGGCGACCATCGCCGATCCTCGCCACGTGTTGGTGCGGGTGGTCGACGCGCTCAAGGCCGAGGGTTATCACCCGGTGATGGCCTGCGAACTGGAGTTCTACCTGCTCGACCAGAAGCGCGACCACCAAGGCCGACCGCAACCGGCGCTGGACGCCGACGGTGGGCGACCGCGAAGCACGCAGGTCTATGGCCTGCGTGAACTGGAACAGATCGAACCCTTCCTCGCTGACCTCTACGCCGCCTGCAAAGCCCAGGGCATTCCGGCTCGCACGGCGATTTCGGAATACGCCCCCGGCCAGGTGGAGATCACCCTGGAACACGGCGATGCCCTGCTGGCGATGGACCAGGCGGTGCGCTACAAGCGGCTGGTCAAGGGGGTGGCGCACAAGCACGGCATGCAGGCCTGTTTCATGGCCAAGCCGTTCGACCACCTGGCCGGCACCGGCATGCACCTGCATGTGAGCCTGGCCGATGCTGACGGCAATAACCTGTTCGCCAGCGAAGACCCGGCCGGCACGCCGCTGCTGCGCCAGGCCGTGGGCGGCATGCTCGATGCGCTGCTCGATTCGCTGCTGCTGTTCTGCCCCAACGCCAACTCCTACCGCCGCTTCCAGGCCAACAGCTATGCGCCGCTGGCGCCGACCTGGGGCATCGACAACCGCACCGTGAGCCTGCGCGTACCCGGCGGCCCGGCGCCGACCCGGCATATCGAACACCGCATCTGCGGCGCCGACGCCAACCCTTATCTGGCCGCCGCCGCCCTGCTCGGCGCGGTCCATCACGGCCTGCGCCTGCAGCTCGACCCCGGCGCGCCGGTGGAAGGCAACGGCTACGCCCAGGCCACCGAACTGCTGCCCACCGACTGGCTCAGCTCGCTGACCGCCCTGGAGCGCTCGGCCTGGGCCCGCGACACCCTGGGCGCCGAGTTCCTCGGCGTGTACCTGGCGGTCAAGCGCGCGGAGTACCGCCAGTTCATGGCCGAAGTCGGCGAACAGGACTGGCGCTGGTACCTGACCCATGCCTGAACCGACTTCTCTTTTTCCGCCAAGGATCCGAATCATGAATGCAGCTTTGAACTCGCGTACCGCGCAGCGCGCCGCGTCCTACTACACCGCCAGCCTCAACGACCCGACCCAGTACCCGACCCTGCAAGGCACGGTCGAGGTCGATGTGGTGATCATCGGCGGCGGCTTCACCGGCGTTGCCAGCGCGGTGGAACTGGCCGAGCGCGGCCTTAAAGTCGCCATCGTCGAAACCAACCGCATCGGCTGGGGCGCCAGCGGGCGCAACGGCGGGCAGGTCACCGGCAGCCTGTCCGGCGATGAAGCGATGCGTAAACAGATGCGCGGCAAACTGGGCGATGACGTCGATGATTTCATCTGGCACCTGCGCTTTCGCGGCCACCAGATCATCGAGCAGCGGGTGCAGCGCTATGGCATCGATTGCGACCTCAAGCACGGTCACCTGCACGCGGCGATGAAGCCGTCGCACATGGCCGAACTGCGCGCCTTCGCCGAAGAAGCCGAGCGACGCGGCATGGGCGATCAGGTGCAGTTGCTGGACCGCGAAGGCATGCGCCAGCACCTGGATTCGCCGCTGTACCTCGGCGCGCTGAAAAACCTGCGCAACCTGCACCTGCACCCGCTCAACCTGTGTCTGGGCGAAGCCCGCGCCGCCCACAGCCTGGGCGCGCTGATCTTCGAGAACTCGGAGGTGCTGGACATCGTGCATGGCGCGAACCCGGCAGTGGTCACCGCCCAGGGCCGGATCAACGCGAAGCAGGTGCTGCTGGCCGGCGACGTCTATCACAAGCTCGAACCGGGGCAGCTCAAGGGCAAGATCTTCCCGGCCATGGGCGGCATCGTCACCACCGCGCCGCTGGGTAACCTGGCGCGGCAGATCAACCCGCACGACCTGGCGGTGTACGACTGCCGTTTCGTCCTCGACTACTACCGCATGACCGCCGATGGCCGCCTGCTGTTCGGCGGTGGCGCCAACTACTCCGGTCGCGACTCACGGGATATCGCCGGCGAACTGCGGCCGTGCATCGAGCGCACGTTCCCGGCGCTGAAAGGCGTGCCGATCGAGTTCCAGTGGAGTTGCGCCATGGGCATCGTGGTCAACCGCATTCCGCAACTGGGCAAGCTGTCGGACAACGTCTGGTACTGCCAGGGCTATTCCGGGCATGGCGTTGCCAGCAGCCACATCATGGGCGAGATCATGGCCGAGGCGATTACCGGGACACTGGAGAAATTCGACACCTTCGCCGGCTGCTCGCATGTGCGCGTGCCGCTGGGCGATGTGCTGGGGAATCCGCTGTTGGCGGCGGGGATGTGGTACTACCAGATGCTTGAGAAATTGCGCTGAAGCCTCTTCGCGAGCAAGCTCGCTCCTACAGTGTAGGAGCGAGCTTGCTCGTGAAGGATTTGAATCAAGCGATCTTCTTGAGACCCAACTTCTTCAACTCTTCATCCCGCAGCTCGCGCCGCAGGATCTTGCCGACGTTGGTGGTCGGCAAGGTATCGCGGAACTCGACGAAGCGCGGCACCTTGTAGCCGGTGACGTTGGCACGCATGTGCTCCATCACCTGCTCGCGGGTCAGGGTCACGCCCGGCTTGACCACGATGAACACCTTGATGAGCTCGCCCGACTTCTCGTCCGGCACGCCGATAGCCGCGCATTGCAGCACACCCGGCAGGGTCGCCATGACGTCTTCCAGCTCGTTGGGGTACACGTTGAAGCCGGACACCAGGATCATGTCTTTCTTGCGATCGACAATCCGCATGTAGCCGTCCGGCCGGATAACCGCGATGTCGCCCGTCTTCAACCAGCCTTCGGCATCGAGGATTTCGGCGGTGGCATCCGGACGCTGCCAGTAGCCCTTCATCACTTGCGGGCCCTTGACGCACAACTCGCCCACTTCACCCAGCGGCAACTCGTTGCCGGCATCGTCAACCACCCGACACAGGGTCGAGGGCACCGGAATGCCAATGGTGCCGGCCTGGATGTTCTGCGCCGGGTTGACCGACGCTACCGGGCTGGTCTCGGTCATGCCGTAGCCTTCGCAGATCGCGCAACCGGTCACGTCTTTCCAGCGCTCGCCGACCGATAACTGCAAGGCCATGCCGCCGGAGAGGGTCACTTTCAGCGCCGAGAAGTCCAGAGCGCGGAAACCTTCGTTGTTGCACAGGGCAACGAACAGGGTGTTCAGCCCGACGAAGCCGCTGAACTTCCACTTCGACAGTTCCTTGACCATCGCCGGCAGGTCACGCGGGTTGCTGATCAGGATGTTGTGACCGCCGATCAGCATCATCGCCATGCAGTGAAAGGTGAAGGCGTAGATGTGATAGAGCGGCAGCGGGGTGATGAGGATTTCGCAGCCTTCATTGAGGTTCGAACCCATCAGCGCCTTGCACTGCAGCATGTTGGCCACCAGGTTGCGGTGGGTCAGCATGGCGCCCTTGGCAACGCCGGTGGTGCCGCCGGTGTATTGCAGGACGGCAACGTCGTCATGGGCCGGCGAGGCTTCCTTGACCGACTTGCCGCGCCCCTTGGCCAGGGCGTCGTTGAACTTCAAGGCGGTAGGCAGGTGATAGGCCGGCACCATCTTCTTCACGTACTTGATCACGCTGTTGACCAGCAGCCGCTTGAGCGGTGGCAGCAGGTCGGCGACCTCGGTGACGATGATGTGCTTGACCTGGGTCTTGGGCACGACTTTCTCGGCCAGATGCGCCATGTTCGCCAGGCACACCAGCGCCTTGACGCCCGCGTCGTTGAATTGATGTTCCATTTCCCGCGCCGTGTAGAGCGGGTTGGTGTTGACCACGATCAGGCCGGCGCGCATGGCGCCGAAGACCGCGACAGGGTATTGCAGAACGTTCGGCAGTTGAACGGCAATGCGGTCGCCGGGTTGCAGGTCGGTGTGCTGCTGCAGATAAGCAGCAAAGGCACCGGACAACTCGTACAATTCGCCGTAAGTCAGGGTCTTGCCCAAGTTGCTGAATGCCGGTTTATCGGCAAAGCGCTGGCAGGACTGCTTCAACACCGCTTGGATATTCGGATACTCATCAGGATTGATTTGCGAGGCAACCCCAGCTGGGTACTTATCCTTCCAAAAGTTTTCAATCATGGAAGCCCACTCCTCCAGCACAGCGAATTCTTCACCGCGTCGATGCGATTATTATTGATATTTGATGTCGGTTTATTGCAAACCGATTGATCAGAAGCGCGCCGAGAGTAGCAGCTTTACCAGGGGTCGCCTAGAGCTAAAGCGGCCCAACTGGTCACTAAAATGACTCATGAATAATCATTGGTCATATTTAGAGTAAAGATTCTAGGCGCAAATAAAAGCTATAAATAACAAACGGCAGGATAGCGCGAGAAACCGCTCTACCCTGCCGCTTACAGCTTATGTTTTGTAGCTGCTCAAGCCGGTTCGCGCAACTCGCGACGAAGAATTTTGCCCACCGGTGTCATCGGCAGCGAGTCGCGCAACACGATGTGCTTGGGCACTTTGTAGCCGGTGAAGTTGGCTTTGCAGTAGGCCTTGAGCTCTTCCAGGCTGACGCCGCCCTCGCGCGCGACCACGAACAACTTCACCGCCTCGCCGGAACGCTCGTCCGGCACGCCGATGGCCGCGCAACTGGCGACCTTCGGGTGCGCCATCATCACGTCTTCGATTTCGTTCGGGTACACGTTGAAACCCGAGACGATGATCATGTCCTTCTTGCGGTCAACGATACGGGTGAAGCCGTCCGGATCGATCACCGCGATATCGCCGGTCTTGAACCAGCCTTCGCCGTCGAAGGATTCGGCGGTCGACTCAGGACGCTGCCAGTAACCTTTCATGACCTGCGGCCCCTTGATGCACAGCTCGCCGCGCTCGCCCAGCGGCAACTCATTGCCGTCGTCATCGGTGACCTTGAACGCCGTGCCCGGCACCGGAATGCCAACCGTGCCGAGGCGCGCCAGTTGCCCGTAAGGGTTGGTGCTGGCCACCGGCGAGGTTTCGGTCAGGCCGTAGCCTTCGACAATGCGACAGCCCGTGATCTGCTCCCAGCGCTCGGCAGTGGCCTTGACCAGCGCGGTGCCGCCGGAGTTGGTGACCTTCAGCGCGGAGAAATCCAGGTCCTTGAAACCGGGGTTGTCCATCAGCGCAACGAATAGCGTGTTCAGCCCCAGCAGCGCCGAGAAGCGCCACTTCTTCAGTTCCTTGACGAAGCCGGGAATGTCGCGCGGGTTGGTGATCAGTACGTTGTGGTTGCCGGTGACCATCATGCACATGCAATTCGCGGTGAAGGCATAGATGTGGTACAGCGGCAGCGGCGCGATCATCACCTCCTGGCCGTCCTTGAGCAGCTTCTGCCCGTCAGGCCCGATCTGCGAGAAACACGCCAGCACCTGGAGCATGTTCGCCACCAGATTGCCGTGGCTGAGCATCGCGCCCTTGGCCACGCCGGTGGTGCCGCCGGTGTATTGCAGCACCGCAATGTCCTCGTGGTTCGACTGCACCGGCTTGAGCGAATGGCCCCTGCCCTGGCGCAGCACCTGCTTGAACGGCAACGCCTGCGGCAAGTGATAGGCGGGGACCATCTTCTTCACCTTGGCCACCACGGTATTGACCAGCCAGCCCTTGGCGGCAGGCAGCATGTCGCCCATCTTCGCCTCGATCAGCACCTCGATGCCGGTATCGGGCAGCACTTCCTGCACCAGCTTGCCGAACATGTTCAGGTAGACCAGCGCGCGGGCGCCGGAGTCCTTGAATTGGTGGCGCATCTCGCGAGCGGTATACAGCGGGTTGGTGTTGACCACGATCAGCCCGGCGCGCAACGCGCCGAACACGGCGATGGGGTATTGCAGGACATTGGGCATCTGCACCGCGATGCGATCGCCCGGCTTCAGGTCGGTGTACTGCTGCAGCCAGCCGGCGAAGGCAGCGGAATAACGGTCCAGCTCGGCATAGGTGAGGGTCACGCCCAGGTTGGTGAAGGCCGGACGGTCGGCGAACTTCTTGCAGGAGCGCTCGAACACTTCGATCACCGATTTATAGGTGCTCATGTCGATCTGCGAAGGGACGCCCTCGGGGCGCTTGTCGTTCCAGAAATCGGCGTGCATTTATTATTGTCCTCGTTCCTGAGCCTTTGACGGGGCCGGTTGCCTGCTTGCAAAACGGCATTCTGCCGACGTTAGCAGCTCCGCCACAGGTGGCAAATACGCCAAGGACCGTCATTGATTGTGTGAATCTCGGCGCCCCGCGTGGCTCGATCCAGGCGCTGGCTATAGGCTATACAGTAGCTGCACCCGCGATCCGCACAGGGAAATCCGCCATGTTCCACGACGCCTTCTGGCTGCCGGCCAGCAATCACTGCAGCCTGTATGTCCACCAATGGCTGCCGACTACACCGGTCCGCGCCGTGGTGTTACTGGCCCACGGCATGGCTGAGCACGCCGGTCGTTACCAGCGCCTCGGCGAGGCCCTGAGCAGTGCCGGTTTCGCGCTGTACGCCCATGACCAGCGCGGCCACGGCCGCACTGCCGAACTCGGCACCCTCGGCCTGTTCGCCCGTGAAAATGGCTGGAATGCCGTGGTCAACGACCTGGGCCTGCTCAACCAGCACATCGGCCAGCAATATCCGGGGGTGCCGGTGTTTTTGTTCGGTCACAGCATGGGCAGCTACATCGCCCAGGCGTACCTGCTGCACCACAGCGGCAGCCTGCAAGGCGCGGTGCTCAGCGGCTCGAACTTCCAGCCTCCGGCGCTCTACCGTGCGGCGCGGCAGATCGCTCGTCTGGAGAGTTGGCGTCAGGGCCCGCAAGGGCGCAGCGCGCTGATCGAATGGCTGTCGTTCGGCTCGTTCAACAAGGCGTTCAAGCCGACCCGCACGGCCTTCGACTGGCTCAGCCGCGACCCCGCCGAAGTCGACCGCTACGTCGCCGACCCGCTGTGCGGCTTCCGCTGCTGCAACCGGTTATGGATCGACCTGCTCACCGGCCTTGAACACATCAGCCGCCACGCCAACCTCGCGCAGATCGATCCGAACCTGCCAATTCTGGTCATGGGCGGTGAATGTGATCCGGTGAGTGCCGGCAAGCGTCTGAAAGATCTGACCGGCGCCCTGCGCCTGTCCGGGAACCAGCACGTGCAACTGCGACTCTATCCGCGGGCACGGCATGAATTGCTCAACGAAACCAACCGCGACGAGGTTACCGCGCAGCTTATCGACTGGCTGGAACAGACCCTGGCCCTTGGCCGGCCAGCCCGCAGCGAGTAATACTGCCCGCCCCCGTCGCGCCCTGAAGGAAGCACCACGAATGACCCAGGTCACCAACACGCCTTACGAATCCCTCGAAGTCGGCCAGACCGCCAGCTTCAGCAAGACCGTCGAAGAACGTGACATCCAACTGTTCGCCGCGATGTCCGGTGACCACAACCCGGTGCACCTGGATGCCGAGTTCGCGGCCAAGAGCATGTTCAAGGAGCGCATTGCCCACGGCATGTTCAGCGGCGCGCTGATCAGTGCGGCGGTGGCCTGCGAACTGCCTGGCCCCGGCACCATCTACCTGGGCCAGCAAATGAGCTTCCAGAAACCGGTGAAGATCGGCGACACGCTGACCGTGCGCCTGGAAATCCTCGAAAAACTGCCGAAATTCCGCGTGCGCATCGCCACCCGCGTGTTCAACCAGAACGAAGAGCTGGTGGTGGACGGCGAAGCCGAGATCCTCGCCCCGCGCAAACAGCAGACCGTCGATCTGGTCAGCCCGCCGCCGATCACCTTCGGCTGACGCCCTCCCGCAAGCGGCGCTCGCTGCAGCGCCGCTTGGGACGACAGGTTGGCCGCGTGTCAGCCCTCCAGCGGGATCCAGATTTCTACCCGCCCGCTAGCGGTCTCCGCATCGAAATCATCGCCATAGCGCTCGAATTCCGGCGCCTCGGCGGCGCGCTCGCCGGAAGCGGGCAGCCAGTGTTTCCAGATTTTTTCGAAGGTATGGCCCAGTCCGCTCACCTTACCGCGGTGCTCGAACACCGCATAACGCTGCGGCGCCAGGGTGTGCCAGGTGAAATACGGCGGCAGGACACTGGTGCTGCGCACCTCGACGCCAGCGATATACAAGAACCCGCCCTGACCATCGAAGTTGCAGCACACGCCGTAGGTCTCGTCACCGATCTGGCCCGGGATCTTGCCGATTTGCGGTGCCAGGCGCTCCCAGAGCGCGGGAATGCTTTTGTTGGTCTGTTGGGTGTAGCGCTCGCCAAAACCGGCGATGGTGAATGAGCGCCCATTCTCGAATCGTGCGGGAGCAAACCCGGCTTCCATTTGGGTCGACATAGCCATGCCTCACAAGGTCAATTCATAAAGATCCATGACGGGCGGCATTATGGGTTGCCGCGCCTAATGGCACTCCGCTAGCGTAGCCGCGTTGCATACTCGGGGAAACCTGCCAAATGGCATTAATCAGTCAGCCACTCCAAGCCTTCGGCCTGGTCGAGTTGTCCTGGGTCAGGGCCAGTTCGGCCTGCTTCGAGCGGCATACCCACGACGAATATGTGCTCGGCGCCAACCTGCGCGGCAACGAGCGCATCTGGCTGGACGGCCAGACCCTGGAAGTGCCGCCCGGCAGTGTCACGCTGTACAACCCGCTGGCGGTGCAGGCCTCGGAGTTCGCCGAGGACGGTGTCGAATACATCAGCCTGCACCTGGACCCGGACGCCCTGCGCCACATCGCCAGGGACAACAATCTGCAACAGTTTGATGACAGCTTGAGCTTCGCCCAGGGTGTGCTGCACAACACGGCGCTGTACCGCGCCATTGTCGAGTTCGCCCAAGCGGATGCCGGGGAGCCGGCCCATCAGGAAGAAGCGTTGCTGGCCCTGCTCGCCCAGTTGCTCGAACAACCGACGGCGCCGGCCATCGAACAGGCGGGCTCACTGCGCCTGGCCATGCAGCTCATGCGTGACACGCCGCAGGCCAAACTCGCGCTGGAGGATGTGGCCGCCGCTGCAGGGCTGAGCAAATACCACTTCGTGCGCTGCTTCAAAAAGGCCACGGGGCTGGCGCCCTTGCAGTACCACATGCAATTGCGCCTGAGCGAAGCGCGGCGGCGCTTGCGTGATGGCCTGCATCCGGCGGAGGTGGCAGACGCACTGGGTTTCTACGATCAGAGCCACTTCATCAACGCCTTCCGCCGGGTCATGGGCGTGACCCCGAACAGTTACTGGCAGGCGTTCAGAGCGTCGGCGCGAGGATGAATTCGCGGTAGCCGGAAACGATCACATAGACCGCGAAATAGCAGAAGATCGCTGCCGAAGCGAGGTAAGACCAGGTCAACAAACGATCACCGAGCAGCCGCCCACCGTGGCTGGCCACCCCGCACAGTGTCACGCACCAGAGCACCCCGGCGCTGAAGAAGCCGCTCAGGAACACCCCCGCCTCCATCGGCCCACCGGCGCCGGAGCGAGAGATCAGCACAC
Source organism: Pseudomonas sp. 5P_5.1_Bac1 (assembly GCF_025466015.1). Classification (NCBI taxonomy): domain Bacteria; kingdom Pseudomonadati; phylum Pseudomonadota; class Gammaproteobacteria; order Pseudomonadales; family Pseudomonadaceae; genus Pseudomonas; species Pseudomonas sp. 5P_5.1_Bac1. Next base: position 227,070 of record NZ_JANLNX010000059.1, on the reverse strand, counting down.
CGCCCACCGCGGCGAACCAGAGGATCGCGCTGGGCGACGACATGGCCAGGAAGATGCCACGCAAGAACTCCCGCCAGGGCGACTCGCGCACCACCTTCGCCTCGGTGTCCAAGTGCGCATCACCGCGGATCGCGGCCAGCAGCATCTTCACCGCGAACCACACCAGCAGCAGCGAACCGCCAACCCACAGCACCCAGCGCACGGCGCTGAACTGCAACAGCACGGTCATCCCGGCCAGCGCCGCCAGGGCGTAGAGCAGATCGCCGACGCACGTCCCCAGTCCCAACCACATGCCCTGCCAGAAGCCACGCTGCATGGCCAGGGTGATCATCGCGATATTGGCCACGCCAATGTCCAGGCACAGCGACAGGCTCAGAAGAAATCCGTTGGAAAAAGGCATGAACGATCCGCTACCGGCTACAGGAAAAGGCAGCCGGCATTAAAACGGATCTGGTGGGGGATGTATTGGAAGAAATTGCGCGCGGATCAGACCAGAGCGGCCTGCTCGAACACCTCATCGGCCCACTGATTGAGGCTCTTGCCGGCTTTCTGCGCGGCGATGGTTGCGGCAGCGTGCACTTCCGGGCGGATGCGCAGCATCACTTTGCCGGAAGCCGGTTTTTCCGGCGCGACCCCGCGCTCCTCGCAATCGCTCAGGTAATCCTCCAGCGCCAGCCGGAACGCCTCGTGCAGCGCACTAACGGAACTGGCGTGGAAACTGATGATGTCCCGCACACCCAGGACACGCCCGACGAAGATATCGTCGCGGGCGTCATAGTCGATTCGGGCCGCATAGCCCTTGTAACTCATGCTACTCATGTTCAACTCCTGCCCGCAGGAGAAACTCCCGGGCCTCCTCAACCTGATAACGCCTGGCCTCCTTGCCGGGATGTGGCCGGTGGCAGCGCCATTGCTGCAGTCCCAGCACCAGCTTGACCCTCGACCCTTCACGCTCATGCACCGAGCCACCTAGAAAGACGATCAAGGCTTCGATATCTGCGAACACCAGCGAACTGCTGGTGGGTGACCGAAAGAGGGTTTCGAGGGTTTTGCGATGTCGATTGTTCATTCGCGGATGCTATCAAATCAAGATAGCACTCTTTCCGTCGAGATCCATTCAAGACTTTTCAGTCACCCGCCAACACCCGCGCAAACTGCTCCCGATCAATATTCGCGCCGCTGAGAATCACCGCCACCTTGCGCCCCTTCTGCCGCTCGCGTTCCTGATGCAACGCGGCAAGGCCCGCCGCGCCGGCGCCTTCGGCGGTGTTGTGGGTGTCTTCGTGGTAGATGCGGATGGCGCGGGCGATTTCAGCGTCGCTGACCCGGACGATGCGCGCCGCGCCCTCGCGGATGATGTCGAAGGCTTCCGGCTGCGGAATGCGGCAGGCCATGCCGTCGGCGAAGGTGTCGGCGGTTTCGGTGGTGACGATGCGGCCCTGCTCGACACTGCGGGCAAAGGCATCGGCCTCGGTGGAGACCACGCCGATGATCTCGGTCTTCAGCCCGAGCAAATCACGGGTTCGGATCAGCCCGCAGATGCCTGAGCCCATGCCGATCGGGACATAGACCGCGTCCAGGTCCGCCACCGCCTCGAACAGTTCCAGCGCATAGGTGGCCACGCCGCGAATCAGTTGCGGGTGAAACGGCGGCACGCTCTCGTAGCCATGCACTTGTCCCAGCCGCGCGGCCTCGGCCCTGGCCTGGTCGAAGTCGCTGCCGTGCTCCACCAGCTCGGCGCCAAGGGCGCGCATGGCTGCGTTTTTTTCCCGGGAGTTGCCTTCGGGCACCACGATGATGATCGGCAACCCGGCATTGCGCGCCGCCAGCGCCATGCTCTGGCCGTGGTTGCCGCGCGTAGCGGTGACCAGGCCACGCACGGCCGGCGAGCGGCCATGCAGAGACTGCACGTAAAGCAAGCCGCCACGCACCTTGAAGGCACCGGTGGGCGTGTGGTTTTCATGCTTGACCCAGACCTCGCAACCCAGCCGCTCGGCCAGCCGCGGCCAGGCGTACTGCGGGGTGGCGGGCACCTGGGCGTGGACCAGGCGGGCGGCTTCGCGCAAGGCAGGCAGATCGAACATGGAACACCTCGGGTCAGGGGATTTGACCCGATCCTAGTGGCCGCGCATTGTATGGGTAAAACCTTATATTGCATGGCCGACAATAAAACATGTGGATCCCCAGCCTTCCCGACGACGGACAACCCCGCTACCTGGCCCTGGTCGCCGCCATCGCCCGCGCCATCGAAAGCGGCGAGCTTCAGGTCGGCGCCCGCCTGCCACCGCAGCGGCGCCTGGCCTGGGCGCTGGGCCTGAACCCGAGCACCACGCAACAGGCCTATCGCGAGGCGGCGGCGCGGCATCTGGTCTCCGGCGAGGTCGGTCGCGGCACCTACGTGCTCGCCGGCAGCAAGGAGGCCACCCTGTTCCGCCTCAAACAGCGGGACAACGGTAGCTCGCAGATCGACCTGTCGACCAACGTGCCCGTGGTCGATAGCGACAGCGAGGATTTCGACCGGACCCTGCGCGAGTTGCTGCAGCAAAACCCGAGCCACACCCTTGAACATTACCTGGGCGCCGAACAGTTGCTGCTCGGTCGCGTGCACGGTGCCAGTTGGTTGTCGCAGCGCGGACTGCACCTGACCGCCGCGCAGGTGCTGCTGTGCGGTGGCGCTCAGCAGGGGCTGTTCAGTGTGCTGTTGTCGTTCTGCCAGCCCGGCGAAGCGGTGATGGTCGAAGCGCTGACCGCTCCCGGGATCAAGGCTGCTTGCCGGCAATTGCGCTTGCCGCTGCACGGCGTCGCCATGGACCACGAAGGCATCCTCCCCGACGACCTCGACCGCGTCGCCCGGGCCAGCGGCGCCCGGGTGCTGGTGCTGACGCCGGCGCTGCACAATCCCACCGGCGCCTGCATGGGCGAACAACGTCGTCGCGATATCGCAGCGGTGGTGGAACGGCTGGACCTGTTGCTGGTGGAGGACGATGTCTACGGCGCCCTGGGCGACCAGCCACCCTTGCTGCCGCTGTTGGGCCCGCGAGGGTTGCTGGTCAGCAGCCTGTCCAAGACCGTCTGCGCCGGCCTGCGCCTGGGCTGGATCGTCGGCGACGCGGCGTTGCTGGAGCGCATCGACCCGTATTCCCAGGCCACCCATTGGCCCATCGCCCCGCTGGTCCTGCAGATCGCCTGCCGCTGGATCGAGGACGGCACCGCCGCGCGCAAGCTCGCCTGGCAGCGTGAAGAGGTCAATCAACGCTGGCGCCTCGCGGTAAGGCTGCTGGGCCCGGCGCTGGCCGATCAAAGCACGCCGTCGCCGCACATCTGGGTCAGCGGCCCGCGTCCGGGCGACGTGCTGGCCGCGGCCTGCCGGGCCAAAGGCGTCGAGGTGGTGCCCGCCCAGGTGTTCGCGGTCAAGCAGGGCCAGGTGCCGGCGATCCGCGTCAGCCTTACCGCCGCCCGCAGCCGGGCCGAGCTGAAGCAGGCGCTGGAACGGGTCGCGCAGGTGCTGGACGAATTCGCTGCGCAGGATCCGGAGTGACAGCCGCGCCGGCCCTCCTACACTCAAGCCGCTGTTACGGAAACGGATCCCTCATGACGTCACTCGAAACCTTCTACACCCAGGCCGCCGCCCACCTCAGCCAGCAAGACCCGGCCTGGGCCGCGCACATCGCGGCCATCGGCCCGTGCCTGCACACCCCACTGCCGACCCGCGATCCTTATCAGGCGCTGGTCCGCGCCATCGCCTACCAGCAACTGCATGCGCGCGCCGCCGAGGCGATCCTCGCGCGCTTTCTCGCGCTCTATCCTGATTCCGCGTTTCCCACCCCCGCGCAACTGCTGGCGACCACGCCGGAGCAACTGCGCGCCTGCGGCTTTTCCGGGCGCAAGATCACCACCGTGCAGGCCGTCGCCCAGGCGCGGCTGGACGGTTTGGTGCCGGATCACGACGAGGCCCGGCAACTGGCGCATGAAGTGCTGATCGAGCGCCTGACCCGGCTGCCCGGTGTCGGCCGCTGGACCGTGGAAATGCTGCTGATCTACACCCTGGAACAGATGGACATCCTGCCGGTCGATGACTTCGGCGTGCGCGAAGGCTACCGTCGCCTGCAGGGACTGGCCGCACAACCGACGCGCAAGCGCCTGCAGGAAATGGGCGCGGCCTGGAGCCCCTACCGCACAGTGGCGGCGTGGTATTTGTGGCGGGTGCCGACAAAGTGAATTCGAAAGCAAGCAGCGGAGTTTTCCGTGGTCCGGGGATTTCTAGACTGTGATCCAGCGTCAGCAGCTGGCTTGCTGCCATTGATGGACAGGCCCCGGCTTTTCGGAGAAAGAACATGCGCCCTAAAACCCAACCCACGGTCAGCGAGTCCGATCCACGCTGGCAAGCCCTGCTCGCCCGCGACCCGGCCGCCGACCCGTCGTTCGTCTACGGCGTGCGCACCACCGGCGTCTATTGCCGCGCGTCCAGCCCGGCGCGCCGGCCGCGCATCGAAAATGTCGAGTTCTTCGCCACTGCTGCCGAAGCCGAAGCCGCCGGCTACCGACCAAGCCGACGCCGCGGCACCGACCAGAACGACCTGGCGCGGCAACACGCAGTCCAGGTCGCCCGGGCCTGCAAGCTGATCGAAGAAGCCGAGACCGAACCGAGCCTGGAGCAGTTGGCCGAGCAGGTGAACATGAGCCCGTACCATTTTCACCGGGTGTTCAAGCGCGCCACCGGCCTGACGCCCAAGGCCTACGCCACGGCGCACCGCGCACAAAAGCTGCGCCAGCACCTGCAGCGTGCCGACTCCATCACCGAGGCGCTGTACGACGCGGGCTTCAACTCCAACAGCCGCTTCTACGAATCGAGCAATGCCCGCCTCGGCATGACGCCGGCGACCTACCGCGATGGCGGCGCCAAGACCGATATCCACTTCGCCATCGCCCAGTGCTCGCTGGGCGCAATACTCGTCGCACAAAGCACCAAGGGCATCTGCGCGATCCTGCTGGGCGACGACCCACAGGCGCTGCTGCAGGACTTGCAGGACAAATTCCCCAAAGCCCATTTCATCGGCGCCGATGCCGCGTTCGAACGGCTGGTGGCGCGGGTGGTGGGCTTCGTCGAAGCGCCGGCGATCGGCCTCGACCTGCCGCTGGACCTGCGTGGCACGGCGTTCCAGGAGCGAGTCTGGCAAGCGTTGCGGGATATTCCGGCGGGGAGTACCGCCAGCTATGCCGAGATCGCCGAGCGCATCGGCTCGCCCAAGGCGGTTCGCGCCGTGGCGCAGGCCTGCGCGGCCAACAGCATCGCGGTGGCGGTCCCTTGTCATCGAGTGGTGCGCAGCGACGGCAACCTGTCGGGTTATCGCTGGGGCGTGGCGCGCAAACAGCAGTTGCTGGAGCGGGAAAGAACCTGATTGGTTATCGAAGCCACACTAATAAACCGTCTACAAGTGCAAACTCAAGACAATAAAAAGCCCCCGTTCAAACGGGGGCTTTGAATCAACCAAGTGCAACTTTCAACCCTGGCTGCAACCGTCACCCATGACCCGGTATTCGACGGTGTGGCGCTGGCCCTGATGATCTTCGTAGACCATGGTCGCCGGTACCACTTCACAGACATTCGGAACATTCGACAGGCTGATGACCTTGGCGATATCCAGCTTGGTGCCGTAGCTATATTGCTCAACGGCGGGCTGTACGGCCGTGTCGGCAAGGGCGAACGAAGAGACGGCAAGCAGTGCAGCTGCAATTAATGCTTTCATGAGAGTTGGGCCTTTAAAGCAATCGAGCGAACAGATTGACTTCATGTGCCGAGGTGGCGCGGAGAAGTTGTTATATCAATAAGTGGACATAACACGAAGTACCGATCCCGGTAGAAGTTGTTTACTGGGGATGCGCTCAGTTTACTGATCTGCTAACTTCGTTGAATCGCGAAGCCTGACATTCACTGTTACCGTTTTCGCAACAATAATCGCCGATCCTTACCTGCCGGCAACGCTTTGCGCTCAGCGCAAACGCCCGTGCCAGAGCCCTCGCCCCGTGCAAAACCCGAGCCCGATCCCGTGCAGCCTGCTTAGTACCTCCGAGCGGCCGCTGCTGAATAAATTCTACAAACGCCATGCTTCGCCAATGCGTGCCAGCGAGAACAGCGTGGTTTGGGTCGCCCGGGCGGGGGAAATCATCGCCGCGCTGAATCTGACAGCGGTGCCGGGCGGTCAGTGGCTGACCGGCCTGCTGGTCGCGCCGGACTGGCGCAGGCAGCAGGTCGCGAGACGCCTGATCGACGAGGCCAGCCAGAATGCCGAAGGCTTCATCTGGCTGTTCTGTCATCCAGATCTGCGGGCGTTCTATGAACGGCTCGGTTTCGTCGTCGATGAAACGCTGCCGGCCGCCCTTGCCGAACGCCTGGCCCGCTACCGACGCAGCAAGCCATTGCTGGCGATGGCGCGGGATCAGTCGTCGCTGGCCGGATCCAGCCCGGGGAACAGCACCTCGGTGTAACCGAAGCGGCTGAAGTCGTGGATGCGCGAGGGGTAGAGGCGACCGATCAGGTGGTCGCACTCATGTTGCACCACCCGGGCGTGGAAGCCTTCGGCGGTGCGGCGGATCGGCTGGCCATCGGGGTCGACGCCTTCGTAGTAGATGCCCTTGTAGCGGCTGACCACGCCGCGCAGACCCGGCACCGACAAACAACCTTCCCAGCCCTCTTCCAGTTCGCTGCCCATCGGCGTGATGACCGGGTTGAGCAGGATGGTCTGCGGCACCGGTTCGGCATCCGGGTAACGCTCGCTGCGCTCGAAGCCGAAGATCACCAGTTGCAGGTCGACACCGATCTGCGGCGCGGCCAGGCCGACACCGCCGACATGGCGCATGGTTTCGAACATGTCGTCGATCAGTTGCGTCAGTTCGGCGCTGCCGAACATATGCTCCGGGACCGGCGGGGCGATGCGCAGCAAGCGCTCATCGCCCATCTTGAGAATGTCATGAATCATGGGGGGCTCGGTTGACAGGTTCTGCCTCGGGAGCCAGGGAATGATCGCGCCCCAGCCCGGAAACATGCTTTTTATCATGCTCGGCAGCGTTTTCACCGGGTTCTTTTTCCCCCGGGTCCTTGCCCTCGTCGGACATGTGCTCGATCACCGCATTCATTTCCGCACCAAGCAGCAACACCGCCGCGGAAATGTAGAAATACAGCAACAGCACGATGATCGCGCCGATGCTGCCGTACATCGCGTTGTAGTCGGCGAAGGTCTTCACGTAGTAACCGAAGCCCAGCGAGGCGATGATCCACACCACCACCGCCAGCACCGAGCCGGGGGTGATGAAGCGGAATTCCTGTTTCACATCGGGCATCACGTAGTAGATCAACGCCACCGCCACCATCATCAGAATCACGATGGCCGGCCAGCGCAGCACCGTCCACACCGTGACGATGATTTCTTCCATACCGATTTGCGACGCCACCCAGCTCATGACCTGAGGCCCCAGCACCATCAGCGCCGCAGCCGCCAGCAGCATGCCGGCAATACCGACTGTGTAGAAAATCGACAGCGGAATGCGCTTCCACACCGGACGGCCTTCGGCCACGTCGTAGGCGGCGTTCATCGCGCTCATCATCAGGCGCACGCCGGCCGAGGCGGTCCACAGGGCGATGACGATACCCACCGAAAGCAAGCCGCCCTTGGATTGCTGCAACTGGTCGATCACCGGGTTGACCTGTTCCAGCGCCTGCGGCGGCAGCACCAGCTCCGACTGCAGGCGCAGCCAGGAGAAGAAGTCCGGCAGGTGCAGGAAACCGATCAGGGCAATGAGAAACAGCAGGAAGGGGAACAACGAGAACAGCATCTGGTAGGCGAGTGCCGAGGCGTAGGTGGACATCTCATCATCGAGAAACTCGCTGACCGTACGCACCAGCACGCGGTGTAGTGGAATCCCGCGCAAGTGGGGAAGAATCATGGCGTCTCCTTTCGCTGCCCGAAGCACTGGTTCCCGGGTCGAAATTGGGAAAAGTTACAAAACAGTCTAATAGACCCCACGCAGATGGTCGCGATTCAATCCTGCAGACAAAAAAACGGCCACCCGAAGATGGCCGCTTTCCGACAGCTACAGCAATCAAGGCTTCTTCACGGCATCCTTGACCTTGCCGACCGCTTGCTGGGCTTCGCCCTTGAGTTCCTGGGCCTTGCCTTCGGCGCGTAGTTTGTCGTTGTCAGTAACCTTGCCGACGCCTTGCTTGATGTTGCCGACCGCTTCGTTGGCCACGCCTTTGACTTTATCTTTGGTGCCACTCATGGGATTTCTCCTGGAAGGGAACGTCAGAATTGACATGTTGGTTGAGTAGCGAGCGAAGCGCAGAGTTTCATTTATTTTTCGCCCGAAGGCTCACTGGGTCTCGGAATAGCACATGGCGCGTAGATCCGAGTTGCTGATGGTCCCGCAACTCCCGCTCCCTGTCTTGGCATAGCAGTACGTACGCTGATCGCTGTCGCTGATCGTGCCGCAACTGCCGTTACCGGTCTCGGCATAGCATTGCGTGCGCAAATCGGAGTTGCTGATGGTGCCGCAACTGCCGCTCCCCGTCTTGGCATAGCAGTACGTACGCTGATCGCTGTCGCTGATGGTGCCGCAACTGCCGTTACCGGTCTCTGCATAGCATTGCGTGCGCAGATCGGAGTTGCTGATGGTTCCGCAACTGCCACTCCCCGTCTTGGCATAGCAGTACGTCCGTTGATCGGAGTCGCTGATCGTTCCACAACTGGCATTGGCATACCCGCTGAACATCAACAGCAAAGCGATGAGTACCCGCATTTCTTTTTCTTCCATGGCGATACCAGGGACCAGCCTGGCATTCAATAAGGCGACATCAGTCGTCGGCGCTGGTTTTGCGCAATCAAATTGACATCATTTCTGGAAAAAGTTCAGAGAGGGCGTTGAGAACCAAAGCGGTCGCTTTATGTTTCACAGCATTGCCAGCACAATATCCGACCTTTCAAGCGTCACCCGTAGGAAACCTGCATGAAACTCGATAAACCCACCGCCATCGCCCGGCGCAACCAGGCGCTGGAAAAACCCATGCTGAACAGCGACAACACGCTATTCGCGGTGCTCGACAGCAAGCGCAACCTGTGGTGGTTCGATGTCCCGGTGGCCTGGCTGCGCAAGAACAGTGAGTTCGTCAACCTGCTCCTGCACACTCCCGAGACTGACACTCTGCAGCACCTGAAAGTGCCGGTGCGCGACCTGCGCACGCACCAGGAGAAGATGGAAGTGCGTAACGCCGGCAAACGCCGCGCGACCATCAGCCTTGCGCTGTCGGCCGACCGTGACTCGCTGTTGCGTGACTTGCGGCCCGGTGGCGACAACCTGGACTTCTCCGGTTATCGCCAACGCTGATCAGGCCAGCTCGATGCGGTTGTCGTGGATAACGATCTGACCGCTCTTGTACAAGGCGCCGATGGCCTTTTTGAAGTTGCCCTTGCTGACCCCGAACATGTCGCTGATCACTTGCGGATCGCTCTTGTCGTTGAGCGGCAGCACGCCATCGGAAGCCTTGAGCTTCGCCAGGATCTGCTCGTGCAGGCCAAGAGCGGCGTCCTGACCGATGGGCTGCAGGCTCAGGGCGATCTTGCCGTCGGCGCGCAGTTCCTTGATGTAGCCCTTCTCTTGCTTGCCGGAACGCAGGAACTTGAACACTTCGTTCTTGTGAATCAGGCCCCAGTGCTTGTTGTTGATGATGGCCTTGAAGCCCATCGGGCTCTCTTCCACCACCAGCAGGTCAACCTGCTGGCCGACCCGGTAGTTGGCCGGCGTCTGGTCCAGGTAGCGGTCCAGCTTGGCGGTGGCCGTGATGCGGCGGGTGCGGCGGTCGAGGTAGACGTGCACCACGCAGTACTCACCGGCGCGCATCTGGCGCTTTTCTTCGGAGTACGGCATCAGCAGGTCCTTGGGCAGGCCCCAGTCGAGGAAGATGCCGATGCTGTTGATTTCGATGACCTTGAGGCTGGCGAACTCGCCCACCTGCACCTTGGCCTTCTCGGTGGTGGCGATCAGCTTGTCTTCGCTGTCCAGATAGACAAAGACGTTCAGCCAGTCTTCGACCTCACTGGGCGTGTCCTTGGGGATATAGCGGTTGGGCAGAAGAATCTCGCCATCCGCGCCGCCATCCAGGTACAGACCGAAGTCCGTGTGCTTGACCACCTGCAAGGTGTTGTAACGCCCAACTAAAGCCATGTCCGAAAATCCTCGTTGCGAGCCGCGCATTCTACACCCGAACCATGGGAATCGCCCGACAGATCAGCGCTTTCATTGCTGAAGGAGATCAGGTTGAACCGGTATGGGAAGACCTGTTCTATACCCAGTAAGGATGCCAACCGAAGGGACTCGCCATGTCCGCTCGTCTACTGCGCTGCCTGCGCCCCGCTGCCTTGATCGTCGCCAGCCTGTTTCTGCTGTCATGCACCCGGCTGGACCTCGCTTACCGCAACCTCGATGTGCTGGTGCCCTGGTCCCTCAGCGATTACCTGGACATGAACCGCCAGCAGAAAAGCTGGCTCAACGAGCGCCTCAAGCAGCAATTGGCCTGGCACTGCAAAACCCAACTGCCCGGCTATCTGGACTGGATGGACCGCATTCGCGGCATGGTCGCCAACGATCAGGTCACCGATCAGGGTTTGCAGGAGCGCACCCAGGAAGCCCGTCAGGCCGTGGCCCGGGTCGCCGAGCAAATCACCCCGTCGGCGGCGCAGTTGCTCAAGGGCATGGACGACGAGCAGGTGCGGGAAATGCGCCAGAGCTTTGCGGAAGATATCCGTGAGCGGCAGGCAAAATACGTGAAAACGCCGCTATCGAAGCAGATCGCGCAGCGCGGTGAACGGATGGAGAAACGCCTGTCGCCGTGGTTCGGCGGCCTCAGTCCACAGCAGCAAGAACGGGTCGCCGCCTGGTCGGCGAGCCTGGGCGAGCAGAACCGCGCCTGGATCGCCAACCGTGCTCACTGGCAGAACGAATTCAGCAATCTGATGGACCAGCGCCAGAGCGACAACTTCGAGCCGCGCCTGGGTGATCTGCTGAAAAACCGAGAACAATTCTGGACCCCGGAATACCGCGTCGCCTTCCAGAACACCGAAGAGCAATTGCGCAGCTTGCTGGTGGACCTGATGGCGCAGAGCAGCGCTCAACAGCGCCAGCACCTGGACAGCCGGCTGGCCCAGGTGCGGCGCGACTTCAGTGAACTGAAGTGCCTGAAAAGCTGAAGCGGTCCGTCAGGCGATCATTTCTTCGCGGCCTTTACGCCGGTACGGGAAGACATCGATCACCTTGCCGGCGCTGATCGCGTCCTGCAGGCCTTTCCAGTACTCGGCATCGTACAGCTCGCCATGCAACTGGCTGAACAGACGGCGCTGGCCCATATCGGCGAAGAGAAACGGCGGGAACTCCTCGGGGAACACGTCGTGCGGGCCAATGGAATACCAGGGCTCGCTGGACATCTCGTCCTCGGGGAAACGCGGCGCCGGGATGCGGCGGAAATTGGCCTCGGTGAGCAGGGTGATTTCGTCATAGTCGTAGAACACCACCCGGCCGTGACGGGTGACGCCGAAGTTCTTCAGCAGCATGTCGCCGGGAAAGATGTTCGCCGCCGCCAGTTGCTTGATCGCCAGACCGTAATCGTCCAGCGCTTCGCGGACCTGGGCATCGGTGGCGTTTTCCAGGTACAGGTTCAGCGGGGTCATGCGCCGCTCGGTCCAGCAGTGACGCACCAGCACCGTGTCGCCTTCCAGGGTCACGGTCGAGGGTGCCACTTCCAGCAGTTCGGCCAGGCAATCCGGGTCAAACTTGCTCACCGGGAAGCGAAAATCGGCGAACTCCTGGGTATCGGCCATACGCCCTACCCGGTCGACGCTCTTCACCATGCGGTACTTTTCGATCACCGTGGCGCGGTCGACGCTTTTCGACGGCGAGAAGCGGTCCTTGATGATTTTGAACACGGTGTTGAAGCCCGTCAGGGTGAACACGCTCATCACCATGCCGCGCACGCCGGGCGCCATGATGAAGCGGTCGTCGGTGCTGGCCAGGTGGTTGATCAGCGCCCGGTAGAACTCCGATTTGCCGTGCTTGTAGAACCCGATCGAGGTGTACAGCTCGGCAATATGTTTGCCCGGCAGAATGCGCTTGAGGAAGCCGACGAACTCCGCCGGCACCGGCACATCCACCATGAAATAGGAACGGGTGAAGGAGAAGATGATCGACACATCAGCTTCGTCGGTGATCAGCGCGTCGATCTCGATGCCATGGCCTTCGCGGTGCAGCAGCGGGATCACCAGCGGCCATTGCTCGTCCTGGGTGAAGATCCGCCCCACCAGGTACGCGCCTTTGTTGCGGTAGAGCACCGGCGAGAACAGCTCGATCTGCAATTGCGGGTCCTTGCACACCCAGTCCGGCAGGTTGTCGCGCAATTGCGCTTCCAGGCGGGCCAGGTCGCCCGGCAGGTCGGCGTAGGGCACATCGAAGCGGTAGTCGTTGAAAATCTGCCCGAGCAGCCCGGCCAGTTGCCCGTCCGGGCGATAGACGCGGGTCTGCGCTGCACGTTCATGGGCGCGCAGCGACGGCCGGGTGGTGTGGATGAACATGCAGCCGTCGCTGATCAGGTCGTGGCTGAACAGGCTGCAGAAGATCGAGTTGTACCAAGTCTCCGACAGCTCATCGTCGAGGCGCGGGTCGATCAGGTTGATGTAGGCGCTCTTCACCAGCGGCCAGAACGAGACATCCAGCAGCACCTCGGCATCAAAGCCCTCGTGCAGGCGGGCGCTGACCTCGGCGACCTTTTCCTCGTAGAGGTTGATCCGCGCCGCCGCGGCGCTCTGGATCTGTTGCCAGAGGGCTTTTTCGAAACGCTCGCGGGCCCCGACAGTGATCTGGCGGAAGTGCTCACGGTAATTGTCGAAACCTTCGAGGATCATCCGGGCGATATCGACGGCCGGCCATTGCTGGGGCATATCTGGACCTCTGGCACAAAGGACGAAAGCCTGAGAGTAACCGCGGCGCAGGCCGCTGCACAGGGGCGGATCAGCCAAATCGGAATCACTCTGCCAGCATCGCGAACGGGCGTTTTTGCGCGCTGGACGACATTAACCGGCATGAACGGATTCAGCCCGCAAGAAAGCGGACGAGATCGCCCCGGCTTATGCCTTACACTCCTTCCCCCGTTTCTGCCCGGAGAGTCCCGTGAGCCCCATCGCTTTGTCCCGTCTGCTGATCCTCGCCGCCGTCTGGGGCGCCAGCTTTCTGTTCATGCGCATCATCGCCCCGGTGCTGGGCACCGTGCCCACGGCGTTTTTCCGGGTGTCGATCGCCTGCGCCGGATTGCTGGTGATCCTCGCGCTGATGCGGGTGCGCTGGGATTTCCAGGGCAAGTTCAAGGTCGCCCTGATGCTCGGAATGATCAACTCGGGGATTCCGGCGACGCTCTACGCGGTGGCCGCGCAGGTGCTGCCGGCCGGCTACTCGGCGATCTTCAACGCCACCACGCCGCTGATGGGCGTGCTGATCGGCGTGCTGTTCTTCCAGGAAACCATGACGCTGCCCAAGCTGCTGGGGATCTTCCTCGGTCTGCTCGGCGTGGGGATTCTCAGCGGTGCCGGGCCGGTGGCCTTCGACCTGAAGCTGATGCAGGGCGCCCTCGCCTGCCTCGGTGCCACCACCTGCTACGGCCTGTCGGGCTTTCTCGCCCGGCGCTGGCTGGACCAGCGCGGCGGCCTCGACAGCCGTTTGTCCGCGCTGGGCAGCATGATGGGCGCCACCCTCCTGCTGACGCCGCTGTTCATCTGGAGTGTCGCCACCCAGCCACCCGCGAGCTGGGGCGGATGGCCGGTGTGGCTGTCACTGCTGGGCCTGGGCCTGCTGTGCACCGCCTTCGCCTACATCCTGTACTTCCGCCTGATCACGGAAATCGGTCCGGTGAAATCCTCCACCGTGACGTTCCTGATCCCGGCATTCGGCGTGCTCTGGGGCGCCTGGCTGCTGGACGAGCCGATCTCCACGGCGCACCTGTACGGCGGCCTGCTGATCGGCCTAGCCTTGTGGTTGGTGCTCAAGCCCGCGCCGGCTGGCGGAACACGAACAGCAGGCCGATAACGATCAGCCCCATGCCCAGCAGACTCAACGCGGCGAGACGGTTACCGAAGATCAGGTAATCCATCACCGCGGTGACCGCCGGCACCAGGTAGAACAGGCTGGTGACATTGACCAGATTGCCCCGGGCAATAAGCCGGTACAGCAACAGGGTCGCCAGCAGCGAGACCACCAGGCCCATCCACAGCAACGAGCCCCACAGTTGCGCGCCCGGCTGCACCGCCAGCGGCTGGAACGGTGCGAACAACCCGCACAGCAACAACCCGGAGAGGTACTGCAACGGCAGCGTGCCGAGCGGGTTGCGGGTGATGCGCTTCTGCATGATCGAACCGAAGGTCATGCTCGCCAGCGCCAGCAAGGCGAAGCCCATGCCAGCCAGGGAGATCCCGCCCAGGCCGAGCCCTTGCCAGACCACCAGCACCAGCCCGGCCAGACCAAGGCACAACCCGAACAGCCGACTGAACGAACGTTGCCGTTCCATCAGCGCGACGGTGAGGATTGGTTGCACCCCCATGACCGTGGCCATGACGCCGGGCGTGACCTTCAGGTCCAGCGCCAGCAGGTAGAAGATCTGGTAGGCGCCGAGTAGCACCGCACCGGTGATCAGCGCCTGACGGATGGCTGCGGGTTCACGGGGCCAGCGCAGCCTGAGCAGCGGCCCGAGCAACAACAGACCGCCGAGGGCGATGAGAAAGCGCAGCAACAGAAAAGCGAAGGGCGTGGCCTGCGCCAGTCCCAGTTTGGAAACGATCGCGCCACTGCTCCAGAGCAGGACGAACAGGCTGGTGGTGGCCGCCGAGGCCACGGATGCTTTGGAAAGAACAGACATGAATTTGCCACCTGTATTCGGGCAAGTAAGCCGAACGGCCGGAGGGGCCGCACTCAGAAGATCGGGATGGGATATGGGCCGATCAGGCCACTACCACCACAACGACGCTGCTGACAGGTGAAGGAGGGCTGATGACCGCCGGCGCACGCACAACCACGACCGCGTCGGGCGCGGTAGCGAATACGGTGGTGAGTGGGGTGGCGGACATGAAGAGGTCTTCGGATGAGATGAAGTGCTGAGGACTATAACCGTGGCCATTTAATGGCGCAAGACACTCTCGCTGGCAAGCGGTGCGCCGCTTGCCAGCGATTGAAATCAGAACAACCAGCGATACAGCAGATAAGCCACAACCACCGCCAGCACCGGCCGCATCACGCGGTAGGCCTTGGGATTGGCGCGCTTGAAGGTCTTCACCCGGGCGCTGATGACATTGCTGAATTTCTTGCTCCAGGCATAGGCCTGGTTGATCCCGCCGACGCGCTCGTCATCGGTGTTCTGCGGCGCAGTGGCGCGGCCGAGGAACGCGCTGACCTTGCGGTTGACGCGGGTCATGAACGGGCTGCTCAGCGGACGCTCGACGTCGCAGAACAGGATCACCCGGGTGGTTTCGGTTTCGTTCTTCACCCAGTGCACGTAGGTTTCGTCGAACATCACGTCTTCACCGTCGCGCCAGGCGTAGGGCTGGCCGTCAACGTAAATCCGGCAGTTATCGGAGTTGGGCGTGGACAGCCCCAGGTGATAACGCAGGGAACCGGCGAACGGGTCGCGGTGCGGATTCAGGTGACTGCCGCCGGGCAGCAGGGCAAACATCGCGCCTTTCACATTGGGAATACTGTTGACCAGCTCGACGGTCTTCGGGCACAGCAGCTCGGCCGACGGCAGCGCCTTGTCGTACCACTTCAGGTAAAAACGCTTCCAGCCTTTCTTGAAGAACGAGCCGAAACCGGCGTCGTTGTCCTTCTCGGCGGCACGGATATAACCCTCGTCGAACAGGTGCATGGCCTCTTCGCGGATGGTTTCCCAGTTGTTCTTCAGCACATCCAGCTCGGGGAAGCGCTCGCGGTCCAGGTATGGCTTGGACGGTACGCCGGAGAACAGGTACATCAGCGAGTTGTAGGGCGCGAACAAGGCCGAATGGTTGACGAACTGGCGCAGCACGGGAAGGCGTGCCTTGCCGCGCAGGTGCACGTACAGGACGCTGCCGAAGAACAACAGCAGTACGCCAGCCTTGGCGACGAAGGAAAAAGTCATGCATCACTCCTGGAATTTTCGTTCAGGCTCGGCGCCGGAAATCGTCCATGATAAACCGAACAGGCCCCGGTAAAAACAACCGGGGCCTGATAGAGAGTTTTGAGGATTATGTAACAACGGCGGGATCGTGGATTTGCCGGAGATCAGGATTTAGCGGTATGCCCATCGCTTACTGCAGGTTTTCCTGATCGGTGAACAGATCACTGAACAGCATGCTGGACAGATACCGCTCACCGGAGTCCGGCAGGATCACCACGATGGTCTTGCCCTGCATTTCCGGCTTCTCGGCCAGGCGCACCGCAGCAACCATTGCCGCGCCACAGGAAATACCGCACAGAATCCCTTCTTCCTGCATCAGGCGCAGGGCCATGGCCTTGGCGTCGTCATCGCTGACCAACTCGACCTGATCGACGATCGACAGGTCGAGGTTCTTCGGCACGAACCCGGCGCCGATGCCCTGGATCTTGTGCGGGCTCGGCTTGATTTCCTCGCCAGCCAGGGCCTGGGTGATCACCGGCGAAACCACCGGCTCCACGGCCACCGAGAGGATGGCCTTGCCCTGGGTGTTCTTGATGTAGCGCGATACGCCAGTAATGGTGCCGCCAGTACCGACGCCCGCCACCAGCACGTCAACCGCGCCATCGGTGTCGTTCCAGATTTCCGGGCCGGTGGTCTTCTCGTGGATCGCCGGGTTGGCCGGGTTATCGAACTGCGCCGGCATGAAGTAGGTCGACGGGTCGCTGGCAACGATCTCGTTGGCCTTCTCGATGGCGCCCTTCATGCCTTTCGCCGGCTCGGTCAGCACCAGTTCGGCGCCCAGGGCCTTGAGCACCTTGCGGCGCTCGATGCTCATCGACGCCGGCATGGTCAGCACCAGCTTGTAGCCACGGGCGGCGGCAACGAAGGCCAGGCCGATACCGGTGTTGCCCGAGGTCGGCTCGACGATGGTCATGCCCGGCTTGAGCTTGCCGCTGCTTTCGGCGTCCCAGACCATGTTCGCGCCGATCCGGCATTTGACCGAATAACCCGGGTTGCGCCCTTCGATCTTGGCCAGGATGGTGACCCCGCGCGGGGCGATGCGGTTGATCTGCACCAGCGGCGTATTGCCGATGGAATGGGCGTTGTCAGCGAAGATACGGCTCATGGCAGGAGGTCCTTTTGGCACCGAGCGAAAAGCTCAAGGGTAAGCCTGCCATGGGGGTGCGTCTACCCCGGCCGAACTCCGCGGCCTTGACGGCGGTCAACCCTTCATGCGCATCCGGGAGACGCCGATGAAACGCCGCTACCGCTGGCCCTTGGTGGGCCTGGCCAGCCTGATCCTGCTGCTGCTCGCCCTGCACCTGTCCCTGCCCTGGCTGGTGCGCGACTACCTCAATGGCAAGCTCGCCGACATGGGCGAGTACCGCGGCCAGGTCGCCGATGTCGACCTGGCGTGGTGGCGCGGCGCCTACAAGATCAACGGCCTGACCATCGTCAAGACCAGCGGCAAGGTGCCGGTGCCGCTGCTCGACGCGCCACTGATCGACCTGTCGGTGAGCTGGCATTCGCTGTGGCACGACCATGCGGTGGTCGCCGAGGTGACCTTCCTCAAGCCCGAGCTCAACTTCGTCGATGGCGGCAACAAGCAGGCCTCCCAGACCGGTCGCGGCACCAACTGGCGCCAGCAACTGGAAAAACTCCTGCCGATCACCCTCAACGAAGTGCTGATCCAGGACGGCACCCTGACCTTCCGCAACTTCAACTCCAAGCCGCCCGTCTCGCTCAAGGCCACCCAGCTCAACGCCAGCATCCACAACCTGACCAACGTGGTGGACAAGGAAGGCCGCCGCGACGCCAGTTTCGAAGGCAAGGCCCGGCTGCTGGGCGACGCCGCCGTGGAGAGCACCGCGACGTTCGACCCGCTGAGCAATTTCGAAGACTTCGAATTCCGCCTGCGCGCCACCGATATCCAGTTGCGCCGCCTCAATGACTTCGCCAGCGCCTACGGCAAGTTCGACTTCAACGCCGGCCACGGTGACCTGGTGATCGAAGCCCGGGCGCAGAAAGGCAAACTCAGCGGCTACATCAAGCCGCTGCTGCGGGATGTCGAGGTGTTCAACTGGCAGCAGGACGTCGAAAACAAGGACAAAAACTTCTTCCGCTCGATCTGGGAAGCGCTGGTCGGCGCCAGCGAAACGGTGCTGAAGAACCAGCCGAAAAACCAGTTCGCCACCCGCGTGGAGCTTTCCGGCAGCGTGCACCAGAGCGATATCAGCGCCTTCGAGGCGTTTCTGCAGATTCTGCGCAACGGCTTTATCCAAGCCTTCAGTGCACGATATGAGCGCTCGCCGCCCAAGTCTGACTGAGTCATTGAGTGACGGCCCATTCAGAGACTGAATGGGCCGTCTGCGTTCCCAGTCTCGTAGGACGCACGTTATAGTCGCGCATGACAATTTTCCGCCAGGGCCATGTCCCTTGGCATCCGCAATTGAGGATGGGCACATGAAGTTCGAAGGCACCAGCGCATACGTCGCCACAGACGACCTGAAACTGGCGGTCAACGCGGCGATCACCCTGGAGCGGCCACTGCTGGTCAAGGGCGAGCCGGGCACCGGCAAGACCATGCTCGCCGAGCAACTGGCCGAGTCCTTCGGCGCCCGGCTGATCACCTGGCACATCAAGTCCACCACCAAGGCCCACCAGGGCCTCTACGAATACGATGCGGTCAGCCGCCTGCGCGACTCGCAACTGGGCGTGGACAAGGTCCACGACGTGCGCAACTACCTGAAGAAAGGCAAGCTCTGGGAGGCGTTCGAAGCCGAAGAGCGAGTGATCCTGCTGATCGACGAAATCGACAAGGCCGACATCGAGTTCCCCAACGACCTGTTGCAGGAACTGGACAAGATGGAGTTCTACGTTTACGAGATCGACGAGACGATCAAGGCCAAGCAGCGCCCGATCATCATCATCACCTCGAACAACGAGAAGGAATTGCCCGACGCCTTCCTGCGCCGCTGCTTCTTCCACTACATCGCCTTCCCCGACCGCGACACCCTGCAGAAGATCGTCGACGTCCACTACCCGAACATCAAGAAAGACCTGGTCAGCGAAGCGCTGGACGTGTTCTTCGACGTGCGCAAGGTGCCGGGCCTGAAGAAAAAGCCGTCCACCTCCGAACTGGTGGACTGGCTCAAGCTGCTGATGGCCGACAACATCGGCGAAGCGGTGCTGCGCGAGCGCGATCCGACCAAGGCCATCCCGCCGCTGGCCGGCGCCCTGGTGAAAAACGAACAGGACGTGCAGTTGCTTGAGCGCCTGGCCTTCATGAGCCGTCGCGGCAACCGCTGAGCCAACGGGGGCGAATGCCATGCTGCTCAACCTGTTCAATGAAATGCGTGCGGCGAAAGTGCCGGTGTCGGTGCGTGAACTGCTCGACCTGATCAATGCACTGAAGGCGCGGGTCACCTTCGCCGACATGGACGAGTTCTATTACCTGTCGCGGGCGATCCTGGTGAAGGACGAACGTCATTTCGACAAGTTCGACCGCGCCTTCTCGGCCTATTTCAAGGGCCTGGAAAACCTCGACCGGCATCTGGAAGCGCTGATTCCGGAAGACTGGCTGCGCAAGGAGTTCGAGCGCTCGCTGACTGACGAGGAACGCGCGCAGATCCAGTCCCTCGGCGGGCTGGACAAGCTGATCGAAGAGTTCAAGAAGCGCCTGGAAGAACAGAAGGAACGCCATGCCGGCGGCAACAAGTGGATCGGCACCGGCGGCACCAGCCCGTTCGGCTCGGGCGGTTTCAACCCTGAAGGCATCCGCGTCGGCGACGCCGGCAAGCGCCAGGGCAAGGCGGTCAAGGTCTGGGACCAGCGCGAGTACAAGAACCTCGACGACCAGGTCGAACTGGGCACCCGCAACATCAAGCTGGCCCTGCGCCGGCTGCGCAAGTTCGCGCGCCAGGGTGCCGCGGAAGAACTGGATATCGACGGCACCATCGACCACACCGCCCGCGACGCCGGCCTGCTCAACATCCAGATGCGTCCGGAGCGGCGCAACACGGTGAAGCTGTTGCTGCTGTTCGATATCGGCGGCTCGATGGATGCCCACGTGAAAACCTGCGAGGAACTGTTCTCCGCCTGCAAGACCGAGTTCAAGCACCTGGAGTACTACTACTTCCACAACTGCGTGTACGAATCGGTGTGGAAAAACAACCTGCGGCGGACTTCCGAACGCACCTCCACCCTGGACCTGCTACACAAGTACGGCGCCGACTACAAAGTGGTGTTCGTCGGTGACGCGGCCATGGCGCCCTACGAAATCACCCAGCCGGGTGGCAGCGTCGAGCACTGGAACGAAGAAGCGGGTTACGTGTGGATGCAGCGCTTCATGGAGAAATTCAAGAAGCTCATCTGGATCAATCCGTATCCGAAGGACACCTGGAACTACACCGCCTCCACCAACATCATGCGCGAGCTGGTAGAGGACCGGATGTATCCGCTGACGTTGCGGGGGCTGGAAGAAGGGATGAGGTTTTTGTCCAAGTAATTTCTGTTGCTCTTTGGGGCCGCATCGCTGGCAAGCCAGCGATGAGGCCCTCAGCTCAAACAAACCTCTTGAGCCAATCCCGCATCTCGGCCCAAGCCAACGCCTGCACCACCGCCCGAAAGCGCACCCTCTCCCCCGGCAAGCACTGCGCCAGCCGTGCCAGCGCCAACGGCGTCAGCGCACCCAGCCGCGGATACCCGCCAATGGTCTGCCGGTCATTGAGCAACACAATCGGCTGCCCATCCGGCGGCACCTGCACTGCGCCCAGCGGAATGCCCTCGGAAATCATCGGCAGGCCCTGATACTGCAACGCCGGCCCCAGCAAGCGAATGCCCATGCGATCAGCCCGGCTGTCCAGCGTCCAGTCGCGGTTGAACGCGTCGAACAGGCTCTGCCCGCTGAACTCGCCTAACTGTGCGCCCATCACCAGGTCGAGCAGCGGCTCGCCATCGAACGCAGGCCGTAACACCAGCGGCACCTCGCCGCGGCCCGCCGGCTGCCCGGCATATTCCAGTCTGTCGCCCTTGACCAGCGCCCGCCCCTCGCCATCCGGCCCGCCGAGCCCTTCGCGCACCACCGTCGCGCAACTGCCCAGCACCTGTGGCGCCGCGAAACCGCCCGGCGCCGCGAGATACGCGCGAGCGCCGTGCAGCGGCTGATTGAAACGCAGGCGCTGGCCCCGACGCAGGGTAAAGCTGCGCCAGGGTTTGAGCGGTTGATCGTCGAGCCGGGCATCCAGATCGGCACCGGTCAGGGCCAGGCAGCAATCCGCCTCGGCCACCAAAGCAAAGCCGCCGAGGGTGATTTCAATGACGGCCGCCTGCGCCGGGTTGTCCAGCAGCCAGTTGGCCCAGCGCGCCGATACCCAGTCCAGCGCCCCGCCCTGGGTCACGCCCAGGTGACGCACGCCAAAACGGCCGTTGTCCTGCACCTGGCACAACGGTGTGCTGGCCTCGACCGTCAGTACGCTCATGGCTGTTCCTCCAGCGGGGTGTCGTCGCCGCCCAAGGCCAGAAACTCGGCGTGCGCAATGGCGACGAACCGCACGCGATCACCCGGTTGCAGCAGGCTGTAGCCGTCGCGCTGACGGTCGAACAACGGCGCGGGGGTGCGTCCGATCAGGTTCCAGCCGCCCGGCGACAGCGCCGGATAAGCCGCGGTCTGGCGCTCGGCGATACCGACGCTGCCGGCCGCCACGCGTTTGCGCGGGGTGGCCAGGCGTGGCGAGGCCAGGGATTCTTCCACCAGTCCCATAAAGGCAAAGCCCGGCGCGAAACCCAAGGCGAATACCTGATACTCGCGGCCGCTGTGACGACGGATGATCTCGTCCTCCGACACGCCGCAACGGGCCGCCAGCACGCTCAGTTCGGGGCCAACGCTGGCGTCATACCACACCGGAATCTCAAGCCGCCGCCCGCCGGCGCCGGTGTCTGGTTGCAGGTCGCGCAAGGCGTTATCGATAAGGTCGCGCGCCTCAAGCGGCGAGCACAGCAGCATGTCGAACTGCAGCATCAGCGTGGTGTACGACGGCACCAGATCGATCAGCCGCTCGCCGAACACGGCCCGCAGCCGCTGGCTGGCGGCGAGCATCCACGGCATGTTGGCTTCGTCGATGGCATCGAACAGACGGACCATCAGGCAATCGATGGCGACCACTTCGACGCGCAGCTTCATGGCGTGGCCAGGGCGTCCAGCGCCTCGCGGATCTGCCGTACCGCCGCCACCGAGCTGTGGTTGTCGCCGTGCACGCAAAGGGTCTGGGCCCGCAGCCGCACCGCGCTGCCATCGCTGGCGGTCAGCGGCTCGCCGCGGGCCAGGCGCAGGGCCTGTTCCAGTACCAGGGCAGGATCGTGATGCACCGCCCCCGGCAGGCGCCGCGACACCAACCGGCCGGCAGCGTCATAGGCGCGGTCGGCGAAGGCTTCGAACCACAGCGTCACGCCCAGTTCGTCGCCCAGCGCCTGCGCCGCGCTATCGTCAGCAGTAGCCATCAGCATCAGCGGCAGGGTCGAGTCGTAGGCGGCGACGGCTTCGAGCACGGCGCGCAGCGTGTCCGGGTTGGCCATCATGTCGTTGTACAAGGCGCCATGGGGTTTGACGTAGGCGACGTGGGTGCCCTGGACCCGGCAGATGCCGTCCAGCGCACCGATCTGGTAATGCAGCAGGTCGCGGATTTCCTCGTTGCTGCAGGCCATGGACCGGCGGCCGAAGCCTTGCAGGTCCGGGTAGGCGGGATGGGCGCCGACCAGCACCTTGTTGGCCGCCGCGAGGGCCACGGTCTGGCGCATGATGCCGGAGTCGCCGGCGTGGAAGCCGCAGGCGATATTGGCGCAATCAATGAAGGGCATGACCTCGGCATCCAGACCCATGGTCCAGTTGCCGAAGCTTTCGCCCATGTCGCAGTTCAGGAGCAGACGACTCACACGGGCCTCCGGTTTAACGGTTCAACGCCAGCTTGGCTGCACAGCTTTGCGCCGGCCGCCCATGATGACCCAGCCGACCAGCAGCAACAGGCTCTCGATCAGCAGCGCGAACAACACCGCGCAACCCAAACCCCAGGCCGCAGCGTCCGGGGTCAGGAGGATCTGGTAGCTGTAGCCCTTGAGGGTTTCTTCGCGGATCGCCGGGTCTGGTCGCGCCAGCACGTGCAGGGTGCGACTCAGCCAACCGCTCTGCAGCGCCTGCCATTCGCTTTCCAGCATCTGGTTGCGGCTGAGCAGGCTGTCGATGCTGTTGGCATCGCTCTGGAACACCGGGTCGTCGCTGGCGCGGTAGTGCCGCACCAGCGCCTGCAAATCGCCCTTGAAGAAGCGCTGCGCAGTTTGCTCGAAGCTTTTCAGGCCCTCGCGCGACTCCAGCAGATGGGCTTCGACCCGCTGGCTGTAGTCGTTGATCAGGCCGGGAATCTGCACCCCCAGCAGCAAACCGCAGGTAAACAGGATCAATCGCAGGTAGCTTCTGAGCATGACGCCTTTCCTTAGCGGGCCTGACCCCGTGCGATGCATTCGCCGCGCCGCCACAGGCCCCATTGGCCGGGCTCGTAGCGGTGCCAGGTTTCGTTTTCCGTGAGCGCCTCGGTGGCGATGACCGTGACCACGTCGTTGGGGGTGGTTTCGGCCTGGAAGTCGACGATCATGTCGACATCCTTGAGCCGGGCCGGGCCGAACGGCGCACGCCGGGTGATGTGTACCAGCTTGGTCGAACAGAAACAGAACAGCCAGTCGCCATCACTGAGCAGGCAGTTGAACACGCCCTTGCCGCGGTATTCGTTGCAGGCCTGTTCGAGCACCGGAATCAGTTCTTCCACCTCCACCGGCTCCGGGAAGGCTTCGCGGATACGGTTGAGCAGGTCGCAGAAGGCCGCTTCGCTGTCGGTGTCGCCGATGGGCCGGTAGAAAGTCGTCTGACCGTTGAACTCGGCCATCTGGCCGTTGTGCGCGAAGCACCAGTTGCGCCCCCACAGTTCGCGGACGAACGGGTGGGTGTTGGACAGGCAGACCTTGCCGACGTTGGCCTGGCGGATGTGGCCGATGACCACTTCGCTCTTGATCGGGTAGCGCTGCACCAGGTTGGCGACTTCCGACTCGCAGCTCGCGGCCGGGTCCTGGAACAACCGCAGGCCGCGCCCTTCATAGAAACCGATGCCCCAACCATCGCGGTGCGGGCCGGTGCGGCCGCCGCGCTGCATCAGCCCGGTAAAGCTGAAAACGATATCGGTGGGGACGTTGGCGCTCATGCCCAGTAGTTCACACATTGCTCGGGTCGCTCCAGGGCGTTACAGACGCGGTTCGAGACGTTGGCGCGGGCCGCCCGGCGGCGATTCCGGCGGCTCCTCGCGGTAGCGGCTGGCACTTGCAACAGGCTCGGCCATGACTTCGTCGGCATCACGCTTGGCGGCGGCTTCGGCGCGCTCGCGACGGGCACGGGCGCGGGCCTCCAGCGGCAGGCGGATGGCGACGAAGATAAGGTAAAGGGCGAAGGCGATCATGCCGTACATGGCCAGATCGGAAGCAGCGCGCCAGACGTTGTTGCCGACCTTGAACAGCATGTCCAGGGCGGTAATGGCGATGGCCGGGGCGAACAGCTCCTTGACCGGGTCGATGATGGTCGGGGTCAGCAGCAGCACCGCCATCAACACCCGCAGCGGCTCGCGCAGCCAGCGCCACATCCAGCCGGTGATGCGGAAACCCACCCACAAGCAGCCCAGGGCGGCCAGGGCGTACAGGCCCCAGGCGAACAGATAGTCGTTTTCGGTCATGGCGTCCGTGGAAAGGTAGGCAAACAGGCGCTTATGATAACGGCTTTTCCGCGCGCAGGCGCCCCCCAGCCAAGAGAACCCCATGTCCGCTACCGCCAACGCTTCCCCTGCACCGATCGCCCGCCAGGGCGACGGACCGGATCCCTACGCCTGGCTACAGGAGCGCGACGCCGCGGAGGTCATGGCCTACCTGGAAGCCGAGAACGCTTACCAGCAGGCGCAACTGGCCGACCAGGCGGAGCTGCGCGAGCAATTGTTCGAAGAGATCAAGGGCCGCATCCTCGAAACCGACCTGTCGCTGCCTTCGCCCTGGGGCCCGTACCTGTATTACACCCGCACCACGGCGGGCGACGAATACCCGCGGCACTATCGCTGCCCGCGTCCGGCAGACGACTCGAACAGCGTCGACCAGGACCGCGAAGAACTGCTGCTCGACCCCAACGCCCTCGCCGACGGCGGTTTCCTCAGCCTCGGCGCCTTCAACGTCAGCCCCGACCACCAGCGCCTGGCTTACAGCCTCGACACCAGCGGCGACGAGATCTACACCCTGTACGTCAAGGAACTGGCCAGCGGCGAAATCCGCGAGCTGCCGTTCGACGACTGCGACGGCAGCATGACCTGGGCCAACGACAGCCAGACGCTGTTCTTCACTGAACTGGACGACACCCACCGGCCCTTCCGCCTGTACCGCCACCGCTTGGGCAGCGCGGACGCCGAGGCGGTGTTCGAAGAAGCCGACGGGCGTTTCTTCCTGCACTGCTACCGGGCCAGTTCCGAGCGCCAGTTGATCCTGCTGCTCAACAGCAAGACCACCAGCGAAGCCTGGGTGCTGGACGCGCAAACCCCGGAGCAGCCCTTCACCTGCCTGGCCGCGCGGGTCGAAGGCCACGAGTACTACCCCGACCACGGCCAACTCGACGGCGAGTGGCGCTGGTTGATCCGCAGCAACCAGGACGGCATCAACTTCGCCTTGTTCCAAGCGCCGAGCGACGCGGTACCGAGCCGCGCCGACTGGCAGGTCCTGGTCCCGCACCGCGACGACATCATGCTGGAAGGCCTGACCCTCAACGCCAGCGCCCTGACCCTGAGCCTGCGCGAAGGCGGCCTGCCGATCATCGAAGTGCATCCGGCGGGGCTGCCGGTCTACCGCGTGCAATTGCCGGATGCCGCCTACAGCCTGTACGTGCAGGACAGCCTGGAGTTCACCAGCCCGCGCATCCGCCTGCGCTACGAGGCGTTGAACCGCCCGGCACAGGTGCGTCAACTGGTCCTCGCCTCCGGCGAGCAGGCCGTGCTCAAGCAGACCCCGGTGCTCGGCCCGTTCGATGCCGACGCCTACGTCAGCCGCCGCCTCTGGGCCACCGCCGGCGACGGCACGCGCATCCCCATCAGCCTGGTGCAGCGCCGCGAAGACCTCGGCCGTCCGGTGCCGCTGTACCTGTACGGCTACGGCGCCTACGGCGAAAGCCTCGACCCGTGGTTCTCCCATGCCCGCCTGAGCCTGCTGGAACGTGGCGTGGCCTTCGCCATCGCCCACGTGCGCGGCGGCGGCGAACTGGGTGAAGCCTGGTACCGCGCCGGCAAGCAGGAACACAAGCAGAACACCTTCGACGACTTCATCGCCTGCGCCGAACACCTGATCGCCGAAAACGTGACCAGCGCCGGGCAACTGGCGATCAGTGGCGGCAGCGCCGGTGGCCTGTTGATCGGCGCGGTGCTCAACCAGCGCCCGGAACTGTTCAAGGTCGCCATCGCCGAAGTGCCGTTCGTCGATGTGCTCAACACCATGCTCGACCCCGAGCTGCCGCTGACCGTCACCGAGTACGACGAATGGGGCAACCCGCAGGAACCGGAGGTGTATGCGCGGATCAAGGCCTACGCGCCGTACGAAAACCTGAAAGCCCAGGCCTACCCGGCCATGCTGGTGATCGCCGGCTACAACGACAGCCGCGTGCAGTATTGGGAAGCGGCCAAGTGGGTGGCGCGCCTGCGGGTGACCCGCACCGACGACAATCCCCTGCTGCTCAAGACCGAACTGGGCGCCGGCCACGGTGGCATGAGCGGGCGTTATCAGGGCCTGCGCGACGTGGCGCTGGAATATGCCTTCATCCTGAATGAGCTGGATGTGGTGTAAATCGCGTTTTCCGTTGTCAGAGCTTGCACCGCGACGCCAGTCGCGGTGCGATCACCACAACTCGACAACAAGAAAGACGGAACGCGATGCCTGAAGCCACCTTCCTCACCAACGAAATCCGCGACCTGTTGATGGACTGCGGCCTGTTCGACCAGCTCCTGCCCGGCGACTTCCTCGCCGCCGCCGGCTATTTCGCCCTGAGCAGCATGGACGCGGGCCAGGAGATATTCCGCGAAGGCGATGCCGGCACCTTCATGTGCATCATCGTTCACGGCCAGGTATCGGTACGCAAGACCGACGCCGACGGCCGCGAAGTGGAAATCGCCATCCTGCGCAAGGGCCGCGCCTTCGGCGAAATGGCCGTGCTGGACGGCGAGCGGCGTTCGGCCTCGTGCCTGGCCGCCAGCGACTGCCAGTTGCTCAGCCTGGGCAAGGACTCGCTGGAAAAAATGCTCAACGACGCGCCGAAAATCGCCGCGAAAATCATCCGCGCGCTCGCTGTGGCCCTGTCCAAACGGCTGCGCATGCTCGACGGCCAACGCTTGTCGCAGCAGGTCTAGCCGTCTTTCGCCCGCTCCTTGCCGGCATCCGGGGACAACCCGGGCAACGGTTGATCCTTCGGCGGCGCGGGCAGCGGCACGGGCGGTAACAATGGCGCTCCCGGCTTGCCGGAACCGGCGCGCGGCACGACAGGCGGCGACACCTGCGGATACGGCGTCGGGGTGGCGGTTCCCGGGGCGCCGGGCACCGGTGCGATGACCCGCGGTTGCAGGTCGGCGGCCTGGGCCGTGGCGAGACTGGCCCAGCACAGCAGGATACTCGTCAGACGCATGGGGGGCTCCTGGTCGAGGTTCTACACTACAGGCTACTCCGCCGCGCAGCAGTTTGCCTGCCCAGGCGCGAGTAGTGGCGTTAAACTGGCGTCAAAACCGTAACAAGCCCGAGCAGGTATAAAAAATGACTTCCTCTTCCTCCGCTGCCGCCACCGCGCGGCTCGATCGCATTCTCGCCGACGCCAAGCGCGACGATGAGCGCGGCTATCGCCAGAAAGCCCTGAGAATGTATCCCCACGTCTGCGGCCGCTGCGCCCGTGAGTTCGCCGGCAAGCGCCTGAGCGAACTGACCGTGCACCACCGCGACCACAACCACGACAACAATCCCCAGGACGGTTCCAACTGGGAATTGCTGTGCCTGTACTGCCACGACAACGAACACTCCCGCTATACCGACCAGCAGTACTTCAGCGAAGGCTCCACCAGCACCCCGAGCATCGCCAAGGCCACCCATAACCCGTTCGCCGGGCTCGCCGGATTGCTGAAGAAGGACTGAAGTCCGACTTTTCGTACAAAGCCATGCCGGTGACCCCGTATACTCGCGCTTTTTTGCGAAGGGGCCCGGCACGTGGCGAACAAACGGTACAGCTGCATTGGCCTGTACAACCCCAAATCCCCGGAAAACGTCGGTTCGGTCATGCGCGCCGCCGGCTGCTATGGCGTCAACTCGGTGTTCTACACCGGCAAGCGCTATGAACGCGCCCGCGACTTCGTCACCGACACCAAGCGGGTGCACTACGACATCCCGCTGATCGGCATCGACGACCTGCAGAAAATCATTCCCCTGGGCTGCACCCCGGTCGCCGTGGAACTGGTGGACGGCGCTCGCCCGCTGCCGGAATACACCCACCCGGATCGCGCCATCTACATCTTCGGCCCCGAGGATGGTTCGCTGGACGACGACGTCCGCGCCTGGTGCGAAGAAACCATCTACATCCCGACCAACGGCTGCATGAACCTCGCGGCCACCGTCAACGTGGTGCTCTACGACCGCATGGCCAAGGGTTTGAACACCCGCTCCGGCCCGCGCTTCAAGTAACCGGCCACACCGATGGAACGCCGGTCGCGCACCGGCGGTCTGCTGACTATCACGTCCCCGACAGGAGCATCGTCCATGTCCCAGAAGATCGAGATTCCGACTACGCCATTCCAGAGCACGCCAGAACAGAACGTCCACGGCTGGGAGCGCGCAAGCTCCGTGGCCACCGGCGTGCTGATGGTCGGCAAGGGCTTGCGCCGCGGCGGCCTGTTCGGCCTGATCCAGATGGCGATTGGCGGCGCGGTGCTGGCCCGTGGCGTGACCGGGCATTGCGCGGCCAAGAGCCTGATAGAGCGCGGCCGCGCCGACCTCGACCAGATCCGCTCGCGCATCGAGCGCAGCGGCAGTGAGTTGAAGGCTCTGAAGGCCAGCGCCGAGGCGGCTACGCGGGAAGTAACGGTGACGGGGAATGTGTCGCTGGTGAATCCCAAGCCGTGATTTGAATGCTGTATCGCTGACGGCGCTTCGCGAGCAAGCTCGCTCCTACATCATCCATCGATCGCAACGCCCATGGACCTGTAGGAGCGAGCTTGCTCGCGATGCACCGGCACTGAGGACCTAGGTGCGTAGATCCCCATAGACCGACAACACCCACACTATTTCAACAACGAACTCTGCAACACCTCTGACTCCCGCCCCAACACACTCTCCGCCAATTGCACGAACTCCGCGGTACTCACGCTGTTCACCCGCATCAACGCACGGGTCAGGTCGTCCAGTGAGCGTTTGTTCTGGCTGTGCAAGCGTATCTCCCGGTCCAGCGCCTGCAACAGCAGCACGGCGCGGGAGATAGTCGCGCCGCTGATCTGTTCGCCACGCACGCTGGTGACCGCCTTGCCTTCCTTGTTAAGCCGCGCTTGCAGCGCCTGGTAACGGTCATCGCTGATACCGCCAGCACGACGCAACAGTTCGATGGAGTAGTACTCGGCCAGACCCTCGGTGATCCAGTCGCTGCCCTCGCGGTCGCTGATCCGCGCGAACACCCGCACCAGCTCGCGCAACAGCGGGCTGCTGCCGTTTTCGCTGACCAGCGGCGTGGCGCTGTTGAGGAAGATCGAATTGTTCGCCGCCCGCGCCCCGCGCCACAGGTGCTCGCGCGCGCCGACCAGCAGCAGCTTCGGCGGCGTACGCGGGAACACCGCCTGGTACTGCGGCCAGACGAACGTCAGCAGGGTCAGCGCATCCATCCGCCGCAGCCCCTGGCCGAAAGGTCCGGCGACGCTGACCTCGGTGTCGCCCAGCCGGGTACGCCGGGCGCCGACGTTGCCGGCCAGCATCCAACCGGTGGGGCGGTCGAACAGCCGCGAGACGTTGTCGATGCGAAAACGCTGCTTGCCCACCCGCGGCCAGGCGGTTTCGATACTTTTCCAGCCAGCGGGCAATTCCAGGGTCAGGCGCGCCACCAGTTCGGTGCCGTCCTGCTGGTCGAGGCGCGCGGGCGGCACCAGGTCATCACCGCGAAACAGCGCCCACTCCGACGACAGGCGGCTGTCATGGCTGCCGTTCTTCAAACGATGGTTGAGGTGCACCCGATAGCTCAGGCTGGCCTTGCCCGGTGCCGGGCGCCAGACACCGCGCTGGTTGTCGGCCTGTTGCTGCCACGGGCCATCGGCCTTGAAATCGCTGTACAGGCCGTCCTTGCCCAGGTCGAAGTCGAGGCTGCGGACCTGCGCGCCGTCGGCGAGGGTCACGCGCACCTCGGCCTGCCCGGTCTGCGGCAGCAAGCGCACGTGGTAGTCCAGATCGACTTTTTTCGCCCAGGCGGCGTTGCTCGCCAGCAACAACACGACCCACGCCAGATGGTGACGCACAGACATCGCCCGACTCCTTGTTTGAATGCGATGACCGCGAAAGCAGGCTCTACAGCAAGCCTTAGCTGGCGCGGAAAATCAGATAGTCTTCCCAGTCATCCTCGTCCACGCTCTCCTCGCTGAGCATGCGTCCGGATTGTGATATGCGCTGCTTGTGCACCTGCTCACGGTCGCCACACACCAGATGGTGCCAGCGCGGCAGGTCCTTGCCCTCGCTGACCAGGCGATAGCCGCAGGTCGGCGGCAGCCACTTGAACTGATCCGCCTTGCCCGGAGTGAGCTGGATGCAGTCCGGCACGTGCGCGAAGCGGTTGGGGTAGTCGCTGCACTGGCAGGTTTTCAGGTCCAGCAGTTTGCAGGCGATCCGCGTGTAATAGACGCTGTTGTCGTCTTCGTCTTCGAGCTTTTGCAGGCAGCACAGGCCGCAGCCATCGCAGAGCGACTCCCATTCCAGACGATCAAGCTGATCGAGGGTCTTGCGGGTCCAGAACGGTTCGGGAGTTGCCTGCATGTCGCGGTGATCCTGTTTCAAAATTCTTCTGCTCTATCGAGCGGCGCCAGTCTAGGACGAGTGCTTCGCCTTTGCCAGACCGCTTGTCAGGGTGTGTAGGACAGGCGTAGTTTTGCAAATCATTTCATACCCCCCTGTCAGGAACCCGCATGAGCGCCAATCCTCGCGTTGCCGAATACGCCATCAACGAACAGTTCATCCAGCGCTGGTCGCCTCGCGCCTTCACCGCCGAGCCGATTGCCGAAGAAACCCTGCTGAGCTTCCTCGAAGCCGCACGCTGGGCGCCGTCGGCCTACAACTCGCAACCGTGGCGTTTCCTCTTCGCCCGTCGCGACACCGCGAACTGGGAGCGTTACCTGGGCCTGCTCAACGAGTTCAACCGTAGCTGGGCGCAGCATGCCTCGGCGCTGGTGATCGTGCTGTCCAAGACCACCTTCACCGCCCCCGGCGCCAGCGAAGAAACCCCGGCGCTGTGGCACACCTTCGACACAGGTTCCGCCTGGGGTCACCTGGCCCTGCAGGCCAGCCTGAGCGGCTGGCACACCCACGGCATGGCCGGTTTCGACCAGGAACTGACCCGCAAGGAACTGAAGATCCCTGACGAGTACGTGCTGCATGCGGTCATTGCCATCGGCAAGCTGGGCGACAAGGCGACCCTGGCCGAGTACCTGCAAGCCCGTGAAGTGCCGAGCCCGCGTCGCCCGCTGAGTGAGCTGGCGGCCGAGGGTGATTTTACGCTGTAAGGCATTAGCGCTTTATCGCTGCGGTTCGGAGCACCGAACCGCAGCGATGGCGATCTCAATACCCCCGCGCGAAATCCACTTCCCCGCGCAACGCCTCTCCCGCGCCATACGCCCCCAGGTTCTCCACGAACAACCGCGCCATCGCCACCGGCGAGGTCGGCGCCGAGCTGTGCCCGGTCAGCAGCAGACCCAGAGCGGTCCAGAACGGATGATTGCGCGGCAGCGGCTCCTGGCGGCAGACATCGATTACCGCGCCGGCCAGATGGCCTTTGGTCAGTGCGTCGACCAGGTCACCATCGACCACCGCCATGCCACGACCGGCATTGATGAACAGCGCATCGGGGTTGAAGCGGGCGAACAGCGCAGCGTCATAGATATCGTGGGTAGCCGGCGTGTCCGGCAACAGGTTGACCACATAGTCCACCTCGCCCACCAGACGGCCGAGATCGTCCAGCCCCGCCACTTCGATAAACGGCGCCAACACACGCGGCTGGCTGGCGACGCCATAGAGGTGAACGCCGAACGGCACGAGGAACTCGCCCACCTGGCAACCGATGTCACCGGTGCCCACGATCAGCACCCGGCGCCCTTCCAGGCTGCGCCCGAGGCGGCCATCCCATTTGCGCTCGACCTGGCTCATCAGCCGGCTCAGCACTTCACGTTCGTGGCCGAGCATGTAGGTCAGCACGTATTCGGCCATGACCTGGCCGAAGATACCCACGGCGCGGGTCAGGCGGTATTCACGGGGCAGGCCATGGGCCAGCAACGGCGTGATTCCGGCCCAGGTCGACTGCACCCAGTCCGGGCGATGCCCCTGGCGCAACAAGGTCGCCAACAGGTCCGGCTGACCGAGCCAGACCGGGCAATCCGCGGCCAGACGCGACAGTTCGGCGGAATCGCCACTGGTGAGGATCTCGAGATCGGGCAGGGCCTCACGCAGCAGACGGGTGTAGAGGGCGTGATCCTGTTCGGCGATCAATACGCGCATATCGATTACAACCTTGCAAAACGGCGGGATGGCCAGCGTACGGCGGCTGGCCACATGGAGACGAAAACGGGGACGGGATCAGACCGGATCGTTGCGGCGCAGCAGTTCTTCGGGCAGGTGCTCGATGTACTCGTCCTCGAGCGGCGGCATCTGCAGGTGGTAACCCTGCTGGTCGAGGTTTTCCAGGACCTTGGCGATGTCTTCGCGGGCCAGCTTGCGCTCCGGGCTCAACACCAGGTCAAAAGCCAGTTGCGGCGTGCCGAAGGCGGGCAGCAGCCCTTCGGGCACGCGCGCCAGGCCATCGGCCTTGAGCACGTAAAGGTACATTTCGTTCTTGCGCGGGCTTTTGTAGATCGAGCAGATACGTTTCACGAGACTTCTCCAGCAGTGGCCAGGCAGTCCAGCAGCGCCTGGCCCATCCGCTCGCGGCGCCAGCCACGCAGCGAATCAGGCAATTGGTAAGGACCGTCGGGGTAACCGCTCTTGAGCAGCGCCTCGAGGGTTTTCTTGCGCAGCATCAGCTCCGGGGCGATGCTCAGGCGCTCGGCTTCGGCCTGGCCGATGGCACGCAGTTGTTTCAGCAGCGCCGAGGCTTCGATCGGCAGCGGCTCGGGCACGGCCGGCGGCCACTCGGACGGCGGCAGGCTGCCAGTGCGCTTGATCAGGTCCAGCAGGAATTCGCCATCCTGGCGCAGGGTGCGCGGGTGCATGTCTTCGATACGGGCCAGCGCCGCCAGGTTGTCCGGCTGGGTCCGGGCCATCGGCCACAGCGCGTGTTCACGCACCACGCGGTTACGCGGCAAATCACGCGCCCGGGCCTCGCGCTCGCGCCAGGCACACAGTTCGCGCAGCACCGCCAACTGGGCGCGGGACAGTTTCCAGGCCAGCTTGGCGTCGCGGTACAGCTCAAAGGGATCGACATCGCGGCGCAGTTGCAGCACCAGTTCGGCGCCGTCGTCCAGCACCCAGGCGTTCTTGTCGTCGCTCAGTTGCGGGCGCAGGCGCACGTACAACTCGGCCAGGTGCACGGCGTCTTCCGCGGCGTAGCTGATCTGGGTTTCGGAGAGTGGGCGTTGCAGCCAGTCGGAGCGGGTCTCGCCCTTGGGCAGTTCGATGCCCAGCACTTCCTGCACCAATCGCGAGTAACCCATGGAGAAGCCGAGGTTGAGGTAACCGGCGGCCAGTTGGGTGTCGAACAGCGGCGCCGGCAGGCTGCCGGTCAGGCGCAGGAGGACTTCGAGGTCTTCGCTGCAGGCGTGCAGCACCTTGGTGACGGCGGGATCTTCGAGCAGTTCGGCCAGCGGCTGCCAGTCGTTGACCCGCAGCGGGTCGATCAGAAAGGCGCGTTGCCCATCGCCGACCTGGATCAAACCGGCTTTGGGATAGAAGGTGTCGACCCGCATGAACTCGGTGTCGAGTGCCACGAAGGGCAGTTGACGCCACTGCTGGCAATGCTCCGCCAGGCTGCGGTCGTCAGAAATCCAGTGAATATCGATGGCCACAAGGCTCTCCCACGAACAATGGCGCGCAGTATATACGGCACAGGCCACTGCCGGGAAACCGCCCGACAGCCCTCTCCCTATGGTTTGTAAGAGAAGCAGACGAAGCGGCTTTTTGCATCCGACTCAGGAGGTAGTCCCTTTCGGCCGGCAACCGGCGAACAGGTCCAGTTGCGGGTTGTACAGGGCTGTTTTCACCTGCAACAGGCCGAGCATGGAGTGGAACAGGTTGTCCTGGCTCAGCGGTTGGTCACGCTCCTGTTTCAGGCAGTCGACATCCACGCCGAAGCTGCTGCGGTAGTTGTCGGAGAACCAGGCCAGCATCGGCACATGTTTCTGTTGCTCCGGCGCCACCATGTAGGGCGTGCCGTGCAGGAACAGGTTGTACTCGCCCAGCGACTCGCCGTGGTCGGACAGGTAGAGCATCGCCGTGTCCACCTTGCCCTGCTTGCTGCGCAGCAGGTCGATCAGCGAGGCCAGCACGTGGTCGGTGTAGGCCAGGGTGTTGTCGTAGCCGTTGATGATGCTCTGCCGGTCGCACTGGTTCAGTGCGTTGCTGTGGCAGACCGGGGTGAAGCGCTCGAACTGCGCCGGGTAGCGCTTGTAGTAATCCGGGCCATGGCTGCCCATCTGGTGCAGGACCAGCACGGTGTCTTCCTTCAGGTCGTCGATGCGCGCGGCCAGGTCCTTGAGGAGGATTTCGTCATGGCATTCGCTGTCGGCGCACAGGCCCGGCTCCTTGAGGTTGCTGACATCCTCGAAGTGCACCCGGTCACAGGTGCCCTTGCAACCGGACTGGTTGTCCCGCCAGTACACCGCCAGGCCGGCGCGCTGGAGCATGTCGAGCAAGCCTTCCTGGTTTTTCGCGGTCGTGGCGTCGTAGGTCTTGCGGGTCATGCCGGAGAACATGCAGGGCACCGACACCGCTGTCTCGGTCCCGCAGGACGTGACATTGCTGAACGCCACCAGGCCCTGCTCTTTCGCCAACTGTGGCATGGTGTCGCGGCTGTAGCCGAGCAGGCCGAAGTTTTCCGCCCGGGCACTCTCGCCCACCACCAGCACGGTCAGCGACTTGCGTGGATGGCCAGCCCAGTCCGGCGACAGCGTGGCGTCTTCGCCGATCGTGCGGAACGACTGGGTCGCCCCGCCGACTTTTTCCCGCACATAGTTCACCGAGGCGCCGATGTAGTTGCTCGGCACGACCATCAGGCGCAGTTCATGGTGATTGCGAAACAGCGAGGCCAGGCCTTGATAGTTGAGCATCGCCACCGCCGCGAGGATCAACAGGCTGGCCAGGCCAACCCATAACTTGCGCAGCAACTCGCGAGGCAGACTGCGGAAGTTGACGGGTGTCCTGAGCAAAATAAAGGTCGGCACCACGCCCAATAAAACAATATAAACAAGCAACTTCAGCGACAGCAGATCGCGCACTTCCGTCACGTTGGTTTCCACGGTATTGCGCAACATGCCGATATCGATCAGCACGCCGTATTGATTCATGAAGTACGCCACCCCGGCGCTGACAATAAACAGCAGTGCCAATAGCGGTTTGAGGGTTTTGCGAAACGTCAGCACGGTCAGTACGAAGTTGAAGGCGCACAGCAACAACACGCCGAACGCCAGCCGCAGCAGCAGCCCGTGAGTGTCGCCCTGGAGCACCGTGGAAACGTGCGCCCACAGGACCGAGTTGAAACCGAGCAACAGATAGACACTGGCAAACAGCGTCACCCACTCGGGACGCAACGACTTTATTTTCAACATGACGTTTCGCTTATGTAGAGTTCCCCGCCGAGACCGTTGCGGCCCCGCCTTTTACCGGGCGAACTTTAAGCAGCCATTCATCAATTTTCCGTGAAAAAAGCGCGAACAAACAATGTTCTGGATGAAGCTTTGTTAATCCACGCCGTGCGTTCAGCCGCGGTTCAGAAACAGCGGCTGTATTTAGCTGACGTCAGGCAGGCAAACGCACTTTGGAATAAGAATCGCGGTCGATATCGAGAATTTCCACGCACAACTGAATATCCACACCCGCCTGGGCCGGGACCACATCCTTCAGCGCGTCCAGCAGGCTGGCGGAGAGTTGCCGTTTGATTTCCGGAGAGCGGCCGCTCAACAACGCCAGCTTCACATGAACAAACGCCCGCTCCAGCGGAGCGATGCCGACCCGGAACACCTCATGGGCCACGGCCCGGCTCTTGATATCCAGCTCGTCGCTGAACTGGCCGCTGGCGACCAGCGCACTGTTCAGGCGCAACAGCGCTTTATCGGTGTCGAGGGTGCGCAGGTTGGCGCTGTACTCCAGATGCAGTTGGGGCATTTCGGTTTCCTGAGGCGGGACAAAGAGCCACAGCCTACTCCAGCTACCCATCCCGACAAAGGCAACTATCCTGAAGATTCACGCCCTCAACCTCAGGAGAACCGTAACCATGCCGGTTAAGCACGATTTACTCGCAGACCTGCAACTGACCCGGGAAGCATTCGAGGACCACAAGAAAAAAGACCCGCACCTGGGCAGCCTGCACCAACACTACCTGAGCAAGGACAGCGAAGTGGTCGAGGCCGAACGGGACGGCAGCCCGGATGACAAGGTCACCAAATTGCGCAAAGAGCGCCTGCTGATCAAAGACCAGATCGTCGCCCACCTGAAACCCTGAACCCGCCCCCGGCGCTGACGCAGGCGAGCTCCTCCCCGCGTCAGCGCGACGCCAGACGCAAGGCTTCCAGCGCCTCATAAGACTGTCGCGTCCAGAACTCGATCCGTTCTCGCAATACGTCCGATGCCTCGTCGCGCTTGCGCTGGCTGTCCGGCACGAACGTTTCCGACGGCTGCTTGGCGTGCAGCCCGGCCGTCCGCAGGGCGAGCTGCGCGTCCTCACGGCCAAGACCGAAAAAGCCCGCCAGATGCTCGCCCATGCTTCCCGGCAATTCGGTGTAGTTGACCAACAGGTTGCCCTCGGCGCGGCTGTGTTCCAGGCCCGCCGCCAGCATCAGGCCGAGGCGCCGGGCGATCTCGTCTTCACGCCCGCCCATGCCCTGGTCACCATCGAGCCACGCCGAACCGAGCATGCCGGGAATCATCTGCATCCCGCCCCGACGCATATGGGAAACGGCGATCTCCAGCGGCTCACGGTACAGGTACAGCCACGGCACCTCGGGGAAGCACTCACGCAACAAGCGCCGCTCACGGATGTTCCAGGCATCGAGCTTGATCACCAGCGCCCGCTCCTGCCCGCCGCGGACCTGACCATAGGCCGAGAGCAGGCCACGAATGGCCGCCTGGCGTGTTTCGTGGGGCAGTTCCACACGCAGCAGGATGTCCAGCGCGGGCGGCTCAGACACCACCACGTGAGTGTCCAGTTGCGCGAGCATCTGGCTGATCAGGGTCGAGCCACACCGCGACGCGTGATAGACGAACGCGCTCGGCGCCACGCCCGGACACTCCGCCTGCCATTGGCTCAACGCGGCAAGGGGCGTCTGCCGGCGGAACGCCTGGTTGAACGGCAGGGACAAGGCATCGTCCACCGAGTCGCGGAAAAACGGCTGGTCCAGTCGCTGCTGGCCAAACCAGCACCAGTCCACGCGCCATTCCGGCCCGTCCTGCCAGACGCTGATCGGCAACCAGCCCTGCAAATTCAGACTTTCCATTGATCACTCCAGCGAGCACGTCCTACGCGCATGGCCGACCGCACCTGGTCACGGCCAAAGATGAAGCCCTGTTCGCTCGCCAGCGCCAGCGTCCGCTCGACGAAGGCGTCCTTGTCGCGCAGCGCCTGCAAGGTCGCGCTCGCCTGCGGGTGCTGCTCCAGCCAGCGGGCGAAGTCGGCGAACGCCTGGGCGAAGCGCCCCACCCCGGCCGCGGGGGTGGTGGCCAGCCCGCTGTCGATCGCCGCGTCGAGCCAGGGCCCGGGACGACAATCGATGACCAAGTGGATACGTGGGCTGCTGTCGTGGTTCTGCACGCTGTGCGGACGGTCGAGATCGAGAAACCAGCACTCGCCCGCCTGCATCGGCACCCGCCGGCCTTCGAGCATGAAATCCACCTGGGCGGGGGTCAGCAGCGGCACGTGAAGGCGCATGTCGGCGTCCGGGCCGCCGAGGTCATAGTCGCGGTGCTCGTGAATATGCCCGCCCGGCCCCAGGCGCATCAGCCGGGCATTGCGGATGTCCACCGACAACCCGCGCAGGCCTTGCTGCCAGCGTGGGTCGCGCACCCAGGGCTGGCGCTCGACCGCGGGGCCGTCGCCGTGGGTCAGTTCACCCGTGGCATCCGCCGGGGAGATCAGCGCAATGCCGCTCCAGTCGCCCTCGAAATAGCGTTGGTTGAAATGCCCTTGCCACAGTTGCTCATCGAGATCCGCCAGCGCCGCCAGCAAAGGCGCCAGGTCGATCGGCACCGGCAAACGTGAGAACGCGGGGCGGCGCGCGGCGCCATCCCGGGAAAACCTGGAATCCATACCCTGGCCCCTCTACCCGACTCCCATTGGAATGCGGCCCAGTCTAGGGCCGGCGCATCGGCCGTCAAGCAAAATGCCATCACCTGTCGCGGCGACAGCTTCGTTGATCCGCGCCTGTCAGGCCTGGCGGAAAATCAGATACTCTCGGCAACCGCTGTCGTGGTCATGAACCCGCGCTCGCTGCCGACACAGTGATTACCGCCTTCCCGTGAAAGCAGCCACGGGTCCAGGCCTTTGAACACCACGCCCAAATTCGAAGCGATGACTATGCACCCTATTTACCTGAACCTCGGTTGCGCCGATCACCCACGCCAGGGCTTCTTCAATATCGACCTGGACGCACCGGGCGCGGACCTGCACCTCGAACAGGGCAAGGCCCTGCCTTGGGAGCGCGGCACGGTTCCGGGTATCTACAGTGCCCATTTGCTCGAACGCCTCGGCCGCAACCAGGGCATTCGTCTGCTGCATGAGTGCCGCCGGGTGCTGCAACCGGGCGGAGTGATTCGCCTGGTCACCACCGACCTCAAGGCCCTGATCGACGATTACCTCAGCGACCGCCCCGATCCCTCGGCACCGGGCATCGGCCGCAGCGAACGCC
This sequence comes from Pseudomonas sp. 5P_5.1_Bac1, assembly GCF_025466015.1. NCBI lineage: Bacteria > Pseudomonadati > Pseudomonadota > Gammaproteobacteria > Pseudomonadales > Pseudomonadaceae > Pseudomonas > Pseudomonas sp. 5P_5.1_Bac1. The sequence continues at coordinate 187,485 of NZ_JANLNX010000059.1, read as the reverse complement.
TCAACAACGCCTTGCGCCAGCAGGCCTGGACCTACGACGAAGCGGAACTGACGCGGATCTGCAAGATGGTCGGCCTGGAGCCGCTGACGGTTACCGCGCCAGGCGCGAGCAGCGACCCGGCCCTCAGCGGCCTGGAGTCCGCCGCGCCGGGGCAACTGGTGCTGGAGTTCCGCAAGCCACTGCGCCAGTTGGCCGCGGACGCCGAGCCACTGGTCAGCATCGTCATGCCGACCTACAGGACCACGTACCTGCACCAGGCTATGGAAAGCGCGCTGAACCAGACCTACCGCAATCTGGAAATCCTGATCTGCGACGACTGCCCGACCGATGCCATCAAAGACATCACCGCCGAGTACGGCCAATTCGACTCGCGCATCCGCTATGTGCGCAATCCGGACGCAGGCAAGGACATCGGCCGCCTCAACCACCTGCTCTGCCTCAAGGAGTCCCGCGGCGAGTTCATCAAGTTCCTTAACGACGATGACCTGCTCGACCTCGAATGCGTGGAACGCATGATCAAGAGCTTCACCGACTACCCGGATATCACCCTGGTGACCTCCAAGCGCCAGCGCATCGACGAGCACGGCGTGCCCCTGCCGGATATCGCCGCAACCCGTGCGCCGGTGGCCAGCGACTCGATGATCGAAGGGCTGTCGCTGGGCACCGCGCTGATGCAGTCGTACCTCAACTTCGTCGGCGAGCCGACCACGGTGATGTTCCGCCGCAGCGAGGTAATCGAGGTCACTCCGAACTTCCTGTCAGTGGATGAGCAGGACATTCCCTGGGCTCCGGATGTGGCGATCTTCATCAACCTCGCCTTGAAGGGCAACACCGTGTACCTGATAGAGCCGCTGAGCAGCTTCCGCCATCACGCCGAACAGTGCCAGGTGCTTTACGCCGGCCTGGTCCAGGAAGAATCGCGGCGTTGCTGGGACATCATGCGCGACTTCTGGATCCGCCATGAATTCGACAAATCACTGTGAACAACCCTGGCCTGGCCCTGATGAAAGACAGACCAACCCGCGCGGCCGGCGGCTATGGAAACACACCATGACAATGCGCAGCTTATGAGCGACCGGGAACCGATTTTCGTCACCCAGCCCATGCTTCCAGACCTGGAAGCCTTCATGCCCTACCTGCAGGAAATCTGGGACCGGCGCATGCTGACCAACGGCGGCCCGATGGAGCAACGCCTTGAGGCCGCCCTCTGCGATTACCTTGGCGTCGAGCACATCTCGCTGATCTGCAACGGCACTCAGGGGCTGATTACGGCAATACAGGCGGCGGGGCTCAGCGGCGAGGTCATCACCACGCCCTATTCTTTCGTCGCTACTGCACATTCGTTGCTGTGGAACCAGCTCACGCCGGTATTCGTCGATATTGATCCGGGCACCATGAACCTTGATCCGGCACGAATCGAGGCAGCTATCACCGAGCGCACAACGGCGATCCTGCCGGTGCACTGCTACGGCCATCCCTGCGATGTTCAGGGCATCCGCCAGATCGCAGAACGCCACGGTCTCAAGGTTATCTACGACGCCGCGCATGCCTTCGGCGTGCGTGACGATGGCGGTAGCCTGCTGCGTCACGGCGACCTGTCGGTACTCAGTTTCCATGCCACCAAAGTGTTCAGCACCTTCGAGGGCGGGGCTATCATCTGCCCGGACGAAGCCACCAAGCGCCGTATCGATCAGTTGAAGAACTTCGGCCTGGTTCCCGGCGGCGCCACGGTGGAGTTCACCGGCAGCAACGGCAAGATGAGCGAAATCCACGCCGCCTTCGGCTTGCTGCAACTGAAAGACCTGGACGAGACCCTGGAGCGGCGCCGACTGGTCGACCAGCGCTACCGCGAAGGGCTGGCCGGAGTTGTCGGCATCCGCTGCAACGAAAGCGTCGGCGCACAACGGGCCAACCATGCCTATTTCCCGATTCTCGTCGAACCAGCCTATCCACTGACCCGGGACGCCTTGTTCGAACACCTGGCCGCTCACCAGATTCATGGCCGTCGCTACTTCCAGCCGCTGATCAGCAGTTTGCCGATGTACTGTGCCCTGCCATCAGCCAGCCCTGCCAACCTGCCGGTGGCCAATCGCTTGGTGGAGCAAGTGATCTGCCTGCCCATCTACCCCAACCTAGACCACGAGACCGTCGACTTCATCATCGGCCTGATCGCCGGAGCCGCCGCATGACAGCAGTAGCGATCATGCAGCCGTACCTGTTTCCCTACATCGGCTACTGGCAACTGCTGCACGCCTCCGACTGCTTCGTGGTCTACGACGATGTGAACTACATCAATCGCGGCTGGATCAATCGCAACCGGATTCTCATCAATAACGAGCCGGGCCTGATAACCCTGCCGCTGCTGCAGGCCTCGCAGAACCGCAAGATTCGTGACATCGAGATCGCGCCCCACGTGCAGTGGCAGCGGCGTTTACTGCGCACACTGGAAATGACCTACCGCAAGGCGCCCTGTTTCGATCAGGTGTTTCCACTTCTGGAACAGATCCTCGGCCACGACGAGCGCAACCTGGCGGCATTCCTCAGCCACCAGTTGCACACCCTCGCCCGCTTCATGGGCCTGCAGACCCGGATCGTGACCAGCAGCGCGGCCTACCGAAACGACGATTTGGCGGCACAGGAACGTATTCTCGATATCTGCCGCCAAGAACGAGCGACCCAGTACATCAACGCTCAGGGCGGGCGGGCGCTGTATGAACCGGCAGCTTTTGCGGAACAGGGCATTGATCTGCGCTTCATCGCCATGCGCCCCTTGCCCTATCGCCAGCGCGGCGAAGGCTTCACGCCCTATCTGTCGATTGTCGACGCACTGATGGAAGTCGGCCCCGACGGCATCGGATCGCACCTGGCGGCGTACGACCTCTGAGGCTCAGGCCGTCCAGACGTCAGAAATCCAGGCCCTGACTGCTTTTGACCGCTCGTGCAGGCGCGCCGATGTACAACTGCCAGGGTTGCGTGTCCTGGGTGATCAACGCCCCCATGCCGACGCAGGTGCCTTCACCGATGGTGCAGTGATTGATGACGGTTGAATTGGCTCCGAGCCACGCATATGCGTTGACCAGGCAGTGGCCGGCCAAGACCACACGGGGAGCCAGGAACACATGGTCCTTGATCTCTCCGTGGTGACTGACCTGGCTACCACTCCAGATGACCACGTTGTTGCCGATCATCGCGAACGGCTCCAGTACGCTGTTTTCGAGGATAAAGCAGTTCTCGCCGATGACATTGTCATTGACCGTGGCCTTCGGGCTTACATAGGAGATGAAGTCATAGCCCCTGCCCTTGCCTTGTAGGTATACGGACTCGCGCAGGCGATTCATCTTGCGCCCGGTCATGGGGGCGAAGAGCTGGTACTCGCTACTCGGGAACCAGTCATCGAGGGTTTCGAACGGCACGACCGGCAAACCTTCGAATTGCTTCGATTCCGGTATATAGCGCTCATGCACGGTGAAGGCGACCACTTCTACCGCCGGGTCTTTTTTCAGGTAGTAGTGCGCCAGTTGCGCGGTATCCAGTACCCCGAAAATCACAACTTTGCGCATCGTGGCCTCCACGGTTTTCAAAAGCGGGCCTGATCAAAAGAGCAGGTGTAACGGGCTGTGTATACTGCGCCCATTTAACATTGTCATTCGTATAGGGAGACGGGACACCGGGCAAATGGACAGGCCTCTCGATCAAGGCCAAATGCGTTTGGCATTTCAACAACGAGAGCTTTATACCAGTCTGTGTCGGCAAGAGTGTCGTCTGCTTTATGCCGAGCTTCATTATTCATCGCTTTGCCCGAGCGGGCGATGAGCGGATCCGCCTCTAAATCACAGGCCGTTGTGAGAACGCAAATGTCTATTCACCTAGCACCAGTCGATGCAGCGCGAGTTCGTTACTGAACAACTCCCGAGCTTTGAGCAAGTGCGAGAGATCCCATTCCACCGAGAGCACCTGATGGACAAGTACAATCCGTTTCTCGACCTGATCGCCTATTTCGCCGCCAAGCGGGCGATGTTCCAACGGGAAAAGCACAGCATCACCCGCCTCGCCCTCGGATCCTCCCACGGCGACTTCGCGTTCGATCCTGCGTATTGCCCCGGCTCGTTCAACTTGTGCAGCCGCTCCCAGGATTTTCGCCACTCCCTGGCGCTTTACCAATACGCCGCCAGCCAGGCACCAAACCTGGATACGCTGATCGTTTTCTATTCTCTGTTTTCGCCCGGCAACGTGCTGGAACAATCACCCAGCGAAAAGACTCTCGCACCGCTGATGAACGAAGTGTTCCGGCTTGGGCAGCACTATGACGATGCGCAATTGATGGAGATTGCTGCCCAACTGGAAGGCCGGCTGGAGGGCATCGACGGCACACTCGGCGGGATGTCCGGGTTCCTGCCGCAACACCAGAAGGTCTTCATGCCAGCGGACTATAGCGTGCAGCGACGGGTCGAGGATCACCTGCGGCTCAATCGCAAGGAAGATGGCAATCAGTACCTGGCTCAGTTGCTGATGCTGGCCGCCGAACGCGGTCACCGGGTGCTCCTGGTGATTCCACCGATGCACCGCGATTACCAGGCCGTCGCCGGCCCGGACTCGCCCCATCTGTTCCGCGGCGCGTTCGAATTGCAGCAGCTGATGGACTGCCTGCGCCCCGGCTTCAACATGAACATCCTCGACTGCTACGCCGACGCTGACTTCGTCGACGAACACTTTGGCGACTACGACCATCTGCTACCCGAGGGCGATGGTGCCCCGCTCCTGTCGACGAAGATCGCTCAGAGCATCACGACGTCCTGATCGACGTACGGTAGCCGGGTATGGCTGGACAAGTCGCCGGCCTGCAGCGCCGCCCGCTCAGGCGATGCGATACACGGGAGTGGAGTCGGGGAGATTCGCCGGACAATGCGCAAACGCCAAGTGATGTTTGGCTGATGCTGGGCGGGCACGCACCGTGGAGCGGCGCAGTGTGGACTGTAACCTCAACCGTCATGTGCAGAGCATGTTCACCCGCCTGCACATGAACGGCATTACCGATTACTTGTTAGCTGGCCGTTTGAATCAATATCACTGCCGTTCCTGTGTTATTGGAGCAACCGTCATCACCAATATAGGCATAGAGCGTCATGTTGGCTTGTGGCACATCGACCACAGACGGGTTGGCCGTGACCAAAGCCCCCCACCGCGCGCTCCCCCAGCCCTGCAAGAACACCGTATCAGCCAGGCAGCCTCCCGACAGATCGCCGTTTGAACAACTCATGCTGTTCGATACCAGCGAAAAAACATAGCGACCCGGAGCAAGCTGAATTTTTACCGGCGTGCCATGTGTTACCGGGCCAAACGGACTGGAAAGGCAATTGCTATTAGCGTCGATTGTGACAGAGGTAGCAGCCACACACGCCAAAGGAGTGGCGAAGACGAGTGCTGCCGCGAGAAGCTTTGCGTACATTAATTACATCCTTTTAAAAAATGTAGGTGATGGGTAATTCCATCAAGCGGAACATCATGATTCCGGCGTTGACCAGCAACTGGCTGACTTGTCGGTGAGTAACCCTCATCAGCACAGGAGCTGCGCTAATTTATCGCAGCGGACAGGAGAATGAAAAGCAAGGTTTCGGTGAACCGACGTTTTTCAACGAGGTCTTCCCGCACTCAGTCAGGCTCCAACTTTGCGCTCGCGCAGGGTCAGCCAGGTCGTCGCGCCGACGATTACCGCGATGCCCAGCAGCTCATTGCCAGCCGGAACATCGGCCCAGATCAGGAATCCGATCAGGCTGGCAAAGACCAGGGTCGAGTACTCGAAGGGTGCGATCAGCGTGGCGGGCGCATTCTGGTAGGCGAACGTCAGCAGAATCTGCGCCGCGCCGCCCAGCAACCCGATCGCCACCAGCACCGGCAACTCCTCCAGGGAAGGCACGACGCTGTCGAACCATAGCGACAACGCCCCCGCTACAGCCCCGAACACCGTGAAGTAAAACGCCACCGCACTGCCCTTTTCTTCACCGGACATGGTGCGGATGGAAAGCAGGGCGGCGGCCGTGGCCACAGCGCCCGCCAGAGCGACCAGCACACCCGGCTCGACACTGCCCGCGCCCGGCAGCACGATGAGATAGACACCGAGAAAACCGCACAGCAAAGACAGCCATCTGCCACGGCTGACCGACTCGCCGAGAAACAACATTGCAAACAGGCCGATGAACAGAGGCGCCGTGTACGTCAGCGCGGTGGCCGTGGCCAATGGCAACAAACCCACCGCGGCGAAACAGAGCACCTGCGAAGCGGTGCCGAAGGTACAGCGGCGCAAATGTGCCCCGACATTGCGGGTACGCAGAGCACCCCACTCCCCGAGCCAGTGGATCAACAGGAGGATAGGGATCAAGGCGAACAGATTACGTACGAACAGGATCTGTCCCACCGGATAATCCTGTCCCAGGCCCTTGATCAAGCCGTACATCCCGGCAATCAACAGCGCTGAAACCAGCTTGCAGATAATCGCGCGCCTGACCGCACTCATAGCGCTGCGCTTTCCGCTCCAACACTGGCGAGAATGTCGTCCCGCGAGACGTTCTCCAGGCCAAGAGCGCGAAGATTACGGCCTTGGGCCAGGTAATCGGTGTTGTTGACCGCGGAGGCCAGCCGAATGATCGAGCCAATCATCGAACAGTCCACCCCAATCTGCTGACCCAACTCGAACCAGGGCACCAGCACATAGGGAACATCCTGGGAAACGAAGCGATGACGCATATGGTCCGGCGCCATGTGTAAGGCATTGTGCTCAGGCGAATTACTGGCGAACTCGTTGAAACTGGTGAATGAACGGCCATAAAAACCATTGAGAATGTCCACCACTGAGCGGGTGTGCAGACCAAAACCACGTGCAATACCTTGCCGCTCCTGATCGAGTTGTTCGGCCACCTTGCCGACCGAGGCCGATATACCTTCCCGGTAGAAGTAGAAGTTTCCGCCAGAAGTTTCGATCCAGCCCGCGTTCATTAACGCCGGTACCGGATGAATGACACCGGTAACGCAGGAGAGCCCGATTTCCAGCACATTGTCCCGCCAGTCCAGTGGCATCGGAAATAACGCCTCGATATCGCGCCGGACAGTTGTATCAAGCGCCACCGGCAGGGATGCGACGGGAAGAATTTTCTTTATCCCCGTAATACGCACATGGCCGCCATCAAAGCGCGAGGCATAGGGAGATGTACTGGTTTCAATGATTGCCCTGGCATTCAGTTTGCCTCGTGCGACGAGACTAAAGAAGTTGCCGGTAATACAAATGACAACGTGCCGGCTCAAATCGAATTCAGCCAATTCATCGATGATGGTCATATGGCCATAAGCAGGAACAGTAACAACAAGATAACGGGAGAACGCCAGGGCCTCGGCCATGGACGTGCTCAACCGCGGCTGAACACGACTATCGGGCGCCAAGGACGAGGTCAATCCACCTGCGGCCTCGATACTATCGAGATTGCCACTGTGTTGTGGATGCGCATATAACAGTGTATCAATATCGCGATGGGAGAGATCTGCGACAAAGGCACAGCCACAGTGTCCTGCGCCGAGAATGGAAACAGCAGTCATTTCATTATTCCTCTGGAAATGGATTCGGCGGCCATTAGGTTCTTTTGCACACAAAAGAACAACTCAACATTGGTAATCCAATATTTCCGAATCAACAAGAAACCAGAACAACAAACCAGGACATGTAAGTTATTTCAAAAGTCACTGAGAGACATAGTGACTTTCTACAAACTTTCGAACGCTGATTATCAAGATCATTACTTGAACATTACATTACTGTAAACATTAAGTTCAAATGCTGATTACTCCGCCAGGAGGGAAACTCCCATCGAACAGCCAGAGCGACTCCCCTCTGCCTTTCGACCAGTGTTGGAATTTTCGAACACAGAAACGACGAAGCCCCTGAAACTTCACAGTTTCAGGGGCTTCGTCTACAACATGTATGGCGGAGAGATAGGGATTTGAACCCGTCCGCCTTGCGCAATAGGCCGCAACAGGCCGGGTTTTGCTGCTCCACCAGCCCAGAGAGGCGGTACAATGCGCCCCCATGCGGTCCCGAATTTGCCCTACAATCGCCCTAAGCTTGCGAAGGGTGATTTGTTATTCGGAGCAGATCCGAGCGTCAGGCTCAGCTCTGCCATCCCCACCTTCCCGGAGAGATCATCTCGCCTAATTGCAGAAGGGATTCGAACTCGTACGCTCATCCCCGCGGTCCGCCATAATCCCGATTTCTCTGCCGCGCCAGCCGCCTCTACTTACCCATAGCGCTCTGCAACGGCCCCGGTTTAGTCCTAGCTTTTGAGATGTATCGGGCTTTCTCCAGCAGGCTGGCGCGCCCCAGGCCATTGATAAGCTACCATTTAGCCACAATGAGCACTCATTTGATCACCGTGCATTTCATGCCAGCCTTTTCTAACGGAGCGCTATGTGATGGATGGATCCTTTTACCAAGACCGCGAACCCAATGATATCGAGAAGGAAATTAAAAACCTGAGCCAAAAATGGGCGGAGCAAACACAACCCGGCGAACACTTTCGATTCGATGCTTTTACCGAAGCTCTCGAACTTCACAACAATGGAATTGAGCCACACCTTCTAACTACTGACCAGCTCATTACCTATGGTGTCGAGTCTGGAAAAAAACTACTGTTCGGCAACATGGGCGCTTACATATCCCAAGACAATCAGCTTTTCTGGCGCTACTGCTCATCGCTCCTACTGGACTTCCACCATGCGAAGCCACCACACCCTATTAGAGAAAACTCAGATCTATTCAGACTATTCCAGGCCTGCATGGCAAACATGCTCACAGAAAGAGGGAATCCCCTTCCGCTCACTGCGCAATCTTTCTTAGCAGATCGCGCAGAGCCCATGCTGTGTGCGTCATATCTTTTCTACCCGCTTATTGAGTCCCTGAGCAGAGTTATACTTAAAGACTACATGCAACCAAACGGCGACATCACGCGAGCATTCCAGGTTGGCCCGGTTGCTTATGCGCCGCCAGATCAAGGGAAAGGCAAAACTAAATGCAGCAACCTGAAGCACTCACTAGCTTTCGCAGTGGAACAAATAGAAAACCCGAAACTGAAAGCTGGAGTGACTGAACTCCTTGATAGCCTTAAACGCTTTACAACAAATAATGGAGGCATCGACTTGCTGTTTAGCATGCGCAACGACGCCCTACATTCCGGCGCCTCACTAGCACCAATTGCGGGATTTAGTGCAACTTTAAGCTGCCTTCTAGGAATTGAGATTGCGAAAAATAATATCGACGCTTATAGAAAACGGATCTGCCCAATCCCACTATTCGGAATTAATATGTGGGCATCGCTATACGCTCAAATATGTAAATTCCCAAGAGGGTCTGCAAAATGCCCACTACCCGACCAAGTGCAATAATAAAAATCGAGATACCAAATTTTACCACTCTAATTTTTGTCTCTCTACGAAGCACTAATAATTACTATCGGGCAAAAACCCGCCACAACTGATCAACCCGAGTGGTGAAAGACTGACTCATCATTTCGCGCCGCATCCCCCAATCGGGGGTGCGGGGGACACTGGCCGAGCGCATTGTCCCCCGGCCGTACCGACCGTTGATCGCATCCAGCACCGACATCAACCGGTCACAGGCCGTCGGCTGCGTTACCGCAAACAGGTCACCCGAGAACTCTCCTGGCTGCCGCAAATCCATCAATAGCACCTCTGCTTTGCTGTACCGGAAACCGGGTCGGTAGACCCGCTCCACAGCCTCGGTGGCCGCCCTGGTGAGCAGCAGCGTGTCGTTCGTGGGATACGGCAGCTCGACTAGGGCGCCGTTCGCGTACCTGGCCTCTTCAAGATTGAACATGCCAGTGCGAATGCTCACCCGCATACGCTTGCACACCGAACCCTGACCACGCAGCTTCTCGGCCGCTCTCGCGGCGTAGGTGGCCACCGCCTGCTTGATCGGCGTCAGTTCGACCAGACGCTTACCGAACATCCGACTGCAGCAGATCTCTTGCTTGGGCGGATCCGGTTCATCTAGATCCAGACAGGCGGTACCAGCGAGCTCTCTGGCCGTTTTCTCCACCACCACGCTGAACTTGTCGCGCAGCATACGTGGATCAGCCCTCGCCAGGTCCATCGCTGTCCGGATGCTCATGGCCTCCAGGTGCGCGGTCATCCGCCGGCCAATGCCCCACACCTCCTTCACCTCGGTATTGCGCAATACCCAGTCACGCTTGAAGTCATCACAGATGTCGACGACGCCGCCGGTCTGAGCCTGAAGGCGCTTCGCGGTGTGGTTGGCCAGCTTCGCCAGGGTCTTGGTTCGCGCGATACCCACACCAACCGGGATGCCCGTGCACCGCAACACCCGGGCACGAACCTCACGGCCAAGCTGGGTCCGGTCGCCCGGGATCCCGGTGAGATCAGCGAAGCACTCGTCGATCGAATAGACCTCGGACGCCGGCACCATCGACTCGATCAGGGTCATTACCCGCTCGCTCATGTCGCCATACAGTGCATAGTTCGAAGAGAACGCGACGATGCCATGCCGACGGAGCTTCTCCTTGGCCTGGAAGTACGGCTCGCCCATCTTCACAAACGGCTTCGCGTCATACGACCTGGCGATCACACAGCCGTCGTTGTTGCTCAGCACCACTATCGGAGTCTTGGCCAGATCCGGCCGGAACACGCGCTCGCAACTCGCGTAGAACGAGTTGCAGTCGATCAGCGCTAAGACCTGGTCATTGCGCATGATCGCGCACGCTGTAGCGAACCACGCCCCAGATAACCAACTCGTCGCCCTCCATAATGTGCCGAGGGGGATAGGCTGGGTTCTCTGACTGCAGGATGACGGAGCCATTGCGCCGGTACAGCCGCTTGCACACGGGTTCAGAGTTGACGGCCGCGATCACGATGTCGCCGTGCTCGGCTTCGTTGCTGCGGTCTACGATAAGAAGGTCGCCCGAGAAGATGCCTGCACCCTGCATGCTGTCGCCTTCCACCTGGACCAGGTAGACGTGCGGAGCGCGAAGATCGAACAGCTCATCCAGCGAGATCTGTCGCTCCATATGATCCGCCGCAGGCGAAGGGAAGCCGGCCGGCACACGGAACGAATAGACGGGGAGTAACGTTGGGCCGCCCGTCGGCGTACCGAAGAAGGTGATGGTCATGTAGGAACGATCCGATTCAGACTGTATATTCATACAGTTAACTGTCAGACCGTTCCCGCGTCAATGCACGACTGTGTGGCAGCCGACAAACGTAAGGGGTGAGGTATGTGCGGGAGGTACTCGATCTACGAGGATATGGACCACTACCTACGGCAGTTGGCCCTTGATCTGGTGGTCATCAATGGTTATGACCATGAGCGGATCAACAGATACAACGTGGCTCCCTCAACCCGCGTCGAAGTGATACGGGCTGTCGATGGCGGGGTCAGCGTAGATCGAGTGAAATGGGGATGGGCGCCCTTCTGGGCGAAAGGGAAACGTCCTGACCCGATCAATGCCAGGGCCGAGACGGTGATGACGGGGAAGTTTTTCAAGGCTCTCTGGCCGGCAGGCCGAGCCTTGGCGCCGGCAAACGGATGGTTCGAATGGATCCCGGACCCGGCAGATCCGAAAAGGAAACAGCCTTACTACATCACCACAGCAGATGACGAACCGCTCTACTTCGCTGCACTCGCCGAGGTCCATTCTGGGATAGAGCCTGACGACCGGGATGGCTTCGTGATCATCACCGCCGCAGCCGACCAAGGGCTTGTCGATATCCATGATCGCAAACCGCTGGTCCTTGCGCCTGCAGTAGCGCGAGAGTGGCTGGACCAAGAGACATCAATCGAGCGGGCGACCGAGATCGTGCAAGAGGGCTGCCGCCCTGCTGCAGACTTCAAGTGGTACCCAGTCAGCAAGCAGGTTGGCAACGTCCGGAATCAGGGGCCTGAACTCATCGAAAGGATCAACGAGGGAAGGTCAGAATAGCTGGCCTAAGCCAGCCGGCTGCCAGTTCATAATCACCAGCTCACCGGACAGTTCAGCTTTCCCTTGCCGCTGGTTGGTGGTGGTGTAGCGAATGTCTACGGTCTCGAAGTGGAAGCCATCGAAAACATGTCGGATATCCGGATGGTCATTGATGCTGACCATTACCTTCCCCTTACAGCACCGCATGAACTCGGCCATCCGCTCGTACTCGGAGAATGCGAAGTCCACGCCATAACCCGCGGTTTGCCAGTACGGCGGGTCCATGTAGTGGAAGGTATGAGGCCGGTCGTATCGCTCGGCGCACTCCAGCCAGGAGAGGTTTTCGACGTACGTGCCGGACAGCCGTTGCCACGCTGCAGAAAGGTTTTCCTCGATCCGGAGCAGGTTGATCGCGGGGCCCGTCGTCGCAGTACCGAACGTCTGTCCCGTCACCTTGCCGGCGAAGGCATGGTGCTGCAGGTAGAAGAATCGGGCGGCGCGCTGGATGTCGGTCAGCGTCTCCGGCCGGGTCATCTTTTGCCATTCGAACACCTGGCGCGAGCTGAGCGCCCACTTGAACTGGCGGACGAATTCTTCCAGGTGGTTCTGAACCACCCGGTACAGGCACACCAGGTCGCCGTTGATATCGTTCAGCACTTCGACCGGCGCAGCCTGGGGCCGCATGAAGTACAACGCAGCGCCGCCGGCAAAGACCTCGACGTAGCATTCATGGGGTGGAAACAGTGGGATGAGACGGTCGGCCAGGCGGCGTTTGCCACCCATCCAAGGGATGATTGGAGATGTCATTGATTAGCAAGTCTTTTCTGTAGGAGTTAACAGGTGATAGGCTCGCTGCGCTTTGTGCACAGAGCAGGAGCCTCGGCTGGACTTGCAGGTATCGTCTGCGGGTTCGGTGGGCCAGGTGGATGTTGACGCATCCACCTGGTCCGCTCCTTTCATTTCAGCGTGCGATCTCTCGCACATAGGCCTGACAGGCCTTCAACGCGATCAGTCCTTGATTGCCGTCGTCCGTGATTCCGACAATTCGTTGAGCATGCGCTGGGTCAAGTTGGGCTCGCGTGGCTCCATGAACCACGCTGCAGGTGCCGGCGGCGGCTGGCAGCCCACCGCTACCAGGCGGGGCGGGGTTGGCGAGGATGACTGACAGCCGTAGATCAGCAGTAGCGAGGCGGTCACGAAGGCGAGCCTGAGCGGTTTGGGCATTCTGAAGTTCTCGGGTGTGGGTTTGGTCGCTCGCCTGCAGGCGACTTTCCAGCGCAGTGCGCTTGTCCTGCTCGACATTGTTCCAATCGACCACCGCCAGCGCGGCGGCAAGGCGTTCGCGCTGGAAGTCGTCAGTCTGTTTGGCAAGCCGCAGTTCGTAGGCGTTGGCCTGCCATTGCCAGGCGCCCCCCCCGCCCAGGCCGAGCCCGAGCAGCAGCGAGACAGCCGGCAAGCGCCAATCCGGCAGAATCACGGCAGCACCTTCAGCGCCCGCTCATACAGTTCTTGGCGATCCTGCAGGCCGTTGGTGCCGCCGTTGATGGTCTTGGTGATCTGCAGCAGGTTTGATCGATCAGCCATGCCGTTGAGCCCGTTGGTCTGCCAGTACCAGGCAGCCGACAGGGAGGCGTAGACAGGATGCTCGAGCAGTTCCGGGGTGTTGAGCAGGCGGGCGTCACTGAAAAGCGCCTCGCTGCAGGCGTTGTAGTTCAGCCGGCCGGTAAGCTGGATCAGCCCCCGGCCGGGGAAGCGCCAACCGTCTCCGGACGACTCGGCGCCGTTGCCCATGCGGCCACCGTAAACGGCGTTGGCCAGCCTCTCAGGGCTGCCGGCCAGCTCGGCAGCGCGCGGCACCAATGAGCGCCAACGGCTGTTCGGGGATGACGCCAGGCCAATCTCTCGAATGCGCTCGGCGCGGTAGTTCAGGTTCTCTTTGACGCGCTGCAGGTGGCCGGATTCGTGGCCGATCTGCGCAACGAACGCCGCAATACGCAGCCGGGTGATGATCCCGTACTTGCCCATGGCGGCATTCAGGGCAGGTACAAAAACGCCGGCTTTCTGGCCGGCGTTAGGGAGGATGCGCAGCAGCAGCTGCTCGGTGATGGGCATGGTGTTTTCTCCTAGGTCGGGGACAGGTCCACTGTCTTCAGGGGTTTGCTTTCTTTTTTCTTCTTGCTCTTGGCCTTCGCCTTGCCTTTCTTGCCGCCGTTGCACTCGATGGACGTGGTCCAACCCGAGGCGGTAAACGTCTGCTCTACCGAGTCCACCAGGTACTCGCCATCAAGCCCGTCCTTGAAGCCTTGGGCGTTGATCGATCGCTCGGCAAACACGTCGCTGCGACCGGCCATTTCGAGGCGCACACCGGCAGTGCTGCGGTTGAACGCGGCCAGCCGCGCCTTGGCTGCTTGCTCAGCAGCGGTCTTGTTCGGGTAGACGTGGCGGTCGGTATGCACCGGCGGCAGCGTGGTGGGGGCGTCGTCGTTCGCCAGATTGACCACCTTCAGCTCGCCAGTTTTCTTGTCCTGGTGCTTGGTCTTCACCGCCTTGTGCGTGGTCTTGTCGCCCAGCCTGAACTGGTAGCGGCTGACGTCTGTCGGCCTGACGGTGATCGCCGACAGGGTCTTGCCCGATGCGCTCTTGCCGTCCTGCCGGGGCAGTACCAGCAACTTGCCCTCGGCGACCTTCGCGGTGCAGTCGTGCTTCCCCGCCAGGCGCGTGATGAAGTTGAAATCCGACTCATTGAGCTGGTCGGCGCGGGGCACCTTCGTCTGAACGGGACACACCGGCTCCCAGCCGTTTCGGCCGGCAATGTCGCTGACGATCTGCTGCAAGGGCACGTTCTCCCAACTGCCGCTGCGAGTGGTCTTGCCGGACCCGCGCATATCGCTGGCCTTGCCGCGAATGACCACCGTCGCCGGCGGGCCACTGACCTCGATCTCGTCGACCGTGTACGTGCCAAGCTGGACCAGCGCGGCGCCGGCGTAGCCCATGGATATTTCGACTTTTGAACCGCGACTGGGCAGCGCAACGGCTTGGTCGCGGTCATCGATGCGCAGCTCGAATTCATCCGACTCAAGCGCCGGCTTATCGGACGTGCGCAGCATCAGCAGGCGGTCATTGATAAGCGCGGTAATGTCCTTGCGGTCCGCCACCACGCGAAAAACGGGGGTCATCGATCACCTCCAGAAAAAGAAAACCCCGCACTCGGCGGGGTCGGTTCGTTACGCGTAACGCTGCGGGTCAGTCCCACAGCCGCACCATGGCATCGTTGGTCACCTCAATGTCCGGTAGGCGAATCAGCACGCCAGCAGCGTAGGGCTGCGCAATGTCTGCTAGCCCCTGATTCGCCGCCAACACCGCCTCCACCGAGCCGTTGAGGTGGCCGTAATAGCCGTGACAGATGGTGTCCAGCAGATCCCCGTCAGACGTTCTGCATGTCGTCGCCATAGCTCACGAACTCCAGTGAGAAAGTCTGTTTGCGCGGGATCCCGCCGGCGAGCAACGGCCCCTGCTCTTCGTCCAGGCTAACCAGGCACCAGTTGCCCAGCACCTCGCCATAACCCGTTGTAAGCCCGAAGGGCTTCAAGTTGCGGCCGATGCTACGCAGGGTGTCCAGTTGCTTGAGGCCAGCCCCGTGCCCAGGGAAGATCACGCCCTTGATGCTGATCTTGTCGTCGCCAAGGCCCACCGCCTGCTGCGCCGTGGACCGCGTCAACCGCTCCTGACCGGCCCACTTGAACGCGGTCTGCCGGCGCAGCTCGTCGAACGCCGCCGTCTGGAGATTGAAGTAGTACGGCGGCTGCTTGGGGTCCAGCGGCTGGAGTACCAGCAAATGCGGGAACGGCTTCACCGCCTCGGCCGCCGGGGTCTGGTCGGCCGCCAGGGTGCTGGTGGGCACGATGTTGCCGAGCGACGGACTGATATTGCCTGCCACCCGGTTGATCGCGGCACCGGCCTTGGCGGCCTGCTCCTTGAGCGTGCCCAACCGTTCCTGCACCTGGGCAGCGGCCGTGGTCGCCTGGCCGTACATCGATACCACCCGCCCCACCGTCTCCTGCGCGGCGGTGATGCCGCGCATGGTGCGTTGCAGCTTGGCCCCGATTTCCGGGCCCACAAACGGAATGTTCTCCAGATCCGCAGCGGCGCCGGTGATATCACTGATCGCACCGTTCATGGGCCCGATCATTTCGTCAGCACTGCGCCGGCCAGCCTCCCCCGCTGCAACAAGGGACTTGAACCCCGATTGCAGTTGTTCCATGTACGCCATAGGGCCTCCTCAGATGTGTGGTTCGTCGCTCAACTGGCGCGCCTGTGCCTGCCGGGAAAAGTCTTCCCACTGCCGCTGGAGGTGCGGCCACATCTCTTGCGCCATGCGAGCGGGATCTTTCACGTCCCCCTGAACCGTGACCGGCATGCTCGGCGAGAACACGAAAGACTGATCCACTTTCGTCTGTTCAACCTTCGGCGGTACCGCCTTGGCCAGCTCCGGCGCACTGAGTGGTGGCGGCGTGGCCTGGGCAATGTCGCGCACCACAGCACCCATCGCTGGGGCCGGCGGAACTACTGGCTCCTTGACTGCCTCGCCCGGCTGGGGCGCAGCCTCTTGCTTAGCCACCTCTTGCTCTGGCTCTTTTTCGCCGAACAACTTCTTGCCCAGCCAGCCGCCACCCATTTCACCGCCCATGCCGCCTAGGTACGCACCGACCAGGCCGCCGATAGCAGTGCCGATAATCGGCACCACCGAGCCAATGGCCGCACCGGCAGCAGCACCCGCAGCAGCACCCGCCAGGCCGCCGGCAACGCCGCCGTACCCCTCGGCTTTCTCATCCTGAGTTTCGGCATTCATCGCAACATCAGCGATCCCCATGGCAGCACCCAACACATTCATGCCCGGCAACCGCTTACCGAACTCCGAGGCTGTTCGAGCACCGTTCGCCACAGCACCAAAGGCCCGCCCGATTCTTGAGCCTGGCGGCGGGGGTGGAGGCGCGGGTGGCGGCGGCGGTGCTGGCGGAGGCCTTGGGGGGCGGCGCGAATTCGGAGAGCGACGTCGACGCCGACGCCGGCCCGGTTGATCATCGGCACCACCACGTCCTTGTCCCGGCCCTTGCCCGAAGGCGTTGGCATTGACGACGAAGACTTTCTGCGGCTCCGAACTGTTGCTCTCGCCGTCCGAGCTTCCACCTCCCCCGTCGTTGCTGGCTTCGCGGAAGATATCCAGCACTTTCAGGCCCATCTCAACGGGTTGAAATCCTTTTTTCTCGCCTTCGCCTCCCTCGCCGCCCGCTTTGCCGTCCTCGCCACCCGCATCGTCGGACTTGCCGCCGAACATCTTGAGGCCCGATTCCAGCAAGCCCAGGACTTTCCCGCGCCGATCGTCCTTCTCGCCACCGTCACCATCACCGTCTTCAGAGTTCGTCACGAAGACTTTCTGCACCTTGTCGGCATTCCCCATGAGGGTGCCCCGACCAATATTGAAAATCCCCTTGGCGATCTTGAAGCCATCGAACAAGCCTTTGAGGGCCAGGAAGGCGGCACCCACAACGGTGACGCCGGCCACCACGCCCTGCGATCCGTCAGAGAGCCTGGTGAACTCCTGAGCGAGTCCGGTAATACTTTTCGCGACAAAGTCCGTCATCGGCCGGATGGCATCACCGATGCTGCGCATTGCGTTGTCCATGGCGTTGACCGTCTCGGCCCAACGCTGTTTCGACGTCTCCCGACGTTCAGCCAGGTTCTTTTCGAGAATACCCGTCGCCTCGCCGGCGTCCGCTTTCAGCTTGTCGTAGAGCCCCCGGTTCTGGCTGTAGGCCGTGAGCGCGGCCTTGACTTGCATGTCAGCGAAAATGTCACCGGTTTTAAGGCTCTGCTCCAGCGCCTCCAGCATCTTGAGTGCCTTGGCCGGGTCGACTTCCTTATCAATCTTGGCCTGCGCGTCGGCCATTTTCTTGGCCTTTGCCGGGTCGGTTGCCTTCACGTACTGCATGGCCAAGGCCATGCTGGATTCCATTACCGACATACCTTTTTGGATGCCGGTATTCAGTGACTGTTGATAGTCGATGCCGGCCTTCTTGTAAGCATCCACTACCTCGCCGGAACCGATTTTCTCGATCCAGTTTTTGAGGTTGTTGGCTGCCTCGTCCGAGCTGCCGGCAGTCTTCATCTGCACTTGCAGCATGGCCCCGAGCTGGGCCACGGCTTCCGGTCCGGTGCTGCCCGTCTTCTCCATCCCCGCGAGTAGCACGGGGAACCAGCGCGCCATATCGGCCGCCTCGAAACTGCCCGCCTGGCCTTGCAGGGCAATGCCCTCGAGCGCTTTCTTCATCATTGCCGGATCGGTAATTTTGGCGTTCTGCTCAAGTGCCATGATCATTTTCGCGGTGTCCTCACCGCTCGACCCCTGCCCCACGGAAAACTGCGTCGCGACCTCGGCGTAGGACAGTGCCTTGTCCAGCTCCATGCCCGCCCCAACGAGCTGATTGACGATGTCGGCGACACCATCGTTGCTCATGCCGTTGTCCTGCGCGACCTGGATGATGCGCATAGACATGGCCTTTTCAGGGGTCTGATTCGCAACTCCGGCCTTAATCGCGATATCCCGGATGGTGTCTTGATACTTCGCGCTGATAACCGTCGGGACCACCATGGCCACGACCGCCGCCGAGGCTTGGGCACCGGTTGACTTGAGCCCTTGTTTGCCCGCGTCGAACTGCTGCCTGCCCTTGATCTGCAGATCTGCGCCCTTGGCAACACGCCCGAGCCGCTGGTATTCCTGCGTCAGCTTGCCGACCTGCACGCCTTGTTTGCGCAGGCTGTTCAGGTTGGTTTCGAGCTTGCGCAGCAGACCGGCGGCCGAGGCCGAGCCGCTGTCGTGCGCTTTCTTCCACTCGTCCCTGAGCTTGATCGTTTCGCCGATGGTGCTTTTCAGCACTTTGGCCTGATTGCCCTTGCGTTCAAGCTTCGAAATACCGCTTTCAACGGTCTTGAACGCCGAGCCCAGCGACGACGCGACGGCGCCGCCGATCACCAGCGATAGCGCCAGTTTGCTTGCCATCCTTCACCCCTCGCCCGGACTCAGTCGGTGAGCCACCAGACCATGTCGGCATACGACATGGTCATGATTTCAGCAGCGGAAAAGCCCAGTTCCTGGGCGAGTCGCTTAGCTGCCTGTTTCTGGACGGCGGGGTTAAAGCTCGTCGTCTTGCACCAGGCGAAAATAGCCCGTCTGCAAGCGGGTGTAGTCCTTGAGGGTCAGGCCCTCCAGATCCTTCGTACCGACCTCTGCGAGCGAGGCGAACAGGTTCAACTCGCGCTGCTCATCGTCGACACCACCGGTCTGCTGGGCGGTGCGCATGTCACGCACGGTCGGTGCGCGCAGGCTCAACTTGTCGACGCACACACCGTTGGCCTCGGTGGGTCGGGTCAGCGTTACGGTAACGCGGTCAGCTTCGACGGCCAGCCAGCTTTGGGTTTTCTTGATCATGGGGAGTGTCCTTGTTTGGGGGTTAGAGGCCGAGGGCCGAACGTTGGGCGGCGAGCTGGTCCACGCCATTGACGACACGCTTCATGCCGAGCGGGTCGATTTCGTACATCACGCGACCGTCGATTTCGAGCTTGTAGTAGGTCACCGCCACGTTGTGCTTGAACTCGGCCTTGTCGGCGGGCTTCCAGTCGCCCATGTCCACTTCCTTGAGCAGGCCGCGCAGGGTGACAACGACGGGAGTGACCGCGCCCTTGAGGCCCTTGAAGGCGCCCCGGAACGTGCCGTTGAACGCCGTGCCATCGGCCAGGCCGAAGAACTTCAGCGAGTCCTTACGCACGCCCGTGAGCGAAAACCCGGCTTCCATTTTTTCGGTGCCCTGATCGATCTCAATGGGCGTGTCCATGCCGCCGACGCGGTGCTCTTCGGTCTTGATGGTCAGCTTGGGCAGGGTCAGGCTGGTGACGTCGCCCTGGAAGCTGACGCCGTCCACGAACAGGTTCAGGTTGGCGAGGGTTTGCGGAATCATTGCCATGTGCGGGGCTCCTTATGCGTTCTGATCGAGGACTTCGGTCAGCCACTGGTTGGTGACCTCGACCCGGAAGTTGGGGTTTTCAGCCGGGGGCACGTCGGTGAAGCGGATGTTCCAGTACACCTTGCCCTGCTCCAGTTGGCTGGCCGTGTTCAGCTCAGGGTCGGCGAACACCTCGAAGTTGATGATTGCGCCCTGGGCTTTCAGGTCGCGCATGAAGTTTTCCAGGCCCTCGGTCACGTCCTTGACATAGGTCGCGGTGATCGAGCGGTCGACCGCCCATTTGTGCCCGTACAGGATCGCGTCCATGACGATATCCATGGTGCGCACACGGGTGACGAACGCCCATTTCGGGTCGCTGCTCAGCGTGCGGTTGCCCCACAGCCGATAGCCGTCGTCGCGGATGATGGTGGTGATGTTCGCGTTGTTGAGCAGGTTGGCCCGGCAGGTTTCGTCGCCGTCCAGAAACTCCACCGGCCGTGTCACGCCGGTGATGCCGACAAACTCCTTGTTCGACGGCGAGGCCCAAAAGCCGTACTCGTTGTCAGTCCAGGCGAACAGGCCGGCAACCCAAGCCGAGGCCGGTGCGTTGACCGTGGCGTCGGTTGAGGTATCCCAGTACTGAACGCCCGGATCGACCAGAAACGCGCGCTTGGCTCCGAAGTTTTCGGCGTAATCCAAGGCGGCCTCGTCGGTGGTGTTGGGCCCGTCGATAATGGCGATGCCGCGCAGCTTGTCGGCCAGGGCCACCAGAGCAGTGCCCACGGCCTGAGCGGCGCTGTGCTTCGGGGTCACCAGCAGGCGGGGCTGGGCGTTGAACCGACTCTTGCCATCGAGCAGCGCCTGCAAGCCGGTACGTTTGCCGTCGGCCAGCACGCCGCCGATGATCGCCGAGGTTTGCTCGGCAGGGTCGACCAGCTTGGCCACGCCGCACGCGACGATCACCGCCTTGGCGCGGGTGTAGATAGCCCGGCACGCGGCGGTGATGGCCGAGGCCGGGCCGAAGGCGGCGACGGCTTCACGCTCGCTGGTAATCAGCACCAGATCATTGGCCTTGGCCGTGGCATCTGCGCCAGGGGTGAATGTGTCGACCAGGCCAATGATCGAGGAGGACGGCAAAGCGATATTGCGCGCGCCGGTGTCGACGTTCGTTACGGTAACGCCGTGAAAGAAACCACTCATGGGTCATGCTCCAGAAATGTAAAAGCCCGCACTTGGCGGGCTGGGTGGTGATGTTTGAAAGGTCACGCCGGCAGCGCAGGCCAGGCAATCGCCCCGGGGTAATCGGGCTGCTGCTCAATGCGGTTCAGATCCACGCGGTACAGCATCAACAAGCGCAGTGCCGCGTCCTCCTCGGCCGTGCTTTTGCCCAGCGCCGTGGCGTCTTGCAGCGGCGCCATGCGCAAAGTCGCTTCGCGCATCAGGACGTCCCGCTGGGCGATGGCCGCAGCAACCAGGCTTTCGGTCGACGGTGGCGGCAGCTCGGCTTTGTAGATGCCGTCAGCGCCCAACCGCCACTCACCGTCGGTTTCCTGAGTGAGCCGCAGCCACATGTCATCGTCGACGAGGACCGCGCCAGTCGGGATCTCGTTGACACCTTTAATCAGTCGGGTCAGCAGCCCCCCCTGCTCGTCAAACAGTGCGTATTTCATGACGTCCTCATCAATGGCCGATGGCAAAGACGGTGACAGACGACGCTGTTGCATACGTCGACTGCACCTGCGCCGATGTCCGGTTTCCGCTGTCGATCAGCACACCGGCGAAGGGGTTGCTAGTGAATGAATAAATCGTGCTGTCGCTCAGCACTGCCAGGCCGCGGAGCGCGAAGTTGGGGAAGGCGATCGGGAACGTGAACGTTTTTACGCCGTAAGTCGTGAAGCCGATGCTGCCCCATTGCAGCACCAGCCCCCCCAGCCAACTGGGCAAGACGATGTAGCCGTTCTGCGCGAGCAGGATTTGAAACCCCCAACGCAGTTTCTTGGGGGTGATCATCGTCAGGTCATCCGTGCCGGCATCGGTCTGCGCCTGGCTGGCCAACCGGGCCAAGCCCTGCACGCCTTCCGTTGCTTGCACGACTTTCGCCGCAATGGCCTGAAACACCCGCAGCGCCGTCATCGGCTTGTCGTTGTCGAGGCCGGCGGTGGCCTCGGCCTGGCTCGCGCGGCTAATGCCGTAGCCGTCCAGCGTGGTCGACTTGTCGGCCTTGCCCGCCAGCGCCGCCGTCAGCGTTTCATTGATCCAGGCAACGACCGCATCTAGTCGCCCTTTCAGCTTCTTGGGCGTCACCATTGTCAGGTCGTCGCTGCCGACATCGGTCTGCACCTGGGTGGCCAGCCGGGCCAAGCCCTGCACGCCTTCCGTTGCTTGCACGACTTTCGCCGCAATGGCCTGAAACACCCGCAGCGCCGTCATCGGCTTGTCGTTGTCGAGGCCGGCGGTGGCCTCGGCCTGGCTCGCGCGGCTAATGCCGTAGCCGTCCAGCGTGGTCGACTTGTCGGCCTTGCCCGCCAGCGCCGCCGTCAGCGTTTCATTGATCCAGGCAACGACCGCATCTAGTCGCCCTTTCAGCTTCTTGGGCGTCACCATTGTCAGGTCGTCGCTGCCGACATCGGTCTGCACCTGGGTGGCCAGCCGGGCCAAGCCCTGCACGCCTTCCGTTGCTTGCACGACTTTCGCCGCAATGGCCTGAAACACCCGCAGCGCCGTCATCGGCTTGCCGTTGTCGAGGCCAGCCGTGGCGTCGGCCTGACTCGCCGGGCTGATGCCGTAGCCCTCCAAGGTCGTAGGGTTCGCCCCCGCAACGACAATGCCCCGCTCGTTGATCTCGACCTTGGTATAGGTGCCCGGCACCTTGTTGCGCGGCAATACCGTCAGAAATGCCGTGTCGACGTAATCCCGAGTGGCCAGCACCACCGCAGGGTCAATTTTCAGTTGCACAGTGGCCGTACTGGTGACGATCAAGTGCAGGCGCACGACTTGCGTCTTGCCCGTACCCTGGCTGAGCTGAGGCTTGAAGCTCGGCGCGCAGTTCGCCACGGCCACCAGGTCGCCGGCGGCGTCGTACAAGCCCAGTTCGCGAATCCACCAGCCGCCGACGTCAGGCGGAATGACCTGCTCGGCAATGATGATGTTTGGATTGTTCGGGTCGATCTTGAGCTGATTGAGCGGGGCACGCCGCTGCTCGTTGAGCAGCTTGGTTTGGGCGCGCGAGGGCACAGGGTCGGTGCCGTTCGCATCGCCCACCCCCATCTGCGCAAAAGTCCAGGGCACGCCCAGGGCGTTGGCGTTGGCCTGCTTGGCCTCCCCCACGGCGGTGAGGATGGCAAAGAACTGGCTGTGCTGGTCAGTCATGAGTAAACGTCCAGGTATTCAATTTGATGTTCGCGGCCGACATGGCCATAGGTGCCGCTGACCTCGATGTCTCGCGACGTCGGCGGATAAACGTCGATTTCCTCGCCCTCAGCCAAGCCGATGCCGAGGCGCAGATAGCCGCTGCTGGAAAGCGCAATGGCGAGGCCCGTCAGGTGGCGGCTGACCGGCTTGGCGTCGTCAATCAACCGGGTCAGCTCTTGATACATTTCCTCACTGATGCCCTGATCGAGCACACCGACTTGCAGGGCAAAGGTGCCCGGCACCCCCTCGGGTACGGTCTGCCACCATTCCAGGACTTCGATCAGGTAGCCCAGCGGCTCGACCACCCGGCGCAGCGCGCCAATGGTTCCCTTGCGAGAGTGAACATAGAACGCAGAGCGGATCACCGAGCGCTTAACCGCGTCCGACCATTTCTCGTCCCAGCGGTCCACCGACCAGGCCCAGGCCAGTTGGTGCAGCAGGTGCGCCGGACAGGTGTCCGGGTTGTAGAGCGTTCGCAGCGGCACGGCGGTGACTTCGTCGTTCGCGGCTTCAATAGCCCGTTCCAGAAAGGTGCTGTTGAGTGGGAGCAGGCTGCTCATGTCAGCTACCCCGCTCGACACTGAAGCCCTCGCACCACGCTGCCTGGGCCTTGGTCGGCCGGATATCCGTCCAGTTCGCAAGGTCCACCCGCGCCACGCCGGCGATGTGCAACTGCGCGTCGATGCCAGAGCGCGCCACCTCAACGCCCAGTCGACGCCGAGGGTTGACCCAGGCCGCCAGCCGGCGCCGGCATTCGGCTAGCGTGGCCTCAGTTTCCGGTCCGCCGCTGGTCATGTGCACCACAGCATCGATGCGATAAGGCAGTATCTCGGCGCCCCGCACAGTCAACCGGTCGCCAACCGGTCGTACGTCATCGTCACTGAGCTTGGCCAGCACCGTGTCCAGCAGATCGGCGTCGGCCTCGCCGGCATCGTTCAGGCTCAGCACCGTTACAGTAACGGCCGCCGGCGACGGGCTTTCGGCCGTGGCGTCCGCGACCAGGCCCGAAGCGTTGCGCGCATGCAGGATGTAGCTGTTGCGCGGCCCGGCCGTGGTCAGTCCCTCGTAAACAAGCTGGATGCGCTCGCGCAGAGCGTCGTCTGCCTCGAGCACTTCTGCAGTGGGCGGCGATGCGCTCAGGTTCTCAGCCTGTACAACAAGCCGGCTCAGGCGCACGTTGGCTGCCAGGTGATCGAGGTCGCTGCCCTGCGCGAAGGCCAACAGCAACGCCTTGGCGGCATCGTTCACCCGAGCCCGGTTCTGCATGCGCCGGTACGCGCCCAGTTCCAGCAGCTTGGTGACCGGATCGCTTTCCAGCAAGGCGTCCCAGTTGTCGCCCATGAATGAACGAAAGCCCGCAAGTTCCTGCTGATAGGTCGCCTCATAGTCCAGGTCTTCCAGCACTTGCGGCGCAGGCAACGCCGACAGTTCGATAGTACTCACGCGCTCACCTCCAGAATCTGGCTATCGCCCAGGTATTGCCCAGTCAGTTGCAGGGTGATCTGTCCGCCGACCACCGACAGCACCCGGACCCGCTCCAGTTTCAGCCGCGGTTCCCAGCGGCTCAGCGAGCGAGCCACCTCGGCCTGCACGGCGCTCTTCCAACCCTCGTTGATCGGCAGGTCAACGAACCGACGCAGCTTGCTACCGTACTCCGGCCGCATGCGCCGGCTGCCAACAGGGGTGGTCAATATGTCTTCGATGGACTGCCGCAGGTGGGCAAGGCCCGACAGCGGCTGCCCGGTGCGGCGATCCATTCCGAGCATGGCGTTACTCCCGTGGCTGCAGGTCCGGGTGCTTGCTCAGGTAGTCCAGAGCGACGAGGTCATCGGCAGCCGCAGACACAACGCCCTGAGCGACAGAGAGCTGTCGACCGTCCGGCAGGATCAGCACGCGGGAGGTGTAGCGGGTGTCGCGGTAATGCTGAGCCGGGCCGGGCTTGGTCGGCGCCGACGCGGCGGGTTCTTTGCTCGCCATGGGTTCTCCAGAAATGACAAAGCCCGCACGCGGCGGGCCTGTTGAGGGGCTAAGGGATCAGTGTTTGTGGTTCGGGGTGTTGCCGGCGGTATCAATGATCTTGGCGCCGCCGAGGATGTCCCCGGTAACCTGCAGCACACCGTTGACCTGGACGTTGCCAGTCAGCGTGATGCTCGCAGCGGTGGCGGTGATCGCATCATCCGTGACGACCGCCGAACTACCGCCGACCTGCACCTTCACCGTGCCAGAGGGCAGTTCGATGGTGTAGGTCTTGGCCTGCCAGTCGTAGACCAGAGACCCGCCGTCATCGAAGCGCCAAACCTCGACGTGGTCGCGATTGTCCGGCTGCGCTCCAGCGTTGCCGTACAGCCCCGGCACAAACGTACCCTGCGCGGGCTCGCCGGACGGACTGATCAAGGCGCCCTGCTCGTTCAGACTCGGCGACCGCCAGTGCCGTGACTTGCCCGCTGCTTGGCTGTGCCAGCGCACCCAGGCGCTGGTCCAGCCGGCGCCATCGGATACACGCACCATCGCCGCGGCCAGATCCACCGCAACAACGCGGCACGGAATGATCAGGCCGGCGATCATGCGGTCATGTGCTGCGCTGACCTGGCTCACGGGATGTCCTCCGGCGCGATGTAATGGCCTTCCTGGCCGTTGCCGGTGCTCGGGCTGAAACCGAGCAACAGGCTGCCCGGCGGCTGGTTGGGCCACGGCCATTCCTCATCGCCGAGGTAGAGCGTTTGCGTCCACTCGACAACCCAGACGACGTACCCGTCCAGCTCCGGCCGGGTGAAGTCCTGCGCGGCACGGACGAACTCAGCCGGGCCAACTTCCTGCCCCCAGTGCTGCACCCGCAACAGGACGGCAAGTCGGGACGCGATGAAAGCCGCCTGGTGGTAGCAGTCCACTTGTTCAGCGCCGACGATAGCCCGCGCTTCGAAGTGGGCGACAACAGCCGTTTCGCCCGTGCCCTGGTCCTGGCCGGGCTCCAGTTCGGCCAGCTCCAGTAGCACCATCGGCACCGGAACGTTGGTGACGAAGCCCGGCGGAAAGCACACCGCTTCAAGGCCGGGGATCGCATCGCGAATATGATCCTCAATCGCCGTATACAGCGAGTCGAGGCTGAAGGTTTGATCAGACACGGACGGATCCTCGCAGCAGCTTCTGCACTTCGTAGTTCAGTTCTTGTTCCAGGATCTCCAGCAGCCGGTGGTGGGCCTTCCGTGACCACTCATCGAAGTGCGGCCGGACGCTGTCGAGCGAAAGCATGGCCTTGGCCAGGGGGAAACGGTCACCGTTTTCCTGAACCCAGCCACTGCTCCGACCGCCGAAAGTGCTCTCCGGGTAGTCGCTCGCCTTGAAGTGCTTGCTCGCTGTGCGGATCCAGATGTCCGGTGTGCCACCGTAGACCGTCTTGTAGAACGCGCCCTGGTAACGCCGCCCCGCCACCGAGACGCCCGAACGGTTCTGCCGAGCACGACCGGCGCGGCTGGCCTCGATGGCGTTGACACCGAACCACAGCTTGCCAGGGCCCGAGCCGCTGACCGGGTACGCCCGCAAGCGTTGCCGGACAGCGGCTTGGGCGATTCGCTCCTGCTGACTGACAGACCGGGCGATGTGGGTGCGCATCCAGCGCAGGGTCTTGTTGATGGCTCGGCGCTCGGCTGCCGCGAACGCCTTCGGCGCGAGCACCGCGAAGCGGCTGAGCCGCTGCTTGTCGGCGCTGGACACCTGCAGCGTGAGCATGCCGCTGTCGGCCGTCTGCTTGAAGTAGCTGCCAACGCTCATCGCCCCACCTCCCTCAAGACCAGATTGATCCAACCGGTGCCGTCCGGATCCATCTTGACGATGATGTAGGTGCCACCGCCTTCATCCGGCGGAAGATCCAGCACCAGCTTTTGCTGGGCGGTCACTCCAACAGCATCAAGACCCCGAATAGAAAACACAGGTTCTCTGACCGGGGTTTTGAGGTGACCGAACTTAGGCTGCAGCCACGGCACCGAAATGAATCCGGGCACTGGCTTATCCCGCCCCTCGATAGCGGCCTCGTCACCGAGAACCGCCAGTAGCTGCTCGTCCATGTTCGCTACTTGATCATGGAAGGCCATGATTACTCACCGTCGTCTTGGTCATCCTTGGGAAGCTGACCACGCCTGGCAATCTTGCCTTCCTCGATGAGCAGATCAGTCAGTTCCTTGTTGGACGGCGTGTAGACCTCGCCCTGTCGGATGACCTTCTTACCGTCCTGAATGCAACCGTCCACCACCACGTACTCGATCTTCGCGGCCATGTCACACCACCTTCGCGAAGAGGAATGCGTTTGGCTCCAGCATGCCGGCCAGCGCAGCCGCCTGAAGTTTCAGCCAGCGAGCGCTCGGTTCCTGGGTGACCCAGCTTTTGGGGAAGCGAGCCGCTTCGACCAGGCCGCTCTCAATGGCTTCCAAATCCTGAATGGCTCCGTAGAGCATGGCGCTGCGGGTATTGGTCGAGCCGAGGATCAAGCCGCCTGCTGGGATCACCGGTTGCTCTTCACCATCGTCGTCCAGATACCACTCGTCGTAGGCATAGAGGTCCACGCCCGGATCGTTGAGGTAACCGAGGTAAGTGACCCCGTCCGGCAACTCCTCGGGCTTGATCAGCCCCATGTCGACGCGCCGGCTGTTCAACTGTTTCAGCACCGTATCGTTGCTTTGGAAGGCGTCCTGCGCCTCTGCACTCAACACAGCTACACCGGCTGTCCGACCGGAATCCTTGGCAACAAGTCGGCGCCACTGGCGCAAATTGGCAATGGGGTCGGAATCGCTGGTGTTCCAACGGCCGTTTGCCAGGGTGACTTTGTGGGTGTCTTCCATCAGGAAGTCGATAGTGTCATCAACGCCCTCGCCGACAACCCTGATGCGGCCAGTGGTCAATGCCTGCGCGCACATCCACTCTTCCCGACGGGTGATCTCGTCGTCAAGGTCGGTCAGGTCACGCCCCAGTTGCTCACCCGCCCGTTCGAGAGGAGTTCGCGTGGAGAAGGCGGTCTCGCCAGCACCGCGCTTGAGGATCAACTCTGCACGGGTTTCTCGCTTGGGCTGGATGTAGGGCGGCTTGTAGGTCGAGGAGCTGAACCCGGTGCGCTGCGAAACGCTGCCTGGCAAGGTCGGGTGCACGAACGGAGCCATCTTGCGCTGGCCCTTGATGATGTCGATGGTGACCGTCTCAGTACCAAAGGTCACAGGCGCGCCACCATTGAAGAAAGTGCTCATGAGGAAGCGCCGCGGCAGCACCATCTGCTCGACGGCTTCCAGCATGGTCAGGGTGTCAAAAATGTCAGTCATGGGGGCTCCGATCAGCGGATGAAAATGCACAGAGGACGCAGGGCGGCCTTCGCGGCGGCAAGGCTCAGGCCCTCGCCGAGGTGGAGTTGGCTGGCCAGCACCTGGCCGGTGAGTCGAATCGGGGCGCTCGTGGCACCACCAGTGGCGTCCACGTCCTGATCGAGGATCGCGGTCGGCACCTCGGAACCGTCCTCGGCCGCCACCTTGCACAGCAGATACTCTTTGGAAGCCGTGACCTGGCCGAGGACAGCGCCACGCTTCAGGTTCTGCCCGGCAGCGATAACACCTGTATCCATCACAACCGGGAAATCACCGGCCGAGAGCTGGCTCGGCTGGTACGTGTGGCGTTGGGGGTTGCTCATGTGGATCTCCTTCAGCGGCGTTTGCCGCCGGCTACGATGGCGCTGACGGCAGCTTTGCGTTCGCCTTGCTTGCCGTCAGCGGATGGGGAAGTGCCGGTAACGCCTTGAGCGTCACTCTTGATACCGGCCAGCGAAATGCCGCGGTCCTGCGCCGCCTTGAACATAACCAGCGCGGTGGCTTCGACGGAGGTGCCGTCGTCAATCGCCGCCTCGATCTCTTTCTCGAAGCCTTTGCTGGCCAGCGCGTTGATGCCCTTGATGCGCTCGCGCTCAGCGGTAGAGGCGTCTGCGCGCACCGCGTCGAGGTCCGGCTGCTC
This sequence comes from Pseudomonas sp. 5P_5.1_Bac1, assembly GCF_025466015.1. Classification (NCBI taxonomy): domain Bacteria; kingdom Pseudomonadati; phylum Pseudomonadota; class Gammaproteobacteria; order Pseudomonadales; family Pseudomonadaceae; genus Pseudomonas; species Pseudomonas sp. 5P_5.1_Bac1. The sequence continues at coordinate 158,123 of NZ_JANLNX010000059.1, read as the reverse complement.
GGCCTGGGCGATTTCGATGGTGTTGGGATCGGTACCGGCTGCCAGTGCGGTGCGCAGTTCTGCCGTGGTCTTGACGGTGGTCATGGTGTGTATCCTTGGGGAGTTGATGGCCGGCTTGGCCAGTTCAGTGATCAGGGATTCCAGCGAGCCCACGCGATGGGCCAGGCCGTGCTGGACGGCGTCGGCGCCGACGCGGATTCCGCCGTGATCGCCCATCTCGGGCACTTTCTCGGCAGCCACGCCGAGGTTGCGGGCAACCTTGCCCACGAAGACTTCACCCAGTGCGTCGATGGTTTCGCCGAGCTTCGCCCGGCCTTCCTCGCTGCCAAGGTCCAGGCGCTTGTTCGGCGCGTTGCGACTGACGATCTGATATCGGGTGCGGCCGGTGGCCTTCTCGTTCTCGACCACTGCCTCGACCACCACACCGATGCTGCCGGCGAGGCTGGCTTCATCGATGACGATCTCGCTGGCCGCCGACGCGATCCAGTACGCAGCGCTTGCGCCAATGCCGCCGATGTACGCGGCGATCCGCTTGCGATCACGTCCGGCGTAAATCATTTCCGCCAGCTCGTTGATGCCCGAAGCCACGCCGCCGGGGCTGTCGATGTTCAACACGATGGCGCGAACCTTCGGGTCATCGAGCGCCCGCTGGATATCGGTGGCCAGAACCTGCGTGCTGGTCGCTCCACTGATTTCGGTGAACAGGTTGGCGTAGCGGAAGATCGGCCCAACGACCGGCACCACCGCAACGCCGTTGCGCATCGTGACTTTGCGGGTGTCCTCCAGCCGCTCGCCGCGCTTGGTCGCCAGCGCCACTGGATCGCCCATGCGATCAGAGATGGTCAGCAGGTTGTCCAGCGCGTCGGGCAGCATCAGCCAGGGCTGCGAAGCAGCCAGCTCAAGTGCTCGCGGCATGTCTATTCCTCTTCGGGTTTGGGTTCAGGCGGGTTTTCCAGCCCGCCTTTGGGCAGGGCCTGCATGTTGTGCTCGCGGCGGTAGGTGACCTCGCGGGTACGCTGGCGAATCACTTGTTGCCAGGGCTCGCCAGTCATCGCTGCCGTTTCAAGCGTCTCGTTGCTGACGCCGATTTCGATGCGCTTGCCGGCGGCGTTGGCTTCCTTGAGTTCGTCGATGGCCCCGCGAGCCGGGCCGATCCAGATCGCCTGGCAGTAAGCCTTGCGCCTGGCCGGCGTGCTGTAACCAGGTAGATGGATCAACCCCCTGGCCACCGCCTCATCAATGACCAACTCGCGGCTTGGCTGGCAGAAGTCACAGGCCAACCACCAACGCCGCAGGCTGTAGAAGCGCCAGGCTTGCAGCATCGCGGCACGGGCAGCGCTGTAACTGCTGCTGTAATGCAGCAGCAGTTCTTCCAGAGGCAGCTCAAGGGCTGCACCGATCTCTTTCACCACCGCGGTGAAGAACGGATCGAACTGGGCGTTGGGACGGCTCGGGTTGGCAATCATAGGTTCCTCGCCCACGCCGAGGTCCACGATGGCCCCCTCACCCAACGCCAACTGGCCATCCGAGGTGTCATCCCCGCCGGCATGCTCTTCGGTAAGTGCGGACATGGGCAGGTTGCCCTGCTGGAAGTTGTCGCTCTTCTTGATGAACACGGTGAACATGGCCGAGATAACAGCCGCCATGAGTTCAGCGCTGCTGTAGCGCTCCAGCTTCTGCAGCGGCTCCAGCACCGGTGACAGATAGGGCGCTCCCCGCTTCTGTCCAGGACGTTCCTTGTCGGCCATCACATGCAACACCCGGCGCCGCCCGGTTGCGGCACCAAATACGGTCAAGCGCTCCCAGCCCAAAGTCTTGCCTGCCAAGTGTTCGCCGGGGTAACCCGTGCAGACGTGGTACGCGACAGGCGCCCCCAGTCCGTCAAACTCAACACCCTCGACCAGGTCGACGCGATCCATTCCACCGTTCGGGTTGCCGACGCGGTCGGACTCAATGAGCTGCAGGCGGGTGCTGAAGATGCAGCCGGGGCGTTCATTGTCCGGGCTGGCTACGAACACGTCGCCAGCCACCATGGATGACACCAGTACCAAGGCCTGCAGTTGGTAATGGTTGAGCGTCGCTTCGGCGTCGCACTCCCTCGGGTCATCGGCGTACAGCGACCAGAGGCGATCCAACTGGCTATTCAGTTGCTCGGCCTCCTCTAGCGTGATGCCCAGCGCGTCATGATCGACCTGAGCACGACAGACCAGCCCCGTCCCAACAACATTGGTGCGCAACCGTGTGATTGCCGCACGCGCCACCAAGTGATTGCGCATGGCATCACGGGACCGAGCCACCAGCATTCGCCGCTCGCCCTGGTTGAAGTCTCGGCGCGGGCTGCCCAGGCCAGGTATCCAGCTCGCCACACTGCGCAGAATCCGCGATGCGCCGCGCCAGCGGGTTTCGACACCTCCACCGCCACCTTGGGCAACGATCTGCCCGTTTCCAACCGATGCCCTGGCAACCCGGATGGCCTCCTGCATCAGTTGCTCAGCGGCCTGCTCACGCTTACGGAACGGCCACATGGTCAAATCCCCAGGTAGGAAATGCGGTTGCGGCCGCGGCCTTGAAGTACCACCTGTTCCGCGGCAACTTGGTCGGCATACTGCTTTTCCAGCAGCCGCAGGCTATTCAGTTCGGCCATCTGGACCTCGCGATCTGCCCGGCGCAAACGCTGACCGTTCTTCAGGACGGCCGAGATCGCCGCCCGTACTTCCGCAAGGCGTTGTTGTGCATCTGTCATGGTGAACCTCGATTAGCCGACGCGGCTCCGGGTGCCCCTGCCGCGAGAAACTACGCGACGAGGCACCGGCGCCACCGCCTGCTCAGTGTTGAAAAGGGTCGGCTGAAGCTGTTGCTGCTCCAACTGGTCCCATTCGTGGTCGCGTAGCAGGTGGGTCTTGAGGCTGCGAGCCGCGTGCAGGGCGTACACCTCGCAGTCCAGCGCCTCGTTGCGGCGACCTGCCTTTTTCTGCCAGACCATCTTGCTGGGCATGCGCGGGTGCGGGGCCAGCACCTCGTTGGTGACCTGCTCGTAGTAGTCCGCACGGATCTCGCTGTACCAGTGCATTCGACCTGGGCCACTGCCGGTCAGCCGCATACGGCCATCGATCAGTGTCTTGGCTTTGTGCGTGCCAACGATGAACACGCGAAGTCCGTACTTGGCGGCCTTCGTGTTGTCCTGGGTGGTGTCGGTCGACTGGGCCGGTTTGGTGAAAATCTCCCGGTCGCGGCTGTCGATGGAAGCGCCCTTGATCGCCATGATGTTGAAACGTTGGCGGTCCCGGACATAGGCGTACACCGCATCGTTGGTGTTGCCGTCCGAGCTGTCGATGCTGACGGCTGACACGCCGATCTGCGCACCGCCTTCCGTTGCAATCGGTGTGGCGACGATCTTGTCCAGCTCAGTCCAGACCGGATCATTTGGATCGATGGGGTTGCCCGGCAATTCGCCCCAGTACAAGCGCCAGGACTCTTCGCCCCTGCCCCAGCCCACGATTACCAGGGCGAGACGATCACCCTGGACGTCCACACCAACCGTGACGAGCAGCACACCCTTGGGCGCGGTCAGCTCGGCGTAGGGTTCGGCGCGCTTTTCCAGCTCGTCGGTCTTGGGCGCGTTGCTCTTGTACTCGTAGCTCTCGCCCATCGAGCTGTTGGTAAAGGCGATCATCGGGCCGATGTTGCCCATGGATGCGGCATGCTCGGCCTGCAGCTTCTTCTCCATCAGCACTTCGAAGCGCGATCCGTGGAACGTGGCATACAGCTCGTTGAGGATGTAGCCAGCAATGCCACGGAACTCAGCCGTGGCCACCCAGCGCCCATGCTTGAGGTTGGCGTTTTTCTGGTGGTCATCCCAGATTTCACTGCAGTGAGGGCAGACATAGAACGCCGTTTCCGGGCGCCGCTTGCCGTACACCTCATGGAAGTAGCCCGGGTCCTCGTCGCAGTGCAGGTGCTCGAAGCTCAGCGCATGCGACTGGCCGCAGCCGTGACAGGGAACCAGCCCCACGCGCTTGTCCGACAGCTCAAGCTCGGCGTCGATGGCGGACAGGCCCTTAATCGTCGGGGTGCCGCCGATGATGATCTTCGAACGCCGGAAGGTCTTGAGGCGCTCCTTCGCCAGCTTGATGCTGTCCCCCTGCCCCCGCAGGTTCAGGTTGCAGTCGTCGGGCTCTTCGATGGCGACCCGCGGTACCGGCGTCGACTTCACACTGGCCGGACTGTTGGAGCCGACCATTTTCAGGAAGCCTCCAGGGAAGCGCTTGAAGTCCTGGCGCTGCTGCAGCTTGCGACTGCGCAAGTCGACCTTCTTGCGCAAGCGCCTGGTCGCTTCGATCATCGGCTCCAGCTTTTCCGCCACGTACTGCTTGGCGGCTTCTGCCTTGGGGAACAGGATCAGGATCGGGGACGGGTCCAGGTCAATCCACTTGCCGATTGCGTTGCCCAGCACGCCCGAAGTCCAGGCCACCTGGGCGGACTTGCGCCCCACGATCTCGGCCACATTCGGGTCGTCCAACGCCTCAAGCGGGCCGCCTGGCCAAATCAAATGCGGGGTGATGTCGAAGCGGTATTTACCCGGAGTGGCCGACTCTTCGGATGCGAGCCAGCGGTGCTTGGCCGCCCACTGGATGATGGTCATACGTGGCGGCGGGGCCCACTTGCGACACACCCGCCCCATGGCTTTACTCGCCGTCTTCTTCAGAGCCCTCCTCGTCGTCCGGCTCGTCAGGATCCCCAGCGAGATCGTCGTCCTCGCCATACGCGGACAGCCTCCTCAGTATTGATTCGATGGGTTCGCGGATCAGTTGGTCGTCGACTTGCACGCCGTAGCGGGCGGACAGGCTTGCCGCCAGCTCATCAGGGAATGTGTTCAGCAGCTCGATCTTGGCGCCGGTGATGACCGCTTCAAAGCGCTCGACCATTTCCGCCTCAATCACGACTTCGCCCAGGTCCTTGGCCAGCGCCAGCTCCTCGCGGTCGCCGCGGATACGGTCGAGCCGGTCGCGGGTGGTTTCCTTCTTGCCGTTGAGCGCAGCCTGGCGCATCAGCCACTCGATCACCGCTTGGGTGTCGTACTGGTTTTCGTTGCCGCGACCGACGCCGAACTCGATTACCGGCATGCCTTCCTTCTGCCACCGGCTCAGGGTGCGTTCGTCGCGACCAACGATCTCACCCAGTTCGAGCTTGCTGACTGTCTTGCCCATCACTAAGTCCTTGAAAAGACGGACATCCCTGTCGAAACCTCAGCTACAGGGAATCCGCGAGTCTGCGCACCCGTGTAGGGGGCGGGGCCAGGGGAGGACCCAGATTTCACCACCCAGCCGCTCACGGCAGCGTAGCCATGCAGTAGGGCAAAAATAATGGTGGATTCTGGGATGCAATGAGCCAATCGTTGATGCGAGAACTCGCGATGACTGGCAAAAGAAATTACTACTACCTGATCCTTTGAATCGGAGGGTATTGCGCCCTCCGAGCTTATGAATAAGTACCCTTACTTGGCGAACCCCTGCTCCATATAGGTCAGAACGAGTTCAACCGTGAGCTGGTCGACAGGAAACACGTCCGGGGCAAGTTTGGATTCTGCATCGGGATCTTTCAAATCTACTGAAGCAATATAAAACTGCCCAGGTGAATCCTCTTGGATCAAGACAACGACTCGGTATTTCGTCTTTTCACAAGTGATATAAAAAGCATCGCCGTTTGGCAACGCTTTAGGTCCACCATGGACCGTAGAGCCCAGGTGCAGCTTCGTAAACACCTTGATCGCATCAAAACCGACTGTATTCATTTTGCTCACGGACATCATGACTTTCCCTGCCGAATGATGGCCCTATGAAATCACACTACAAACCTATCTGGAAGCACGCAGTTATTAACAAAATCAACTGTCCGAGTCCAAGCGGCTGGGTGGCGGCACATCACAAACGCCAATCCGCTTCGCCGCCCAGCGTTCATACAGGGCAACAGCTACGTCTGCACCCGCCACTGCGGTAAGGCAGCCAAACGCGCCAGCAGCCCAGATCGTCAGCCCGGCAGAGTGCAACAGCATCAGTGTTGCCATACCGCAAACGATGCAGGCTCCAGAGCGCAGCGCAACCCGGCGAACCAGCGCCCAGCCGTGAACGCCCGCCTTGTCCGCACGCCATGTCTCACCTGACACCCCGCCGACCAGGGACAGCACGATCACCATCCACAGGGGCATCTCGATTAACGCTTGTTGCTCGTTGGTCATACGGTCCTCTCAGGTCAGAAAGCACAGTGCTGAAAAAAGAAAACCCCGCCATCTGGCAGGGTTCTCGTTGCTCCGACCATCCGAAGCGGCTTGCACAACACTGTGCTTGTTGGGGTAGCGCCTAAACGCACTTGTCATATCGTGGCGCCTTTTTACCGGTGAACTGAAAAACCGAAAAGGGCCTATTTTCGGTTCGTCACCTTGACGCTACTTCGACGCACCTTCGGCGCACGCTCGGCGCATACCAACCCGACGAACGGTATTGCTACGATTCGGCCCGATCCGGCTGACCAGGATTCGCGACACCTGCAGGTGCAGCGCCTTCACCCAGTTCCAATAGGTGCGCTCGGCGTGCTCGGCCAATCCGACCTCCCGCATCTGCTCCCGGATTGTTGCGCCATGCAGGTACCGAAAGGTGGCAAGCCGCGCCAGCACTTCGCCGCGCTTGTCCCGACGTTCCAATTCAGCCACCGCCGCTTCAACTTCCGCTGCTGCATGGTCCAACCCTGCGCCAGCGATCAGGATGCGAGATCCAGCAGCAGCACCCCGCGGCGCGGCCCCTTTCCACTCCATGATGCTTCCCATCTGGCTGCCCAGGCTGGATTGGCCGAGCTGGGCTCGCTGTTCTGCCCAATGGATCATCAGTTGGTCGATGTCCGAAAGAATCACAGCTCACCCCCGCCGAATTCTTTCTTGCTCAGCAGCGATCTCCGCGTGCAGCGCATACGACCGCTTGGCGAGTGGATCGATCATCGCCATAACCGCCAGATAATCAGGGAGATGGTCGCCGACGAGAATGAAATCCGGAATTGACTCATGAGCTACAACATCGAACACATGGAATACGCCAGGCAAAACCCCGCTATCCCCATCTATCCGTTGGTATAGGTGGTATGCACCCTCAACACCATCCCAATTACTGAACCCCATCGAGGCCAGGAATTCACCTCCATCCTGGCCATCTTCCCAGGCCACCCCGGAGTACTCCGCCAAGCACTCAGCAACACGTTTGAGTTGTCCATTTTCTACGGTGTAAACAGCCATTTTTCTGCCTTCCTACGCTTATGGTTGATGTCGGAACTTCGTCGGAAATCTGTCTGAATCGTTAAAGCCTTTAAAATCAATTAGTTGAATACTGTTTCAGACAATCCGACGGATATTTTGAGAAAGCCTTACGTGGATAGGTGTGCGCACGCGCACATGGGCTATCTCAAAAAGTCTGTCGGAATGTCGGAATGCCCGTATTCATTGGGCACATCAGCGTCTGAATCACTGTCGGAATGTTGTCGGAATGTCGGAATCAAAATCCTCCCTCCGGCGCTACGGCATACCGTTCAAACGCGGTCGTGAACTTACGGCACTCTAGCCCGGCCTTACCGGCCCAGTCGCGCCCAAGCGTGTCTTTCTCAGCGAGAAACGCCGGTGTTATATAGATACGCTTGGTAATGAACGCATCATTCTGGGTCGGATATTTGATGTCATTTCGTGACTGCCTCAAGTCCCTCACGGCCTCTTGGGTAAAGTCGCGTTGCCTTCGCTTGAACTCGTTCGCCCCATCACACCATCGGCAGAATGCCCGCCACAGGTCCTCCTGCGTGACGGCAGCAGTAACCGGAAACTCTGTCTCCCCAGCGAGCCAACGGCGAACAAAGTAGCGCGGTGCTGGCAGGCTTCCGTCGATCAAGCCCTGTTTCTCTTCGTTAAGCGGGGGCTTGGTATGCGGGCTAAAGTCCGTTAAGTCGAGGCCCATCAGGTATTCATAGAATGCTGCGATGCCCCCGGTTTCGATCTCTTTGACCAGCGCCTCGAAGTACTCCTTCGGCGGCACTCGGTCCACATACAGCACTAGGTAACGTCGATCCCCATCATCCAGGGCCAGCGGTACGGTCGAGTTGGACAGGAACACGAAGTTCAGGTGATTCCGCTCCTCTCGCACCGGCATGTTTTTCTCGTTGATCTGCAGTGTCTCGCCCGTCACCAGGTGCTTCAGCACGCCCTTGTAGTGACGCATCTCCTCTCGACTCACAACCTCCTCGGCCAAGGCGAACAACTTACGGCTTTGCCATCCTGTGAATTGACTCTCCAGTTGCGCCTGCCCAATCGTGGTGCCGTAGGTGCCATAGATTTCCCGTACGACCCTCTCCCACAGCAGGCTCTTACCAGGACCTTCGGCGCCAAACATCACGACCGCTGTGGCCATCTTGGCGCCCGGATTTTGAAGTGGATAGGCGATCCATTGGAGCAGAAAACGGTACTCGTCCGCCCGATGGTTACACAGCAAGCCCAAGTGTTTCAGGATCAAGCTACACCCCTCCTTCCCTCGCGGATCACGCTCCGCATGGAACCCATCGAACAGGTTCAACATCATCGGATTGCATGTTTCAGTGGGGTCGAATACCACATCCTGAGCCATCCGCCGATGCTCACTTTCCTGCCACCACTTGTACGAGGTTCGTCCCACCGCTTCGCGAATGGCCGACAGTTTGATCATGCGGCCCCGCACGCAATCCCACGCCACGTCCGAGCCATAGACCACCACAAAATCCCGAAGCAATTCACGCTCAGTTATGCGAAAGCCCCCCGCGCCCCCGAGTGTGTGTGCGTCGGGTCCATAGTCGTCTTCTGGCCACTCACGGGAAGGGGCGTCGGGAAGGGTCTCATGTGCAGACGCTGGACCCGGCGCACTGGGGGCAGACGCCGGGCGCTCACCGGAAGGGGCGTGGGGAAGGTCCGCGGCAACGTCCGAGGAAATCGGAGTGGCGACATCAGGCCGAACTGCCTCGCCCAGCGGAGGAGGTTCGGGCGGCCGCGACTTGGCATCCAGTCCCAGCAGCCGCGCAGCCGCCCGCGTCGCCTCGCGACTGTCCCCGTTGTGCTCCAGAATGCAGAACACGTCGAAGGCATCATTCTTGTGACCGTTGTTCAGCGGATCAGAGCTGTGATGCGAGTACAGCTTGTCCTCGGTGATCGTTACTCCTGGCAGCCCACTGCTGCTCTGGGGGCATAGCCACTTGTTTCCCACGCGCTTGTATCCGTGGGCCTCGATCAAAGTCGCCAAGTCGTGGCAGCGGTTGAACTCAGGAATAACCGGAGGCAGGTCTGGGCCTGACCGTTCAACAGCCGGTCGAGGCTTCGGCGCCGCTGCAGGTGCTGGAGCGCTCTTGGGCAACCACGGGCAAGCCTGCTCACCTGCAGGCTTGAATTGGTCCCATCCCTGCCAGATATCGAGCAACGCCTGGGGAAGATCAGGCAGGCCATCGGGCGATGGCGGTTTTCGCCAAGTGTAGGGTTTTCCGGTACCGGGATGAATGGACGGCGGCAAGACGTCCTGCACCAGGCCACCGCGCAACTCGAACACCGTGATTTTCTTGAAGGGTTCTGCAGCGAGGCGCAAGGCCGCCTCCCTCTCCGTCTGACCCGCGTCCGCAGCGGCTCTAACCTGAAGCATCAGCGCCTTCAGGATCGATCCGTCAGGGTCTGCCTGACTTGGCCATACCAGAGAATGGCGGGTCAGCTCGACGCCATCCGGGACACGAAACAGAACCCTGAACCGTGTGGGATTACCGACCACTGTCGGGTAGGCATCGGCCAAGGTATCCAGCTCCAGATCCAGCACCTGCTGAAATACTCGGCGGGTCAGCTCGACATCATCGACGTCGAGCGAGCAGACACGACTCGGCCCAAGCACAACGCCGAGGTTGTGCTTGGGGTTTTGCGACCAGAACTGTTCAGCCGCGTCCGCGTCGGTAAAGTACCCGCCAGGCTTGTTCCAGCCCTCGCCTTTCGGGCCTTTCTGCCCTGGCTCAATGGGTACCAGCGCCAAGCCAAATGAATCGATGTAGCGCCGGGCCCATTCGGCAGTCGAATTCTTCTTGCGGCCAGTCATCGCCGACGCTCCCGCAGATCCTGGCAGTCGATGCAGGTTTCGCACCCGACCGCCGCCAGTTGACGAGCGACCGGGATGGGACCGTCGCAATCCTCGCAGAGTTGCGCACTGTGGCTGTGAACCTTGAGCGCCTGGCGCTTCAGAGCCAGCCCCAACAAGAAGTCATCCAGCTCATTGGCCATATCAACACTGTCAGCCATGGGCTCCGTCCTCCATAGCCTTGCGTGCCCCGGCCATGATCGCGAGCACCTGCCGGATGACATCCATGCCGCGCTGCTCCAGCAACTGGACTTCGTGCAGCTCCCAGATGTTGTCCGCGGCGCCGTCGTGCATCGTGCCAACGAATTCGCCGGCCTCGTCCAGGAGCTTCCCGACGGCCCGAAGGGCTTCGTTGGTCGCGGGAACTGGTTCAGGTCGATACCACACCGCTCCTGCAGGACGCACCAAGGCGTCCAACAACCGCGGATCAGACGTTAACCGGATCACGTCTTCCAGCTCATCGGGATTGAGCCAGCGGCGTTCCTCATCGAGGTTGAGTTTCTTCTGAAGGGTGTCCTGATCCAGGACCATTTCGAATGCCAGGCGAGTAAAGCCGCCCGTGAAGTCACGCCCGGCGCGATAGAGCGCCTGACGCAAGGTCAGCACCGGGCCTGCGCCCGGCAAAAGATCTGTGCGACTCATAACCGTAAAATCCTTATTTACGGTGTAGCCAGAGGAACGGGCACGCCCTATCCTACGACCACGACCGATGTGCATGTGCTTGTGCTCTGTCGTCGCTGGCCTGGGGAGGTGAGAGTCCCCAGGTCGGCACCTGTTTCAGGCGGCTAGCTGCTTTCGCCTGCTACCCACCCGACGTAATTCATAGCCTTCCGCCTTCCCGTTGCCATCAATAACTACACGGACATCACGTCCGCTGAGCAGCATCTGTGAGATTGCGCCCTGGGTGACACCCAGCTCTTCAGCAACCTCAACCTGACTTCTGCCCTTCACGTATTCACGTAACGGGGTCCCAAATTGAATAGACATTGTCGACTCCCATGGATGGACCGCGACCACATATTAGTTCGACTCATTAAATTCACGCAAGAAAAAAACACCAATGCTGTTTGAGGCATATCAGTAACCCTTATAGCATCGTCGCATGAAGACCAAAGCCCCTTACATCGCAGAAGAAGCAGCCCGCCTCCAGGCTGCCTACAAAGCTCGCAAAGCAGAGGACCGCTCCCTTAACCAGGAGAAGGTCGCCGAAGCTTGCGGCTGGGCCGGCCAAAGTGCAGTCAGCCAGTACATGACTGGAAAAATCGCCCTCAATCTCCCCGCGCTTCTTAGCCTCAGTCGCGTTCTACGTGTTGCTCCCGAGAGCATCAGCCCTCGGTTAGCAGAGACTCTGGACACGACTGCTAACAGTTCGGTGTTAAGTACTGCCCTAGGAAAGGGTTTACATCTGAACACTACGGAGATAGGACCGGCGGGGAGGCTGCTGCCTGTGATCGGATATGTACAAGTGGGCGCCTTTTGCGATGCAAAGGACGGGTTCTCAGAGGAGGAAGTACAGGAGTGGGTCGAGGCCGGAGGAGCTTCCGGCCCCGGGTCGTTCATTGTGCGAGTAGAAGGTAAGAGCATGGAGCCTGACTTTGCATCAGGTGACAAAGTGGTAATTGATCCGTCAATGCCATGGAAGTCGGGAGATTTCGTGCTGGCTAGCGCACCAAATGAGCAAGCGGCGACCTTACGCCAAATCAACATTGAGGGTGGAACGGTCTACCTTTTCGCGACCAATCCCGCATTGCCAGATCGCGTGATCAAGATCGATGAGACCTGGCGCATCTACGGAAGAGCCCGGCGAAAAATCGTAGATCTATGAAGGAAGCCCGCCGAGAGCGGGCTTTTTTGTAGCTGACCGTCAGAAAAACAGCAAATAACAGCAAAGCTATTGACAGAATAAACCACTAATACTAATTTTCTGTTCGTATCTCCTCTCACCGAGTACGAATAATGAACAGAGCACAGCACATTTCACCCTGCAAGATCCTCTTGCACCCCACCGCGAGCAGTAGCCGGTCAGTGGTAACTGCCTTGCAACACCGCACCGGCCTGATGGTCGTTATCAGCCCAAGCGGTTTCGCCACGGCTATTCCTGCACAGCAGGTGGTCGCATGAGCAACCACATCGTCCCACTCGCTAACGTCATGCTCCTGCAGCATGTACTGGAGAACGGTGGCACCGCCACCTGCCAGGTCCGCCGGCCCGAGTCACTTTCCACTGCAACCATCCAGGCCACGCTCGAAACCGACGCCGTGCACCTGGAAGTTGCTGTGGGCGACACGACCGGCAAGCTGACGCTGCAACGCGGCGACACGGCCAAATACCAACACCTGCGCGACTTCATCCAGGAGTTGGCCAACGGCCGCACTGAGTACGTCCAGAAGGCGCTTGCCCTGATGGATGCACACGATCATGTCAGCGCCATGTTGCCAATCGGCCATCTCGTCTACATCAGCCCCACGCCTTGGCCGAACACGCCATTTGCCGCAGTGATCACCAACAACACCGGCGAGATCTGCGCAGTCGCATGCGGAGCAGACAAGGAAAACCTCTCAGCCCAAGTCCGCGCCAAGCTCTGGCCTTCGGCGGAGGGGCACGGGGAGTGCGCATGACCAGCACCCTCAATCAGCTCCGTCAGCAATGGACCACCCCCTGCCCTTCCATGGCCGCGGTGCGGGAGCACTACTTCCCGCACATCCGCACGGATCGACGCTTCAGGGAGTTGGTCAGGGACGGGGCGATCAAGCTGAAGCTGACCAAGCTGCACAACTCAGCGCGGGCCCAGTACGTCGTTTACCTGACCGACCTCGCCAAGTACCTCGACGCGCTGGAAGCGCAGACCGCTTAGCAATAGGCGGCCCCGGCCATCAGGGGCACCACATCCGCTACCGACTCTCACACAACCTCGGTGGCGGCTTTGCATTTGGAGCACAGCACATGCAAGTACAGCACTACACCTTGCTCGCCGCAGTCGCGTGGATCTTCACCATGGCGTTCCTTCCCTTCCTGTTCGCGAAGGCTCGCCAACGCGCCTACGAAAAAGGCTACGCAGAAGGTCTCGAAAAGCGGGACGCTATGAACTGGCAACGCCTACAGACGCTCGACAGCGCCCTGGCCGAACGAGCAGTGGACCGGGAGAAAGAGCAGCGGCAGCACCTGCAGATGAAAGCTGCCCTGCTGGGGACTATCACCGAGCTGGAAAAACGGATCGCTGCTTACACCGGTCTGGCTGTTACCGCGGACGACCATCGACTCGTCACTCAGGCTGCCGAGACCCTGCAGCTCGCCCAGCGAACTTGGAGCGCAATGAAAGGAACAGGCAACTGGGGAGATCGCGCCGAAACCGAGGCCACCGGCCTGTTGCGCCTGGCTGAACTCATTCTCGCCCAAGTGCGTCGCTCCCCGGCCTCTGTAAAGGCAGGGACCGCAGCATGACTCTCCGCAAGCACGTCCTCAAACACTTCCACATGTGCTGTGGCCTGGGCGGCGGCGCCAAGGGCTTCAACCGCGCCAAGCCAGTGGTGGGCAACCTGCAGGGCGAGTGGCAATGCCTCGGCGGCGTTGACGTCGACCCGGCCGGGCTGGCTGACTTCGAGCACCTCAGCGGCGTGAAAGGCACGCTGCTGGACCTGTTCACCCGCGATCAGTACATCCGCTTCCACGGCAAGGAGCCACCACTAGGTTGGCGCGAGGCTACCCCTGAAGATATCCGCCGGGCAGCCGGCGGCCAGCGCCCGGACGCGGTGTTCATCAGCTCTCCGTGCAAGGGCGCGAGCGGGCTGCTATCCGAGAAGATGAGCCTGACGCCCAAGTACCAGGCGCTTAACGAGCTGACGCTCCGTTGCATCTGGCTGTTCGGCGAAGCGTGGGCCGACGATCCGGTGCCCTTGCTCGTCTTCGAGAACGTGCCGCGGCTTGCATCCCGCGGCCGGCACCTGCTGGACCAGATTAACAGCCTGCTATCCAGCTTCGGCTACGCAGTGGCCGAGACTACCCACGACTGTGGCCGCATCGGACACTTGGCCCAGAGCCGTAAGCGCTTCCTGCTGGTCGCACGTCACATCGAGAAGGTGCCGCCGTTCCTCTACGAGCCAGAGCAGAAGAACTTGCGCGCTGTCGGCGACATCCTCGGCCGCATGCCCTTGGCCGGCGACGTCGCCGCTGCAGGACCGATGCACCGCGTGCCAGCACTGCAGTGGAAGACCTGGGTTCGGCTGGCATTGGTCGAGGCCGGGAAGGACTGGCGCAGTCTCAACGACCTGCAGATCCAGGACGGGCACCTGCGCGACTTCGTAATCGTGCCCGAAGCCTTCGCCGGCTACTTGGGCGTGAACCAGTGGACGGAATCGATCGGTACGGTGGCGGGCAGCTCACGACCAACGAACGGGAAGTTCTCCGTTGCAGATCCACGCGCCAAGGCCGGGGCCCTGCAGTACCAGCAGTACGGCGTGCGCCGCTGGGAAGACACAAGCGGTGCGGTCATAGGCGTCAAAAGCCCCGGTCAAGGCACCTTCAGCGTGGCGGATCCGCGGCGTTCGGGCCGTGGCTTCGGCAAGTACCTGGTCACGCCATACGACAGCGCCGCCGGCACTGTCATTGCCGGCAGCACCACGGGCCAGGGCGCCTTTGCGGTACAGGATCCTCGGTATCACAACTGGCACTCCAACGCATCGAGCAGGAAGCTGAACGTCGTCAGCATGGGCCAGACCGCCGGCACAGTCACCGGCTCCCAGCAAGTTGCCAGCGGAGCCCTCTCCATCGCCGATCCCCGGCCCGGCCTGAACCGGGGCAAGGGTGATGCCTACCTGACTGGAGGACATTACGGCGTCGTGCCTTGGGCCACACCGGCCGGAGCCGTATCCGCCAGCGCCATGCACGACAACGGCCGGTGGAGCGTTGCCGACCCGCGTCTGCCCGAGGCAAACGACCGCCTCACCTGCGTTATCGAATCGCTGGACGGCACATGGCACCGCCCCTTCACCACGCTGGAACTGGCTGCACTGCAGAGCCTGGTCGAGCCAGAGGAACAGTTGGAGCTGGATGGCCTGAGCGACCAAGCCTGGCGCGAACGCATCGGCAACGCAGTGCCCCCGGCCGCGGCCGAAGCAATCGCCCATGTCATGGGCACGACTCTATTGCTCGCCGCCCAGGGCGAGACTTTCATGCTCAGCAGCATGCCGATCTGGGTGCGGCCGGTCGCGGTTGGCCTGAGCGTGGCTCAGCGGGAGGCAGCATGAGCACATTCGAAATCCATGGCGGGAACGACCGGCGCTCAATGATCGTGCGCTTCGAGCGAAAATCGAAGCAGGCGGCGATCAGCGAACTGGTGGACCTAATCCACTGCGCCTGGCGCCAGAACGAGTTACTTGAAATCGAGCGCGACCAACTCAAGGCCACCACAGCTGCGACGGCCGCGCAAGACCTAGACAAAGCGGAGGGCGAGCAGCCCGACCTCAACATTCTGCACGTAGCTGCTCCCTGCGCAGCTGCTGCGGTCGGGCGCTGCCAAAAAGCGGAGGGCGGCCAGCCTTGCGCCACTGAAGCCGAGTCGAACAAATGGGCAATGCTGGCATTCGCCGCCACCATTGGCGAAATCTGCCAAGCCCTGGGCATCGACGGGCACAGCGAGCCAGACATGATCGTCGATGCTGCGCGAGAATTGTCCACCGCGAGCACGTCCCTCAATCTCCAACTGGCCGAACTCGCCTCACTGCTGGAGCACTGGCTCCAACTCGGCGACGCCTCCGATAGCAACCTCACAGATCTGATGAAAGAAACCAGCGCACTGCTGGACCAGGATCCCCCAATCTGGCAGCGCGCCGCCATGGACGTTCTGCTGGAACGCCGGCGTCAGATCGCTAAAGGCTATACCGCAGATCATGACGACCAATACGGCACCAACGAACTTGCTGCATATGGAGTGGTGCACGCATTGCTGGCCACGGGCACCGACCCGGACTGGGAGCACCTCAGCGCCATCTGCCTCTGGGAGGTCGAACCAGGCGAGCCTCGAACGCTACTGGTAAAGGCCATTGCTCTGTTGCTTGCGGCTCTTGAGAGCCTGGACCGCTGTGCAGAGCGCGCGCAGACCGATACCGAACTGGTACGTCTCCGCCAACTGGCGCAGGAGGTGCAGCGTGAGAGCTGAGCGACCGATCCTTTTCAGCGGAGAGATGGTGCGCGCCATCTTGGATGGCCGAAAGACGGTGACCAGGCGCCCAGTAAAAGGCGGGCAGATCCCCCGCCTGGAGTATCCAGGACAATCCGAACCCTGGGTTGCCGTTGCCCAGCATCACCCTCGATATGGTTTTGCTGTGTATGGCAAAAGCGAGGAGGAATGCGCCACCAAGGTGGGAGTGTTTGGCGCCTGCCCTTACGGCCAGCGTGGAGCCCGACTGTGGGTGAGAGAAACCTGGGCAGCAGACGCCCAGGTCGATGGGGTCGCACCCCGGAACTTGAGCCAGGGCGAGCCCATTTACTATCCGGCGGATGACAGCCTCAGGCAAACCGGATGCTCGATGATCGCCCAGGGCAAATGCAGACCCTCCATCCACATGCCTCGTTGGGCCAGCCGCATCGTGTTGGAGATCTCCAGCATCCGGATCGAACAGCTGCACAGCATCACCGCCGAGCAGGCAGAAGCCGAGGGTGTCGATGCCTCCATATGCCGCAAGCATCTTGAGATATCGCCCTCACGACATGAATGCAAGGCTGCGGCGATCCATGGGTTCGCGGGCCTTTGGCAATCCACTGGCGGCGACTGGGATTCGAACCCATGGGTATGGGTTGTGGAATTCCAGAGGATCGCGCCATGAGCAACCCACCTTCGAACAGGCCACGCCTAGCCACCTACACCCTCGACCTGAACGTCATATGCGATATCTGCGGGAAGCCGAGGACAGTTGGACGCCACACGAAATGCAGCCGGACTCGCCAGCAGCGCATGAACGCTCACTGGGAATCCGTCATGGCCAACCAGGCCGCCAAGAAACTTCAGCAGGCGAACGGCCTGCGCCCCCTGCGATAAGCCGGAGACACCACATGGCAAAGCAACAAGTAAGTTCCGTCAATGAAGTTCCGCCAAAAGCAGGCGAGACGCTCCAACTTCTGATCAGCCCCGCAACATGGATACGCAAGGAACTTCTGTTCCCTATCTTCGGACTGAGCACCGAGGCGGTACGCAAGTATCGCGAACGCGGTATCTGGCTGGAAGGCAAACAATGGCGCACTGATCCAGCTAACGTCCTTGTTTACAACCGGCTTGAAATTGAAAAATGGATGGCCGGCCATCCATGAAAGAAAAGCTCCCACCAGGTATCGACGCCTTGCCAACAGGCGTCGAAATCAACGGCAACCTCCTGCGGATCGCCTTCATGTTTGAAGGCGAGCGCCGCCGAGAGCCGCTCCGCAATGTCACCAAGATCAACAAGGCTTCGATCAACTACGCCGACAACAAGCGAAGAACAATTCTGGCCGAGATCAAAGAAAACCGCTTCGACTACGCAGCGCACTTTCCCGACTCGAAATGGCTGAAGGCGCAGCAGGAAGAACCGAAAGCACCCGCCGCGCGCACTGTTGATGAAGGCATCGATAACTGGCTGCGAGTTGCCAAAGTCAAAAAGGCACACAGCACTTACCTGAACTATAAAAGCAAGTCCGAGCATGTAAGGAAGAAGTTCACCGGTCGTACTATCGCGAGCATCACCAAGAGCGAACTGGAACTGTTCCAGGCGGAACTACTTACCTCCGGATTCAAACCGAAAACAGTGAATGACATATTCACTGTTGTAAGGGGCGTCTGGGCCGACGCTTTCAGCGACGAGATCGTCAAGCTCAATCCGCTGGAGCGCATCGAGAATATTCAGTCCGACAACGATACCGAGTTCGCGGACCCGTTCACCCGCGCCGAGATCGAGCGGATCGCCATAGCCGACCCGGAACGCGTAGAGGATAGCCGGATGATCGTATTCAACTGTTGGGCCGGGCTGTCCCTGTCCGAGCTCATCGCGGTCGGATCTGATGACGTCGACCTGGTCGCCGGCACCCTGACAGTTCGTCGTGCCCAGGTCGCCGGCGAATTCAAGGTACCGAAGGAGAAGGCACGCATACGCACCATCGAACTGATAGCCCCAGCCCTGGAACTGATGAAAGCCATCATGGCCGACGCGGCCAACATCGAGCCAGTGCAAATCACCGTC
Source organism: Pseudomonas sp. 5P_5.1_Bac1 (assembly GCF_025466015.1). NCBI lineage: Bacteria > Pseudomonadati > Pseudomonadota > Gammaproteobacteria > Pseudomonadales > Pseudomonadaceae > Pseudomonas > Pseudomonas sp. 5P_5.1_Bac1. The sequence goes on along the minus strand of NZ_JANLNX010000059.1, from coordinate 139,759 downwards.
GTGCAGCGGGACAACATCACGAAGAAGCACGAACGGGTGCGCTTCCTGTTCCACCGCTCAACCAGCGGCCTGCTCTGGAACGGTCGGGTGCTCAGCGAGTGGTTCACCGATCATCTGCGTAAGGCTGGCATCCGCCACCGAGGCGCGAACCAGGCACGCCACACCTTCGCAAGCCAAGCGCTATCGAGCTATGTCCCGATCGAGTGGGTGGCCCGCCAACTCGGCCACAGTGACACAACGATGGTCCGCAAACACTACGGACGCTGGATCTCATCAGACACCAAAAGCATGGCTGATATCGTTTCTAAAATGATGGGATTTAGTGATATGAGGTAATTAAATATGGGATCAAAGGTCAAGCATCAGGCTTGACCTTTTTGACTCGTCTTGGAGACTTTTTCTCAATGATCTTCGTTTGTTGCTGTAGATGTTCTTGCCGCCGAGCTTCATCTCTTTGCGCTTCTTCATGAGCAGCAAGATTGAAGTCAGCAGCAGGAAACGACCACATACCATTGGGGCCTCTCGCGGTCAGGTTCGAAACCATTTCCCGTATTGCCCCATAAAGTACTGAATAACCAGTCGCGCGGATAGCTCGAAACCTCTCCATACCTGTCAACTTATCTGCATTATAGCGCATATAAGCCACAGCCTTTACATCAACATTATAAGGCAGCAACGGATTCGCAACGTCATCGTCGTCGCGTGAGAGTATAATGTTCAGCCCAAAAAGAAAGCTTCTCGGATCATCGGACTTATCCTTATCATACTGGAGACTCATCCTACGCTTGAAAGTAATACCATCAAAGTCAAAATCAAGCTGATGAAGTTCAGGTGATTTTTCACCTTGAAAATTACTGTTCGCCTCAACATTGATATGGACAAATTCAACTTTATTGATTGAAAGCGCAGAAGCTTTCATACTCTTCAACCTCCGCAGCCAGTGCATAACTAAAAATTTCGTGATTTACAGAAATCGAAGGCTCACGGAAAAAATCGAAATCTTCATCATTACAACTCACTCCGACACCAATCGTCCAAGACTCTGCATCAGAAAATCGCATCGAGGCAGACTCTCTCTTACCAAGCGACTCTCCAAAGCAGATATTCAGTTTTTCCTGCACAGCATCGGCAAGCGAATAGATGGTATCCAATTTAAGGTTTTGGTCGCCTCGAAGCCATCTGGAAATGTTGGCCTCCGAGACACCAAGTCTCTCAGCAATGTCGATATTTTTAAGCCCTTTGCTTTGCATAATGCGTCTAATTTCGAAAACAGCAGCCGCGCGACGTGCGAATCCAAAAATCTCGGCATCTTCAGCAATTTGTTGGGAAATATCAAAGTTGTTCATGTTGAGACCTTAAAGATTACAAAAATTTATCAGCTAGGATTCTTTTGATAGATTCTTCTGCACGATCCTTGACCCCAGGTTCAGTGTGTTGTTGATTCTTGTGCGCTGCTTCGAAGAAAAAAACGTAGCGCCCATTCCGTCCTGTATATGGATACAGGTAAATCCTATCTTTGCTGCCATGCTTCAACTCACGCAAATTCTCGGTCTTTCCCGCGTGCTTGAAGCTATGCGCCACCTTGTACTTGACAACACTATTGGCAAAATGGTCAGAAAAATCCTCAAGCATCATGCCGCTGAAAATGGCATCCACCATCATCAGGAAATGACCTCGCTTGGTGTTCTCGTCGACTGCGGCTATCACCGATCTGATGAAAATCGACTTTTCGGGGAGTCCCGAGGCAGGAAGAATCATAGCTGGCACCCACGACGGGTTCCCATTGATCGCAACGATCTTAGAGGTGTCGATCCCCGCTTTTTCGAGGATATACGTCCGTGTAAGTGTATGTAGCTTCATGCCGACTCCTTAACATGCAGGTTAACCCATGCCGCACTAACCATCAAGCTAACGCTGCGAAGTAGTGGCACTATGTCATAAGAGACAACTGGCTGAGTAGGCCTTTCATCTATAGCGAGGAGGATTCACTCGATGGCCCAAGCAGTCCCGAGACGGCCTGACGAGGTGAGTAGATGCCCAAAAAATGCCCTAGCGTAGTAGCTAAAAACGCAAAAGCCCCTGAAAACTTCAACGTTTTCAGGGGCTTCGCGTACTACATGTATGGCGGAGAGATAGGGATTTGAACCCTAGGTACTGTCGCCAGTACAACGGATTTCGAATCCGTCCCGTTCGGCCACTCCGGCATCTCTCCAATGGCGCGCATCATACCAGCACTTTTGCCAAAGGCGAAGCCCCTGGATGAAAAAAATCGCGTGCTTTCAGATGCTTGCGCGAACGTGCCGAATTACAGCGGCACGCCCAGGCGTTTTGCGACTTCTTCGTAGGCTTCGATCACATCACCGAGGCCTTGGCGGAAGCGGTCCTTGTCCATCTTTTTGCGGGTTTCCTTGTCCCACAGGCGGCAACCATCCGGGCTGAACTCGTCACCCAGGACGATTTCGCCGTGGAATACGCCGAACTCCAGCTTGAAGTCCACCAGCAGCAGGCCGGCGTCGTCGAACAGCTTGCTCAGCACTTCGTTGACCTTCAACGACAGGGCTTTCATTTTCACCAGTTGTTCGGCGGTGCCCCAGCCGAAGGCAACAACGTGGGATTCGTTGATGAACGGGTCACCCTTCGCATCGTCCTTGAGGAACAGCTCGAAGGTGGAAGGCTCCAGCTTGATGCCTTCCTCGACGCCCAGGCGCTTGACCAGGCTGCCAGCAGCGAAGTTACGCACCACGCACTCGACCGGAATCATGTCGAGCTTCTTGACCAGACATTCGTTGTCGCCCAGTAGTTTGTCGAACTGGGTCGGAATACCGGCTTCTTCCAGTTTCTGCATGATGAAGGCGTTGAACTTGTTGTTCACCATGCCTTTGCGGTCGAGCTGTTCGATACGCTTGCCGTCGAAGGCAGAGGTGTCGTTGCGGAACAGCAGGATCAAGCGGTCAGCGTCGTCGGTCTTGTAAACCGACTTGGCTTTGCCGCGGTAGAGTTCTTCACGTTTTTCCATGATGGGCTCCGCTTGCTAAATGAGAGGGGGCTAGACGATTTCGCGCCAGTCGAGCCCACAATCCTGGTTGGCCACTTGCAGCCAGTCCGGGTCGCACCCAAGGGTATCGACGAAACATTGCCGGGCCAGCTGTGGCAGGTTGTTCTTGCTGCTGAGGTGGGCCAGCACCAGGTGCTGCAGATTTTCCCACCCCAACTCCGCCACCAGGCGCGCGGCCTGATGGTTGTTCAAATGTCCGTAATCGCCGCCAACCCGCAGCTTGAGAAAGTGCGGGTAATGCCCCCGTGCCAGAAGGTCACGGCAATGGTTGGCTTCGATCAGCAGGGCATCCAGGCCCCGGTAATGGTCCAGTAATGTCGTGTCATACGAGCCCAGATCGGTCAACACGCCGAGGCGCCGTCGACCATCCGTGAACACGTACTGCAAAGGCTCCAGCGCATCATGCGTCACACCCACTGCACGAATGCTGAGGGCGCCCACGTCGAACGTATCGTTCGCCGCGAGAAACCCCGTCGCCTCCAGCGGTTTGCGCAACCCGCGCAACGTGCCGCGACTGAGATAGACCGGAACATTGTAGCGCCGTGCCAGCAACCCCACCCCATGCACATGATCGGCATGTTCGTGAGTCACCAGCACGGCGCTCAATATGTCTGGCGATACACCGAGCCGCGCCAGGCGCCGCTCGGTTTCACGCAGGGAAAATCCGCAATCGACCAGTACGTGCGTGTCGCCACTGCTGATCAGCGTGCCATTTCCCTGGCTGCCGCTTCCAAGTACCGCGAAGCGCACTTAACCCAGGTTGTCCTGAATGACGCTCAGTACGCGACGGGCCACATCGGCCGGGGCCACGGTGTTGATGTTCTTCTCGACGGTAACCTGGACGCTGTCGCCCACCTTGCTCAGGCGAACCTGATAGCGCTCGGCACGGGCTTCGATCTCTTCCTTGCTCGGCGCACTGCCGAAGACGCGGCTGAAGAAACCAGGCTCGCTTTTCGGCTCGGCTTTCTCGGCCAGGTTGATGTAGTACAAGCCCAGGCTGCGGTTGATGTCTTCAACGCGCCATTCGCCGTGCTCCAGGGCACGACCGACACTGGACCAGGCGCGATCGAGATCGGCACCGAGGTTCAGAACCGGGTTGCCACTACCGTCTTCGCTCAGGCTGACACGGCTAGGTGCATCGAAATCACGGGCCGCGAGCAAGGACACCGAACCGCCCTTCTCGGCGCTGCGGGTCATGCTGGCAAGCATTTCGTCGACCAGTACGGCGTCGACGCCGGTGTTGGTCGAACGGGCCGGGAATTCCTGCTCGGCACTGCTGCCGGCGGCACGCTCGACGGTCACCACATAGACTTCACTGGTGTTGCGCTGCACGCCTGGCTCGATACGGACCCGCGCGCGGACCTCGTTGTCGCGGCTGCTGGCGGCACCACCCAGGCGCTCGGCCATGGAGGCGGAAAGCTCGTCGAAACGCTGCCAGGTGGTGTTGAACTCACCCGTCTGCGGACGCTCTTCGGCGATACGGAAACCGTTGTCCTCGAAGAACTGGCGGGCAACCGGCCAGACTTCGGCCGGAGCGCGCTGGGCCAGGACCCAACGAGCGGCGCCGCTCTTCTGCAGGCTGAAATCGGTAGCGTCGGCGCTGGCCGCAAGCGGCAGCGGACGCGGAACTTCGTATTCACCCTTGACGTTGTCGTCCGCGACGTTGCGCGGGATCGGCAGCAGAGGGTCGAGACGCTTGACGTTGCTCACATCAGGCGGCAACTGCATGGGCGGCTTTTGAGTGGCCTCCAGGTAGTCGCTGCCACGGTCACGGAAATACCCGTCCTCGCCCCAGAGCCAAGCGCAACCGCTGGTGCTGGAAATGATCAGGGCAAGGGCGGAAAGACCAGCCAATCGCTTCATGCGGTGTACGTCCTCAATTAAAACTGCAGGCCGCACTGGCGCATGGCCTGGCGTACCGTATCGTGACAGGAGTCGCTCAGCCAGGTCAGCGGCAGGCGGATGCCTTGGTGCATCAGGCCCATTTCAACCAAAGCCCACTTCACCGGAATCGGGTTGGCTTCGATGAACAGGTGCTTGTGCAGTGGCATCAGTTTTTCGTTGATGGCGCGGGCTTCGTCAGCCTTGCCTTCGAGTGCAGCGTTGCACAGGTCGGCCATTTCACGCGGGGCGACGTTGGCGGTCACCGAGATGTTGCCCTTGCCGCCCAGCAGGATCAGTTCGACAGCGGTCGGATCATCGCCGGACAGCACGAGGAAGTCTTCGCTCACGCCGTCGATGATGGCCTTGGCACGCTTCAGGTCGCCGGTGGCTTCCTTGATACCGATGATGTTCGGCACGGTGGACAGGCGGATCACGGTCTCGGCCTGCATGTCGCAGGAGGTGCGGCCGGGAACGTTGTAGAGAATCTGCGGGATGTCGACAGCTTCGGCGATGTGCTTGAAGTGCTGGTACAGGCCTTCCTGGGTCGGCTTGTTGTAGTACGGCACCACCAGCAGGCAGGCATCGGCGCCGGCATTCTTGGCGTTCTGGGTCAGGTGCACGGCTTCGCTGGTGGAGTTCGCACCGGTACCGGCGATAACCGGGATGCGACCATTGACGCGCTTGACCACGAATTCGATGACCTGGATGTGTTCTTCGACATCGAGGGTCGCCGACTCGCCGGTGGTGCCGACTGCGACGATGGCATGGGTACCGTTCTGCAGGTGGAAGTCCACGAGTTTGCTGAGGCTGTCCCAGTCCAGACGCCCTTGTGCATCCATGGGTGTGACCAATGCCACCATACTGCCCGCAATCATGAAGCTGCTCCTGCCGGAAAAAGAGAGCGGTAATGGTACTGGCGCCATCGGGCTTGCACAAGCGACGCAGGCGGGCAGAGCATTCCCCTCGGCGGCCATTTTCGCTACCCTTCGTCCTTTGATCGGTACATAGCGGCCTGCCGGGCTGCCGACAACGTGCCCCGACAGTGTCCGCCGCCTCGATCCAGAGGCCCGGGAGCACGCTGAACAGCCTGTTCACCCCGTCAAGTACCGACCGCTCATCGCTTTAGGAATGCTATGTCCACCCCCACCGTCCGCGAACAATTCCTTGTCGTCAGTGCTTTGGGCCCAAGCCCGATGGAACTGACCAACATCCTTTGCCGGGCCAGCAACGACAGTCGCTGCTCGGTGGTGACCTCCCGCCTGAGCCGCCACGGCGAATGCAGCGCGCTGATCCTGCAGATCACCGGCAACTGGGATGCCCTGGCGCGCTTCGAGGGCGCGCTGCCGAGCCTGGCGAAAAAGCACGGCTTCATCGTCAACGTGGTGCGCAGCGCCGACCTGGAAGTGCGTCCGCTGTCGCTGCCGTATGTCGCCTATGTCAGTGCCGCCTACCGCCCCGACATCGTCAATGAGCTGTGCCAGTTCTTCATCGACCACAATGTCGAGCTGGAAAGCCTGACCTGCGATACCTATCAGGCTCCGCAGACCGGCGGCACCATGCTCAATGCCACGTTCACCGTCACCCTGCCGGCCGGCACCCAGATCAGCTGGCTGCGTGACCAGTTCCTGGACTTCGCCGACGCGCTCAACCTCGATGCGCTGATCGAACCCTGGCGCCCACAGAACCCGATGTAAGGAAGATTGCCCATGGCCGTTGAACTCGACCAACCCATCGCCGATTTTCAGGCGCTGGCCACCAGCGGCCAGCAGGTCAGCCTTGCCGCGCTGAAAGGCCGTCAGGTGGTGCTGTATTTCTATCCGAAGGACAGCACGCCGGGTTGCACCACCGAAGGCCAGGACTTCCGCGACCAGTACGCTGCCTTCCAGGCCGCCAACACCGAGGTATTCGGCGTTTCCCGTGATGGCATCAAGTCCCACGAGAACTTCAAGGCCAAGCAGGGATTCCCCTTCGAGCTGATCAGCGACAAGGACGAGGCCATCTGCCAACTGTTCGACGTGATCAAGCTGAAGAAGCTCTACGGCAAGGAATACCTGGGCGTGGACCGCAGCACCTTCCTGATCGACAAAAACGGCGTGCTGCGCAAGGAATGGCGCGGCGTGAAAGTGCCGGGCCACGTGGCCGCGGTACTGGCCGCAGCGGAAGAATTGAACAAGGCGTGAATATCAAACGGGGCATGTCGAACATGCCCCGTCTTGTTTCAGAGCAACGGTGCCACCGCGGGCTCACGCCGTGGCCAGGCATCCAGCACGGCCTTGAACAGCGTCGCCAGCGGAATGGCGAAGAAGATCCCCCAGAACCCCCACAACCCGCCGAACAGCAGCACCGCGCAGATGATCACCACCGGGTGCAGGCTCACTGCTTCGGAAAACAGCAAGGGCACCAGCACGTTGCCATCCAGGGCCTGGATGATCGCGTAGACGGCCATCAGGTAGATGAACTGGTCGCCCCATCCCCACTGGAACAACGCGATCAGGGTGACCGGCACGGTCACCACCACCGCACCGACGTAAGGCACCACCACCGACAGCCCCACCAGCAGCGCCAGCAACGCCGCGTAGTTGAGTCCAAGGGCAACGAAGGCAATGTAGGTCGCCACGCCGCAAATCAGAATCTCGATACCCTTGCCGCGAATGTAATTGGCGATCTGCCGGTTCATCTCCTCGGCCACCCGCGTCATCAGCGCGCGCTCCTGCGGCAGATAGCCGCTGACCCAGCGCGCAATGGTCTCGCGGTCCTTGAGGAAGAAGAACACCAGGATCGGCACCAGCACCAGGTAGATCATCACATTGACCAGCAGCGGCAGGCTCGACAACGAGAAGGTCAACGCCCACTGGCCGAACTTGCCGATTTCCCCGCGCATGGCTTCGATGGCCTGCAGCACCTGGTCATCAGACACCAGGTGCGGGTAGCGCTCAGGCAGCAGCAGAAGCAGCGACTGCCATTTGCCGAGCATGCCCGGCAACTCGTTGAACAGCGTGATCAGTTGATGCCAGAGCAACGGCACCAACACCAGCAGGAACACGCCCAGCGCCCCCATGAATAGGGTGAAAACCAAACCCACCGCGACCTTGCTGGGCACGCGCAGACGCTCCAGGGCGTTCACCAGCCCCTGCATGAGAAACGCGAGGACCATGCCCGCCAGCACCGGGGCCAGCATGCCGCCCAGGGTCAATACGGCGGTGAACCCGAGAAACAACAGGACCGCCAACACCACGGCTTCCTCGTCCGAGAAATAGCGGTGCAGCCAACTGCGTAGCACTTTGAACATCGACGATCCTTGGGTGGGAAAGAAACTCAGGCCTTCTTCAGCCAATAGGTGTAGACCCCGCCCTCGGCGGTATCGAGCAGCAGCGTATGACCGGCTAGCCTGGCAAAAGTGCGGAAGTCACGCTGCGAGCCAGCATCGGTGGCAATCACCTTGAGCACCGCGCCGCACGCAAGGCGATTCAGCTCCAGCTTGGCCTTGAGCAACGGCAGTGGACAGTTGAGGCCACTGGCGTCCAGTTCGGCATCGTGGTGCAAGGTGTCAGTCATCAAAACTCTCCAGAAAAACCAGCCGGCCAGACAGCGCTGGCATGCGGCGCAGGCAAGCCTCGCAGAATACCGCCACTGGTCGCAACCGTGCGAGGCGGCTACAGTAAGGCTCTTTGTCGACCAGAGCTTCGTGCATGAATTTTCTGCGCCCTACCTTGCTGACACTGGCCTGCCTGCTGGCGCTTCCGAGCCACGCCGACGACCTGCCGTCACTTGGCGACGCCAGCTCTGCCATTGTCTCTCCGCAGCAGGAACACCAACTGGGCCGGGCCTGGCTGAGCTTGTTGCGCGGCAATGTCAGCCAGTTGTCGGACCCACAGCTCAAGGATTACGTCGAGTCCAGCGTCTACCGTCTTGCCGAAACCAGCCAACTGCAGGACCGCCGCCTGGAGTTCATCCTGATCAACAGCCCCGACCTGAACGCCTTCGCCGCTCCCGGCGGGATCGTCGGCGTCAACGGCGGCCTGTTCCTCAATGCCCAGACCGAGGGCGAATATGTCTCGGTACTGGCCCACGAACTCGCGCACTTGTCGCAACGCCACTTCGCCCGCGGCGTCGAAGCCCAGCAGCGCATGCAACTGCCGATGATGGCCGCCCTGCTGGCGGGCATCGTGATTGCCGCTTCTGGCGCGGGTGACGCCGGTATCGCCGCCATCGCCGGCACCCAGGCGGCGGCCATCCAGGAACAGCGGCGATTCTCCCGCCAGAACGAACAGGAAGCCGACCGTATCGGCATCCTCAACCTGGAAAAAGCCGGCTACGACCCGCGCAACATGCCGTCCATGTTCGAGCGACTGATGCGCCAGTACCGCTTCGACGCCAAGCCGCCGGAATTCCTGCTGACCCACCCGGTGACCGAGTCGCGTATCGCCGACACCCGCAACCGCGCCGAACAGGCCCCTGCCGGCGGCACCGAAGACAGCCTGCGTTATCAGTTGATGCGTGCCCGGGTGCAACTGTTCTATGAGGGGACGCCCGGCCTCGCGGCCAAGCGCTTCCGCGCCCTGCTGGATGAAACCCCCAACCTCGATGCTGCGCGCTACGGTCTGGCGCTGGCACAGATCAAGGGCGGCCAACTCAATGAAGCGCGGGAAAACCTCAAGCCGCTGCTGGCCAAATCACCCAACGACATCACCTACAACCTGACCCAGATCGACCTGGACATCACCAACAACCGCCTGGCCGATGCTCAGCAACGGGTCGACAAGATGCGCCAGCTCTATCCGGGCAACTATCCGCTGCAACAAGTTCGGGCCGACCTGCTGCTCAAGCAGAACAAACCCGCCGAAGCCGAAAAAGCGCTGGAAGCCTTGATCAAGAACCGTGGCGACGACCCGGATATCTGGTACGACCTGGCCGAAGCCCGCGGGCTTTCAGGCAACACCATCGGGCTGCACCAGGCACGCGCCGAGTTCTTCGCCCTCACCGGTGATTTCGACCAGGCGCTGCAACAACTGGATTACGCCAAACGCCGGGCGGGCACCAACTTCCAGCTCGCGTCGCGGATCGACGCCCGTCAACGGGATTTGCTGGAGCAGCAACGAATGGTCAAGGACATGATGCGCTGAGGCCTGTGGCCTCGATCCACAGGATTTGAGCCCGCCTCGACACGAGGTTGGCGCAAATCCTGTGAAGGGCTGCCGAGCAGCCCTGAAAGACTCAAGCGTTACCGGACAACTTCAGCCGCGCGGCCTGGGTAAAGTCCAGCATCCGCTGCAACGGCTTGATCGCCTGCGGAATCAATGCCGGTTCCACGAAAATCTCGTTCGTCCCTTCACGCAGGCACTGCAAGGTGCGCTCAAGCGTGTTCATCGCCATCCAAGGGCAGTGCGCGCAACTGCGGCAGGTCGCGCCGTTGCCGGCGGTCGGCGCTTCGATGAACTCTTTGTCGGGGCACAGCTGCTGCATCTTGTAGAAGATGCCGCGATCGGTTGCGACCACAAACTTCTTGTTCGGCATGCGTTGCGCGGCGGCGATCAACTGGCTGGTGGAGCCCACGGCGTCAGCCAGCTCGATGACGGCGGCCGGCGATTCAGGGTGCACCAGAATCGCGGCGTCCGGATACAGGGCCTTGATATCGGCCAGTTGTCGCGACTTGAATTCTTCGTGAACGATGCACGCACCATCCCACATCAGCATGTCGGCGCCGGTCTGCTTCTGGATGTAGTTGCCCAGGTGCTGGTCCGGTGCCCAGATGAAGGTCTCGCCGTTGTCCATCAGGCTTTCGACGATTTCCAGCGCGCAACTGGAGGTCACCACCCAGTCGGCACGGGCCTTCACTGCCGCCGAAGTGTTGGCATACACCACCACGGTGCGCTCCGGATGCTTGTCGCAGAAGGCCGAGAACTCGTCCACGGGGCAGCCCAGATCGAGGGAGCAGGTGGCGTCGAGGGTCGGCATCAGGATGCGTTTTTCGGGAGTGAGGATCTTCGCGGTCTCGCCCATGAAGCGCACGCCGGCCACCAGCACGGTCTTGGCCGAGTGGTTCTTGCCGAAGCGGGCCATCTCCAGGGAGTCGGCCACGCAACCACCGGTTTCCTCGGCCAGCGCCTGGATCACCGGATCGCAATAGTAGTGGGCGACGAGCACCGCATCCTGCGCCTTGAGTTCGGCGGCGATGGCGGCACGGTATTCGGCCTCTTGTTCAGGCGTGAGCGGCTTGGGCTGCTTGGCGTCCAGATGGGCCTGGACCAGAAGGCGTTCGGAAATCTGCGTCATGTTCGCAAGACCTGCTGGCGCTGATGCGCGTAAGTCGAGTGTATCATCGGGCACGGACAAATCGGGTAACAGCTTGGCCTTTGCATTCTTGGCAAAAGTCCGCTGCGACCTCGGTTTTATGAGTCGCCGAAGGCTACAGATAATCGGATGAATTCTAAAGAGATTTTTGCCCGATAAAGCGAGCGGGCGACGCTCGACACGTCGCCCGCGTAGCAAGGTGATTACTGAGCAGCACCGGTCAGCAGTCCGGCACGTCCCCGGACGAAGGTATCGAACTGCTCAACGGTCATTTTCTGCCCGTTGAAGTCCACCAGGCCGTCGGCGTAACCCAGGTGCATCAGGATGTTGTCACCCTGCACCGTCGCCATCTGGGTTTGCAAGGCCATCATGCCGACCATCTCGCCCGCTGCCGACGCCTGCCGGATCGAGTCGGCATCCAGGCCATCCAGCGTCGCACGCAGGGCCGCGATATCACCGATCATTGGCTTGGAAATCTTCAGATTGGCCTGGACCGACTTGATCGATTGGGCCAGCGCCTGCTCCGGCGGCAGGTCCGCCAGCGCCACACCGGCGAGGTCGACAGCGAGGTCAACGCGGCTTTCGCCATTGGCCGTCTTGAACGACAGTTCCTCCAACGCTACCCGTGGCTGGCCGGCCAGCACGCCCTGCAATACATCCTTCAACAGCGGATCGTTCAGAAGCTGGGCACCATCGGACTGTTCCAGGGCAATGGCTTCCAGTTCCGGCATATGTTGCTCATACCAACTCACCAGTTTGCCGATTGCCTCGGGATTCAGGCGCTGCACGCTCCAGCCCATGCGTGCGCTGCCCAGCGGTTTGCCGGCATAGCTGATATCGGAAACCTGATACACACCCTTGAGCGCCAGACCATCGTTCTCAATGCGGTAGGTGTCACGCAGGTCCAGGCCGAACTTCAGCGACGGCTGGCCATCGTAGACAACCGACACCTCTCCCAGGTCGGCCACATAAGAACCGGTATAGAAGCCGTAACGGCTCTTGCTCATGTCAGCGGCGAAGGTAAGGTCCTTCAGGCCGAAGTCCAGTGTCGAACCGTCGCCTTGCGTCAGGGTCAGGTGCTCCATGGCAGCCCCGAAGCGCAGCTCATCGCCATGGGCATCGGTGTCGATCTGCAGCGTCAGACCGGAAAACGAGAACATCACGCCCTCCTCGCCCTTCACTTCCAGCGGCGCCAGCTTGAGGTTGGTGCGCACGGCACCGCCATAACTCAGGCTCATGCTGCCGCCCAACGGCAGTTGATCACCTGCGGCGGCGAACCATTTCTCGGTCTTGTCGGTTTTCTCAAGCGCGTAAGTACTCGCAGCCATCACGGGTGCAAGTTGCAACTGCTTGAGCCGCGACCACGGGAAAGGCCCGTGCTCGATGTGATCGACGAAATCCAGCGCCACCGACTCTCCGTCCGGGTCGCTGAGGGTCACCCGATAGCGGGCGAGGCTGGTGAACTTATGCGACTCCAGGGAAAGCAGTTCCACCTTGCCCTGCATTTGAGTGCCCATGGCCACGTCCAGTTGGCGATTGACGTCGGCCAGGGCAGCGTTCAACTGCGCGGGCAGTTGCTGGCCGGTGTACCACGCGATCGACGTCCAGGTCGCCGCGACCATTACAGCCAGCCCGCCGATAACTACCAGTGTTTTCTTCATGAAGTGATCCAGTTGCGTTCCTTGGAAAAGAAAGCCCGGACACCAGGGTCCGGGCCTTCAAGGCGGCGAGAGTAGCATTTATGCTGCGGGATTCAGTGCAATGCGGACAGCGATCGTCTGGCCATATCTATCCAGATCGTTCTCAAGAACTCCTCCCTTGTCATCTTCTTGCCATTGAGATCCACATCATCAGGTGGGCTAAGTTGCAGCTTCATCAGAATGCTGTCGTCCACTACTTCCAGAAAAGGACTCCGCTCAGCCTCGCTTGAAAGTATCTCCCACAAGGTTCGACTGTTGAACGCTCCGCGCATGGTGTCCGCAGTGAGCCTGCCGAGGTTGAAGGGACGCGCCCACTCATCGATAGTCGATTTGGAGATCTCGAGATTGACATTGCCCGACTCAGGCATCTGCTCAATCAAGTCAGCAAAGGAAATACGGTCATCGTCCAGCCGACGAAATTGAACAGACATGTCCGCCCGACTCTCTCCCTCGCTCGTTTTGAATGACAACTCTTCGATTACGAATTTCGGCCTGTTCGTCAGCAGCTTGAGCATGGCTGCTTCAAGCCGATCGTCCGATTCGCTCAACAACCCTTTCGGATCGGTATCTGCTCCATTTGTCTCGGCAACATCTACCGCGTTCATAGTGCCCCACACTCCCGAGCGCCGTCCCTGCAAAAATCCTTTGAGCGCCGCCGGGTCCAGACCTTCGACACGCCACGCCAGCCGAGCGCTGCCATACGGCCAACCAGCCAGCCGGATATTCGGAGCAACGACTATCTGCCTCCTCGAATACCCGTCCTCGGCAACCTGATACTCATCATGGAACGCGGCCCGGCCAAGCGATAAAGTCCTACCGGCAGATTGAAATCCGACATCCGTCGAACCGACTTTCAGCCAACCGGTCCGCAGCCCCTGAAGACCTGTTCCCAAGTGAGCATTCACACCTATTCCCGCGAGATAGACATATACGCTGCGGATGTTCTCACTCTTCAGATGTATCCTGAGGCGCTCCATCTCGCCGGAAATAGCCACGGTGTCGTCACCTTGAGCCGAGTGCAGGAGCAAACTTCCTCCGCTGGACGTCAGCGAATAATCCTGTTCCGTGATCTCGAACGGCGCGAACTCGACGTGAGTGTTGATGGTTTCTTCGTAATTGACGCTGATACCCCCACGCAACGGAACCTCCCCTTTACTGGCGGAAAACCAGGTCGCGGAGCCTTCGGTTTTGACCAATGAGAAATTGCTTGTAGCCATCACTGGCATCAGTTGCATGCGCTTCACCCTCGACCACGGTAACGGCCCGTACTCGATACGATCAACGAACTCCAGTTGAACAGGGTCCTGGCCCACCGACTCGTAGGTCACCCGGTAACGGGCATCGGCACTGAAGGTATGAAAGGCACTCCAAAGCAGCTCGATTTTTGCCTCCCCCTCGTGCCCCAGCGCTACCTGCAATTGCTGGTTGGCATGCTCAAGCAGCGCATCCATCCGTGTCGGCATTGATTTGCCGGTGTGCCATGTGATCCACGCACAGCCAGCAGCACCGAGCGCAACAACGCCAGCGAGTGCAACCAGTATCTTTTTCATGAAGAGGTCCAGACAGTGGAGAAAACCACCCGGACGTTGCGTACCGGGCATCAAGGGCCAGGAGGTTAGCACCGCGATCGCGGGCAAAAAGCTCAGGAATCCGCCACCGATACGCTGGAAAACTCGACGCATTTCGTAGCCTGTTTCCGAGGCCAAATCCGATGCCGGCAACCAACGCCCTAGAATCCACCTCACAACCCCGCCAGACACTCACATAACTGTCATCGGACGCTGACATGTTCAGGCCATGCCCTGCCTGCCCGGGCAGGAGGAACAGCATCGGCCTGATAACGGAGCTTCGTATGAAACTTGCTGTGTTTGGTACCGGTTATGTTGGTTTGACCCTGGCCGCCTGCCTGGCCGAAGTTGGACACTGGGTGTGCTGCGTGGATGTCGATGCCGAACGCGTTGACGCGCTATCCCGTGGCCATTGCCCGATCTTCGAGCCTGGCCTGCCGGCACTGCTGCACAAAGGCCTGGCCAGTTCCCGCCTACTGTTCAGCACCGACGCGGTGCCCGCCATCGAAGCCGCCAGCGTGATATTCATCGCTGTGGGCACCCCGCCACTGGCCGATGGCAGCGCCGACCTGCGTCAGGTCTTCGCGGTCGCGGACGCCATCGCCCGGCACGCCCACGGTGAGAAAATCATCGTCAACAAATCCACCTCGCCGGTCGGCACCGTCGATGCCATCAAGGCCCGCCTGATCAGCCTGCGCCCGGACAGCGCCGCGCAACTGGACGTGGTCAGCAACCCGGAGTTTCTCAAGGAAGGCTCGGCGGTCATCGACTGCATGCGCCCCGACCGGGTCATCATCGGTGGCGCCAGCACCGCGACGCTGGCCCTGTTGAAGGAACTGTTCAGCCCCTTCAGCCGCAATCACGACACCTTCATCAGCATGGACGCCCGCAGCGCCGAGCTGAGCAAGTACGCGGCCAACTGCATGCTGGCGACAAAGATCTCGTTCATGAACGAAATGGCCAATCTCGCCGAACACCTGGGCGCGGACATCGAAGCCGTGCGCCGCGGTATTGGCTCGGACCCGCGTATCGGCTACGACTTCATCTATGCCGGCTGCGGCTTTGGCGGCTCGTGCTTTCCCAAGGACCTGACGGCCCTGCAGCGGATGGCCGAGCGACACGACTACCAGCCCCGTCTGTTGCAAGCGGTGGATGCCATCAATCAGCGACAGAAACATCGCCTGTTCGAAAAGATTCTCCAGCATTACAACGCAGACCTGTCCGACAAGACGTTCGCCGTGTGGGGCCTGGCCTTCAAACCCAATACCGACGATATGCGCGAAGCACCCAGCCAGGTACTCCTGCAGGCGCTATGGCAGGCCGGCGCGAAAGTCCGCGCCTTCGACCCGCAAGCACGGCACGAAGCGCGTCGTCGCTACGGTGAGCGCAGTGATCTGGAGTTGCTGGACAACAAGGAGGATGCGCTGAAAGGCGCCAACGCGTTGGTGATCGTCACCGAGTGGGAGGACTTCAAAGTCCTGGACAGCGAACTGGTCAGGCAGCGCCTGCTCGATCAGGTGATCTTCGACGGACGCAACCTGTTCGAACCGGCGCACATGGCCAATGCGGGCCTTGCCTACTACAGCATCGGACGCGAGGACGTGCGACCTGGCAATCCTCGCGCCCGAGACAACGAAGCGTCTTACTCGTTGACGTCCATGAACTCACGCGCCCAGACGATGTAGTCATTTGGCTGGGTGTAGGTGTGCGTCAGCTCCGTCGCGCTCAGGTCGGAGGCGGAGCTGGTAATGCGCCGCTGCTCGCGCAGGCAGTCGTAGGTCGCCTTGATCGCGGCGAAATAGGCGCCATGGCCGTCAACGGCAATGCGCACGCCAAGCTCGGCGAGACGCACGTCATCGTGCAGTTGCGGGTTGCCGTAGGTGACCAGCATGAGCGGAACGGTGACGTGACGGGCAATCTCTTCCAGGTGCTCGAAATCGCGGATGCCGACCATGCACACGCCGTCGGCACCGGCGTTCTGGTAGGCCACGACGCGAGCAATGACTTCCTCGGTCGGAATCGCTCCGGCATTGGTCCGGGCAATGATCGACAGCTCTTGATCGACCCGGGCTTCCAGCGCCGCGCGAACCTTGCCGACGCCTTCTTCGATGCTGATCAGGTCGGTGGACTTGCGGCCGAACTGGGCCGGCAACAGGGTGTCTTCGATGGTCAACGCGGAAACGCCAGCGCGCTCCAGCTCGATCACGGTGCGCATTACGTTCAGGGCATTACCGTAGCCATGGTCGGCATCGGCGATGAACGGCAGTTGTGCAACACGGCCGATGCGAGTGGCCTGTTCGGCGAACTCGCTGAGGGTGATCAAGGCAAAATCCGGTGCAGCCAATACCTGTAGCGACGCCACCGAGCCTCCCAGAATACCCACCTCGAAACCAAGGTCGGCGGCAATGCGCGCTGACATCGGATCGAATACCGAGGCGGTGTGGTAACAACGAGGGGAGGCAAGCAGTTTACGGAACGCACGACGCAAATCTTGATGGGACGCTTTAGGCATGATCTATCCACTATTTCGACTTCATTCTGAGGCGAAACATACCACCCCTTGATGTCTCTCTGACAGCAGCGAAGGTCTTTGTC
Organism: Pseudomonas sp. 5P_5.1_Bac1; assembly: GCF_025466015.1. Taxonomy (NCBI): domain Bacteria; kingdom Pseudomonadati; phylum Pseudomonadota; class Gammaproteobacteria; order Pseudomonadales; family Pseudomonadaceae; genus Pseudomonas; species Pseudomonas sp. 5P_5.1_Bac1. The sequence continues at coordinate 122,666 of NZ_JANLNX010000059.1, read as the reverse complement.
CGACAAATCGACGCAAACGTTTCACCTCCCGGGGTTAAAGGGCCGACACCGACCGGGAATCCCTGATGGACAGAACGAAGGAGGCGAGTGTGAAGAGGTCGATCCGGCTGCGCTGTGGCGAAAACATCGAAGAGCCACCAGCCGGGATCGCGAGCTTTTTTTGCCGATTTCATCAAAAAATCGCGAAATGTGTATGAACTGTGCATGCACATGATGAATACGCCGGGTACGGCAAAGCCTGACGTCAGGCATCAGGGAAAACCGTATGTGCACATGCTTTCTTATCAGTGATTCCCTTATCTATTAAGCGTAGGCTTTGTACGGTTATGGCATAATGAAATCATTCCACAACTCCAGATAACGAGCCGTGATTTGTGTCAGTGACGACCTTAACTGTATGTGATGACTCTACTGTTGCCCGCAAGCAGGTCCTGCGGGCGCTGCCAGCGGACTGGCCGGTGTCGATCACCCAGGCCAGCAATGGCCATCAATGCATGGACGCCATTCGCAAAGGTCTCGGCCAGGTCGTGGTTCTCGACCTGAACATGCCGGAGATGGACGGTTATCAAGTGCTTCACGCCTTGCGCGATGAAGGCCTGAAGGCCGCCGTCATCGTTATCTCCGGGGATGTGCAACAGGAAGCGGTGCGGCGGGTCCGCGAACTGGGCGCCCTGGCGTTCCTGCAAAAGCCTTTCGACCAGGCAGAACTGCGCCAGACGCTTGGCGAGCTGGGGCTGATGAGCCTGCCGGGGCAAGCGGCGCAAAGCCACCGTCCGGCGACCAACACCAACGTCACCTTCAATGAAGTGTTCCGCGAAACCGTCAACGTCGCCATTGGCCGCGCCGCCGCGCTGATCGCCAAGGTGCTCGGGGTTTTCGTGCAGTTGCCGGTGCCGAACGTCAACGTACTCGAAGTCGGCGAGTTGCACATGGCCCTGGCCGATGCCGGGCGCTGCAAGCAACTCACTGCGGTCTGCCAGGGCTTTATCGGTGGTGGTATCGCCGGCGAAGCCCTGCTGATGTTCCATGATTCGGAAATCGCCGACATGGCGCGTCTGATGCAGCATCAGAACAGCGAATCATCCGACCTGGAAATGCTCCTGGATCTGTCCAGCGTCCTCATCGGCGCCTGCCTCAGCAGCATCGCCGAGCAGGTCGACGTCGTGTTCTCCCAGTGTCACCCGCAGATCCTCGGCCAGCATGCCGGCATCGAGGAACTGATCCGGGTCAACCAGCAGCGCTGGAAGAAGACCCTCGCGGTGGAGATCAGCTACGGTCTGGAGGGACACGATATCCGCTTCGACCTGTTGCTCCTGTTCACCGAAGACTCCATCGAACGACTGACCCACAAACTCGCGTACCTGATGAACTGACCCATGAACAAACCCATTGATCTGACCGAGTTCCATTGGCTGCTGGCGATCGTGCAAAGCATCGACGTCGGCGTGGTGGTGCTCGATCGCGACTACCGCGTCCAGGTCTGGAACACCTTCATGGAGAACCGCTCGGGCGTTGCCCCCAAGGACGCCCACAGCGAATCGTTCTTCACCCTCTTCCCGGAGGTCAACGTCGGCTGGTTCAGCCACAAGCTGGAAAGCGTCGCGACCCTGGGCACGCCCGCGTTCACGGTGTGGGAGCAGCGCCCTTATCTGGTGCGGTTCAAGAACTACCAGCCAATAACCGGGCAGGAAGACTTCATGTACCAGAACACCACGCTGTTCCCGCTGCGCTCCACCGACAGCAGCATCAGCCACTTCTGCCTGGTGATCTATGACGTGACCGACGTCGCCACCAACCGGCGCATGCTGCAATCGGCCAACGCGCAGCTGCAGAAGCTCTCCAGCACTGACCGCCTGACCGGCCTGTACAACCGCGGCCACTGGGAAGACAGCCTGAAAGTCGCTTACGCCCGTCACCAGCGCCACGGCAACCACACCAGCCTGGTGATGTTCGACATCGACCACTTCAAGCGCATCAACGATACCTACGGCCATCAGGCGGGCGACAAGGTGATCGAACAGGTCGCCGCGATGCTGCGCGAGTATGTGCGCGATACCGATGTGGCCGGGCGCTATGGCGGCGAGGAGTTCGGCGTGGTGCTGTCGGATACCGACAAGCATGGTGCGAGCGCCTTCGCCGAGCGATTCCGTAAAGCGATCGAGGGGCTGGAAGTGCAGCACGAGGGGCAAAGTATTCGCTTCACCATCAGCCTGGGTGTCGCGGACCTCAGCCAGCCCTCGGAAGGCCATGCCGACCTCATCGCCTGGGCCGACCAGGCGCTGTACGCCTCGAAGAAAAATGGCCGTAACCAGGTGTCGATTCACGAATGACAACCGTGATATCCAGCCTTTCGGGCACCCGGTAGTCGGCCACCGGGGCCCGGCCTGAAAGTCTCCCAGCCTGTATTGCCTTCACGGCCAGCTCACTGAAGGCAACTTGCCAACACCCCGTGGCTTCAAGATAATAAGATTTATTATCAATTGTAACTTCGGGTTATCCCATGTCCGATCTGGTTCATCACGCAGCGATGCACACCCTCTACGAGGAGCATCACGGCTGGCTCAAGGGCTGGTTACGCAAGCGCATGAACTGCAGCGAGCAGGCCGCGGACCTCGCGCAAGACACGTTTTTACGTGTGCTGACCCAGCGCAGGGCCGACGTTGTTCGCGAACCACGGGCTTATCTCAGCCGCGTGGCGCGCGGCCTGATGATCGACATGTTCCGCCGCCGTTCGCTGGAACAGGCCTACCTGGAAACACTGGCAGCGATTCCCGAAGCGCTGGATATCTCCCCGGAAGAACGCCTGCTGATCATCGAGTCGCTGCTGGAAGTCGACCAGATGCTCGATGCCCTCGGCACTCGTACCCGCGACGTGTTCCTGATGTCCCACCTCGACGGGCTCAGCTACGTAGAGATCAGCAAGCGCCTGCAAATCTCGGTCAACACCGTGACAAAACACGCGGTGCGCGCCCTCACCCAGTGCCTGCTGCTGATGGAGGATTGAGTCTTGGCATCTCCGGGACTCGATATCGCCACACTCGAAGCCGCCGCCCAATGGTATGTCGACCTGCGCACCGGAACGCCGGATGAGTCGCTGCACCGCGAGCATCAACGATGGCTGCAGAGCGACCCGCGCCATCTGCTGGCCTGGGAACGACTCGGGCGCCTGCAGGGCAAACTTGAGCGGCTTGCGCCCGCAATTGGCAGCCCGATTCTCAAAACCGCGCATGCCAAGCGCCGCGACGTGTTGAAAGTACTGTCGGTGCTGCTGGCCACGGGCGCCGCCGGCACCTTGGGCTGGAGGGTCACGCCGCTGCCCCAGTGGGCAGCGGACCAGCGCACCGGGATCGGAGAGCGACGCAGCATTCACCTGGAGGACGGCAGTCAACTGCACCTCAATACCGCCACGGCGGTGAACATCCGCTACAGCCAGCAGTTGCGTGAACTCTTGCTGCTCAGCGGCGAAATCCTCGTCGAGACCGCCAAGGACAAGGCCGCCCGGCCGTTGATCGTGCACACGGCTGAAGGCAGCCTGCAGGCGCTTGGCACACGCTTTATCGTGCAACAGGAACAGGATCGGACCCGGCTGACCGTGCTGGAGCATGCCGTCCTGGTACGCCCTGCCAACCAGCCCGACACCACGCTGACCGTACACGCCGGTGAGCAGATCAGCTTCAGCGCCGACGCGTTGGGGTCGGTCATGCCAGCCACCGCTCAAGCCGATGCCTGGCTGCACGACACACTGGTGGTGAACGGCTGGCGCCTGGATGACTTTCTGCAGCAACTGCAACGTTATCGCCCTGGCTACCTGAGCTGCGACCCGGCCGTGGCCGGGTTGCGGGTGTCCGGCTCCTTTCACCTGCGCAACACCGACCACGTCCTGGAAAACCTTCGTCTCACCCTGCCCTTGCGACTACGGCGGTTTACCCGCTACTGGGTACGCCTCGAAGCGGCATGACGTCGACCGTAAAAAATTTCACTGAGGGGTTGGTGATTCTGATTCTCGTTCGGCTTGCCAAGTAGAGGCGCACAGACGCCGCCATTGCCAACGAGCGTAAGGAAACACCATGCCGCATCACGCACACCCCGCAGAACCCGGCTTGATCAACGCCCCCTTCCACAACCGCCCGCTGCAACGTGCAGTGCACCTGGCCATGCTGAGCCTGGTGCTGGGTGCAAGTGTCGGCAGCACGCTGATCAGTCCGGCGGCGGCGGCACAGCACAGCGTCGAACACGAATTGGACTTCAACGTTCCCGCCGGCCCCCTCGATCAGGCGGTGGCGCAATTCAGCTCGATAGCCGGCATCAGTGTTTCGTTCGATGCGGGCCTGGCGCAGGGCAAACAGTCCCCGGGCGTTCAGGGACACTATTCGCGGGATGAAGCACTGCGTCGTTTGCTGCTGAGCAGCGGCGTCGAGGCGGTGGCGCTGGGCAGTGGCGGCTATTCGCTGGTGCAGGCGCAAGACAGCACGGGGGCGCTCGAACTGGGCGCAACCAACGTACTTGGCGCGGCACTGGGGTCGACCAGCGAAAACACCGGTTCCTACACCACGGGCACGATGCAGAGCGCGACCAAGCTGTCATTGTCGATTCGCGAAACACCGCAGTCGGTCACGGTCATTACCCGCCAGCGCATGGACGACCAGAACATGAGGTCGCTGGAAGACGTGCTCAAAAGCACGCCCGGCATCGCCATCACCAAAGACGGCCCACAACGCTCGACGTTCTACTCCCGCGGCTTCGCCATCGAAAACCTGATGACCGACGGCTTGCCCAACGATCTGTCCCACTACCTCAGCCGCGACATGAACTCTTCGCCGGACATGGCGATATTCGACCGGGTGGAAGTCGTGCGCGGCGCCACCGGCATGATGCAAGGCTCCGGCAACCCGGCTGCGGCCATCAACATGGTGCGAAAGCGCCCCACTGCCACGCCGCGTATCAGCATCACCGGCAGCGCCGGTAGCTGGGACAACTATCGCAGCGAGTTCGACGCGTCCAACGCCCTGAACGACAGCGGCACCCTGCGCGGCCGAGTGGTCACCGCGTATCAGACCAAGGGCAGCTTCCAGGACTTCACCAGCGCCGAACGCTCGGTGTTCTACGCCATCACCGAAGCCGACCTGAATGACGATGCAACCTTGACCTTTGGCGCCTCCAACCAGAATGCCAATCACAACAGCGCCTGGGGCGGCTTGCCCGTCGCCGCCGACGGCAGCGACCTGCACCTGAAGCGCTCCACGTACCTGGGCAGCAAATGGGAATACTGGGATCAGAACAACACCACAGCGTTCACTCGCCTGGAGTACCGTTTCGCCAACAATTGGAAAATGCTCCTGGCCGCCAGCAAGAGCTGGTCAAAACTGGACATGCTCGGTTCCCTTCCCGAGCGCATGGGCGATAACTACGATCAGTTCGGTCAGTACATCGGCAGATACGACTATAAAGACCGGCAAAGCAGCTATGACGGCTACGTCACCGGCCCCTTCTCGCTGTTCGGTCGCACCCATGAACTGGTCGTGGGCGCCAGCAAGAGAGACCTCACGTTCAACGGCAAGGGGCTACCCATCGACGTCGAGACCAATACTGATCTCCACAACCCCACCGGCATCCCCAAGCCCGACGTAAGCGCCAATCCCTGGACGCAGCATCGCACCACTCAACAGGAAGGCACCTACGTCACTACTCGCCTGAACATCACGGATGAGCTGAAAGTCATCCTTGGTGGGCGCCTGGACTGGTACGAGCACGACGTGGATACCCGGTGGAACGGAAAATCATCAGCCAGCAGCCTGCCAAACAAAGTGACGCGCAACCTCACGCGCTACGCGGGTGCGGTTTATGACCTTGACCAGCATCACTCGGTCTATGTCAGCTACACCGATATTTTCCGCCCGCAGACCGAGCTGGATACCCAGAACAACGCGCTGATGCCGATAAAGGGCAAAAACTACGAGCTCGGCATCAAGGGCGAGTACTTTGATGGAAACCTGAATGCCAGCGCAGCGATCTTCCGTATCGATCAGGAGAACCGCGCCAAATTGCTCAACCCCATCCAGTGCACGCCGATCGGCGGCACCTGCTATGACGCGGCGGGTGAAGTACGAAGCGAAGGGATCGAGCTGGAAGTCAACGGCACCCTGGCGCTCGGCTGGGAACTGGGGGCGGGTTACACCTACTCCGCCGCCAAATATACAAAAGACGCCAACGAAGACAACGTGGGGCGCTTGTTCGCCACCAACATCCCCCGCCACATATTCAAGGCGTTCACCACCTACCAGCTACCTGGTGACCTGAGTCGCTGGAGTATCGGTGGCGGCCTGTATCGGCAGAACACCGTCTACAACAAAGGCACCAATGATTACCTGACCACGTTCGACTACCGTATCGAACAAAAGGCCTACACCGTGGTAGACCTGATGACCAGCTATCAGGCTTCGGAGACCGTTCACGTGCGACTGAACCTGAACAACGTCTTCGACAAGACCTACTACCAGGACATCAGCTCCAACACCGACTTCGGTAACAGCCTCTACGGCGAACCCCGCAACGCCATGCTCACGATCAACTGGACGCTCTGAGACTGACTGACCGGTACGGCAAACAACGGGACAGTACCAATATCTGCCCACTGTTTGCCGTGTCGGTTCTTTGCGCCCACGGGATGCACTACCAGCGCGAACGACAGAAACGAAAAAGCCCGCGATCCTTATCGGAACGCGGGCTTTCTCAGGTGTTTCACCGTCGGTCGTGTCCACCATCATTCAGCAACTATCTGCCAACTTCCGGTTTTAACACTGCCAACTTTATATGGTGGGTCGTGTAGGATTCGAACCTACGACCAATTGGTTAAAAGCCAACTGCTCTACCAACTGAGCTAACGACCCGTTGGATGGCGCGTATAATACTGATTTCTAACAGGAAATCAACACCCCATCGCAAAATAATTCAAAAATAGCGAGTCGGGTCCTGTACGCCGGCCGCAGCAAAGCCATCCGCACGCAGGCGGCAGCTATCGCATTTGCCACACGCACGACCTTGATCATCCGCCTGATAGCAGGAAACAGTGAGGCTGTAGTCGACGCCACGGGCCATGCCCGCCTGGACGATCTGCGCCTTGCTCAGGTTCTGCAACGGCGCCTGGATCCGGAACCCATTGCCTTCTACCCCGGCCTTGGTCGCGAGGTTGGCCATGCGCTCGAACGCCTCGACAAATTCAGGACGGCAATCCGGGTAGCCGGAATAGTCCACTGCGTTGACGCCGATGAAGATGTCGCGCGCATTCAGCACTTCAGCCCAGCCCAGCGCCAACGACAGGAACACCGTGTTGCGCGCCGGCACGTAGGTCACCGGAATGCCCTCGCTTGGGGTCTCCGGGACATCGATGCTGCTGTCGGTCAGGGCCGAGCCACCGATGCCGTTGAGGTTCAGGCCAATGACCTTGTGCTCGACCGCACCCAGATCCCGCGCCACCCGGGCTGCCGCATCCAGCTCGGCGCGATGGCGCTGGCCGTAATCGAAGCTCATGGTGTAGCAGTCATAGCCTTCGGCCTTGGCCATGGCGACCACGGTGGCCGAATCCAGACCACCCGACAATAGAATTACCGCCCGTTTCTCACTCATTGCAAAAGCTCCTGTCAGCGTCCCGGCTCGTCGTTCCAGAGCAGTTTGTGTAACTGCATCTGCAGACGAACCGGCAGGTTGTCGGCCACGATCCAGTCAGCCAGATCGGTTGCGCTCAATTGATGATGGCTAGGCGAAAACAGAACTTCGCCGACACGCTTGTCGAGACCGTACTGAATCAGCTTCGATACGGCCCAGTCATAGTCCTCGCGCGAACAAAGGACGAATTTGACCTGATCGTTCGGGGTCAGCAGCTCGATATTCTCGTAGCGGTTGCGGTGGACTTCCGCAGAGCCTGGGGTTTTCAGGTCCACAACGCGACTGACGCGCAGATCGACCGGTGCAATGTCCATCGAGCCGCTGGTTTCCACGGAAACCTCGTAACCGGCGTCACAGAGCCTTTTCAGCAGCGGGATGGCATTGGGCTGGGCCAGCGGCTCGCCGCCCGTCACGCAAATGTAGCGCGGCCGGAAGCTGGCAACCTGTTCGAGGATCGAGTCGAGCGTGCGTACGGTGCCGCCGTTGAAGGCATAGGCGCTGTCGCAATATTGGCAGCGCAAGGGGCAGCCGGTGAGGCGCACAAATACCGTGGGCAGCCCAGCGGTGCGCGTTTCACCCTGCAAAGAGTAAAAAACTTCGGTGATGCGTAATGTGTCTTGCATAGTCGCCACGGGCGTAACAGCTAAACAGGCTGTCCGCCTCCGTCAGGCACCGCTGCGAACCCGGCATAGCGTTATTCGCAGCAGCGTGTTTCATAAAAGGGCGCAAATTCTAACGAAAAAACCCGCGACAAGCGCGGGTTTCTTTTAAAACGTGCGGATCAGAGCTTTTGCAGGTCGCGCTGAGCCAACTGTGCAGCCGAGGTACCCGGATATTGGGTCACCACCTGCTGAAGAATACCTTTGACCCGGTCGGTATGACCCAGGCGACGCTCCACATCGGCCAGCTTGTACAGCGAATCAGGCACTTTGTTGTGCTTCGGGTACAACTGGCTGACTTTGGCGAATGCCTGGCCGGCACCTTGCAGGTCACCTTTGGCCAGGTTCACTTCACCCAACCAGTACTGGGCGTTGCCCGCGTACTGGCTGTTGGGGTACTTGCGCAGGAAGGCATTGAACGCCTGGCTGGCCTTGTCGAAATCCTTGGCCTTGATCAAATCGAAGGCAGCGTCGTAATAGAGCTTTTCCTTCGCTGGATCGCCAGGTTCGCTGCTCGCGGCGGGCTGGTTGGCTGCCGGTGCGGTATTGCCGGCGGCCGGCGCAGAAGCACCACCGTCAGCGGAATTCTCGGGAGTCGCGGTCGGTGCCGGGGCAGCGCCGCTGGAGATACGTCGATCCAGGTCCTGGTAACGTTCCAGGCCTTCCTGTTTCAGACGTGCAACTTCGTTTTGCAGAATCTCGATAGTGTTCTGTTGACGCTCTATCTGTTCCTGCATTTGTTGCAACTGCATGAAAAGCTGGCCCTGTGCAGAGGCAGGGGCCGAAACCCCTCCCCCGGCATAGGCGCCGTTCGTACCGTAACCCGCAGGCGGATAACTGCTTGCGCCGTTATAGCCAGCGTTGTCATCAACAACAGGAACCTCAGCCGCTGCCATGAGAGGCAGCGTGAGAGCCAGGACGGTTACAGCACGACGGCACGCTCGCATATCGAATTACTTACGCAGTTCGACGCGACGGTTCTGAGCCCAGGACTGCTCGTCGTTGCCGGTGGCAACTGGACGCTCTTCGCCGTAGGAAACCAGTTCCAGCTGAGCTGGGGAAACGCCTTGCAGCACCAGGTAGCGCTGAACAGCCTTGGCACGACGCTCGCCCAGAGCCATGTTGTATTCGCGAGTACCACGCTCGTCGGTGTTACCTTCCAGAACGACGCGAGCGCCGTTGCCTTTCAGGTCCTTGGCATGAACGTCCAGAGCGCGCATGGCTTCCGGCTTCAGGTCCGAGCTGTCGTATTCGAAGTAGAAGGTGGTGATTGCGCGCAGAGCAGCTTCTTCGCTCAGGCTGCCGTCAACGGCACCAGTGTTAGCGCCGTAACCAGCGTTTGGATCAACAGCGCCTTCGCCAGCGTTGTCGCCGCCTTTCGAGGAGCAACCTACAGCTACGGCCATGGCCAGAGCCAGCGCAGCAAACTTACCAAACTTCAGCATTTCCATCGTGAAACTCCTAATGAACCCCAGTGTGTTAAGTAAAACGTGTAGCGCCGCATCAGTTCAGGTAAGGGGACCAGGACGGTTCTCTGACTTCGCCTTGAGCGGTAGGAAGCGGGAGCCTCACGCGTCCGTTGAGAGAGACGAGCATCAAGACTCCCCGGCCCTGCTGGCGGGTGGCGTAGATTAGCATGGTGCCGTTGGGCGCAACAGTGGGTGACTCATCAAGACTGGTCTCTGTGAGAATTTTTACACTGCCACGCTGCAAATCCTGCGCCGCCACTTTGAAGTTGGTGAAACCGTCCTGACGATGAATCATGACCAGGGTCTTTTCATCGGCGGAAAGTTTCGGGTTGGCGTTGTAGTTGCCCACGAACGTCACACGCTCGGCACTGCCGCTGCCAATGGTGGTTTTGTAGATCTGTGGCTTGCCGCCACGGTCCGACGTGAAGTACAGCGTCGAGCCATCCTTACCGAAGAACGGCTCGGTATCGATGGCCGGGCTGTTGGTGACGCGGGTCATCTGACGCGAACCCATGTCCATCACGTAGATCTCGGGGTTGCCGTCGCGCGACAGCACGAAGGCCAGGCGGTTGCCATCCGGCGACCAGGCTGGCGCGCCATTGAGACCTTCGAAGTTGGTGATCTGCTCACGACGCCCCGTATCGATGTGCTGGACGAAGATACGCGGGCGACGCTGCTCGAAGGACACATACGCGATGCGCTTGCCATCCGGTGCAAAACGCGGCGACAGGATCGGCTCGCGCGATTGCAGCAAGGTCACGGCGCGCGCGCCGTCATAGTCAGATCGTTGCAAAGTGTAACGAGTGCTGTTGGTGGAGAAGCGCTCGGCCGTCACATAGAGCATGCGGGTGGAGAATGCGCCCTTGATGCCGGTGAGTTTTTCGAACGACTGGTCGGCGATGTAGTGGGACATATCGCGCAGTTGGTCGACGCTGCCGGAAACGCTGCCGGTCAGCACCTGTTGCTCGGTAGCAACGTTGAACAGCGCATATTGCACCTGCAGGCGACCGCCCGATGGCACGATGCTGCCGACCATCACGTACTGGGCACCCAGCGCTTTCCAGTCACGGAAGATCACTTCGCTGGCCTGACTCGGCTGGCTGATCATGTTCTGGCGCGGGATCGGCGAGTAATAACCTGAGTTGCGCAGGTCGTTACTGATGATGTCAGCCATGTCCTCAGGCAACACGCTACCGCCCTGCAGACCGAAAGGCACCACGGCAATCGGCGTGGCTCGATCGCTGCCACTGGTTACCAGGATGTTCTTTTCTTCTGCATTGGCCATCCCTGCTGCGCAGCAGAGAACGACCAGCAGTCCTCTAAGAAGGTTAATCACAAGGCTAGGTCCTCAGGTGTGAATGTCATCTTGAATGAACGATAAGGATTGAATTCGCTCGGTTTCAAACCCTGCATCTCGGTCAAACGACCAATGTTTTTGACTGCCGCAACCGCGGAAGCGTCGAACGGCCCATCGCCGCTGGAGCGGGCAACGGTGACCGTCGTAACGGTGCCATCCGGCAACATGCCAATCTGCAGGACTACCGTCATGTTCTTGCGCGCCGACGGGGGTCGAGCCCAGCCTTCGGCTGCACGGGCGCGAATCAGGTCGTCGAAGTCGCCGGCCACCTGGTCACCCTGCTCGTCCGCCAGAGCCTGCTGACGCTCGGTAGTGTCGGACAACAGCTCGGCCAGTGCCTGTGCTTTCTTGTCTTCCGCCGCCTTGCGCGCTGCTTCTGTAGCCTTTTTCTTGGCTGCATCGGCGGCTGCTTTCTTCTTGGCGTCCTCTGCTGCTTTTTTCTTCGCTTCTTCAGCGACAGCGGCTTTCTTCTTCGCGTCCTCGGCAGCCTTCTTCTTGGCATCCTCGGCCGCTTGTTTCTTGGCTTCTTCTGCCGCCGCCTTCTTGGCCTCTTCTTCAGCCTTTTTCTTGGCTTCGTCTTCGGCTTTCTTCTTGGCGATATCAGCCAGTTGCTTCTCTTCAGCCTTCTTCGCTTCTTCGGCCTTTTTCGCAGACTCGGCTTTCTTCGCTTCGTCAGCCTTCTTGGCCTCATCGGCTTTCTTGGCCTCTGCGGCCTCGCGCGCCTCTTCGGCTTTTTGAGCAGCCTCTTCTTTCTTTTGTTCCGCAGCTTTCACAGCTTCCTGCTTCAGTTGCTCGACCTTCTTCTGCTCCATCTGCTCTTCTTCGGTCTGGCGCGAAGCCGTTTTCTTCGCTTCCCCGGCAATCTTCTGATTGGTCTGGGTGGTGGCCTGACTCTTCGATTTCAGCTGGTACAGGGTTGCCTGAACGATAGGCTTGGACGGCGGCAACTCAGGCGTGAACGCAAAACTGACGAACAGCATGCCGAACACCAGAACGTGCAGCGCGACGGCCCAGACGCTGGGCCAGAAGTAACTTTCCGAGGCGGATGGCTCTCGCTGTTGCATCAGGGCGCCTCGGTAATCAGGCCAACGTTACCGACACCGGCCTTCTGCAACCCGCCCATGGCGCCCATGACCGCGCCGTAGTCGACGGACTTGTCGCCACGGATGAAGACCTGGGTCTGTTTGCCCTGATCGCGCCCGGCAGCGATGATCTTGGTCACCGCGTCGGTCATTTGCGGCAAGGCCATGGCCTTGTCCATTTGCTTTTCGGTGTCGACTTCGCTGCCAAGGTTCCAGAAGTAGGTCTTGTCAGCCTTGATCGAAATGGTCAGAACCTGAACGTTGTTGTCCTGCGGCAAGGCTTCGCTGGAAACCTTGGGCAGGTCGACCTTCACGCCCTGGTTAAGCATCGGTGCGGTCACCATGAAGATGACCAGCAGTACCAACATCACATCGATGTAGGGCACCACGTTCATCTCGGCGACCGGCTTGCGTTTTTGACGAACTCGAGCCATGGGGTTTTACCTGATCACTCTTCGCTGGTGTGCACTTTACGGTGCAGGATGGCCTGGAACTCGTCGGCGAACGTGTAGTAGCGGCCGATCAGCACTTCACTGCGTGCAGCGAAACGGTTGTAGGCGATAACCGCAGGAATTGCCGCGAACAGGCCGATGGCGGTAGCGATCAGCGCTTCGGCGATACCCGGTGCAACCGTGGCCAGGGTGGCCTGTTGCGCGGTCGCCAGACCGCGGAAGGAGTTCATGATCCCCCAGACGGTACCGAACAGGCCGATGTAGGGGCTGGTCGAACCGACAGTGGCGAGGAATGGCAGGCTCTGCTCGAGCTTCTCTTCCTCACGGGAGATCGCTACGCGCATGGCACGACCGACACCTTCCATTACCGCGTCAGGGTCGACACCAGGCTGCTGACGCAGACGGGAAAACTCCTTGAAGCCGGCACGGAACACCTGCTCGACGCCCGAATCCGGGTCAGGGTTGCTGCCCGCTTGACGATACAGTTTGGACAGGTCGATACCCGACCAGAAGCGCTCTTCGAAGCTTTCCAGGGCACGACGACCGGCGCGCAGCATGGTGCTGCGCTGAAAAATCATGATCCATGAAGTCACCGATGCGGCAACCAGTACCAGCATGACCAGCTGCACCACAATGCTGGCATTGCTGACCAGGCTCCACATGGAGGTATGGTCGACGACGTTAGCTTCCACGCTTAATCTCCTGCATTTGAATGTATACCCGGGGCACCCGCCTCGATGAAAGCTGCGCGCAGCTCGGAGGGAATGGCTCGGGGTTTGAAAGTATCGGCGCGCACACAGGCCACCAGGAACTGCCCTTCGCAGAGCAGCGTTGCGTCACTTTCGCGCCAGACCTGCTGCACGAAGCGCAGGCTGGCACGATTCAATTCAAGCACTTGCGCGGTGACCCGCAACTCGTCGTCCAGACGGGCCGGCGCGTGATAGCGAGCCTCGGCGGAATGGACCACGAACAGCGTGTTCTGCTGCGCCAGCGACGACTGGGCAAAACCCAGATCGCGCAGCCGTTCGGTGCGGGCCCGTTCCATGAATTTCAGATAATTGACGTAATACACCACGCCACCCGCATCGGTGTCTTCGTAATAGACGCGATAACGATGTGCGAACGGCTCAACCCCATTTTGCGCGCGCATACTCTAGTGCTAACTCCTCAGCTTGCCAATCCGCCCCACCAACTGTTTTTGACGGATTATGTCGTATTGCCAGCGCGCCAGGACCCTGTCCGCGGATAGGACCACAAAAGCAGCCGATAAATCTGTCATTCATCGCTCGGATCAGAAAAATCAGTGCTACCGGATGATTCTGTCATTCGCGTAGGAATATTCAGCCCAAAGTGCAGGTATGCATGTCGAGTAACCACCCTGCCCCGAGGCGTGCGCATGATGTAGCCCTGCTGGATCAGATAAGGCTCAAGCACGTCCTCAATGGTGTGTCGCTCCTCGCTGATCGCCGCCGCCAGGCTGTCCACACCGACCGGACCACCGTCGAATTTCTCGATCATGGTCAGCAACAGACGTCGGTCCTGATGATCGAAGCCACGTTCGTCGACATCCAGCAGGTTCAACGCCATGTCCGCGATGGATTTGGTGATATCGCCCTTCGCGCGCACCTCGGCGTAGTCACGCACACGGCGCAACAAGCGGTTGGCGATACGCGGCGTGCCACGAGCCCGGCGAGCGATCTCGAAAGCACCTTCGTCTTCGATCTCCAGGCCGAGAATCCCGCCCGAGCGACTGACGATAGTTGCCAGATCCGCGTTGTTGTAGAACTCCAGACGCTGGACGATACCGAAGCGGTCACGTAGCGGGTTGGTAAGCATGCCGGCCCGGGTGGTAGCGCCAACCAGGGTGAACGGCGGCAGGTCCAGCTTGATCGACCGCGCCGCCGGTCCTTCGCCGATCATGATGTCCAGTTGAAAGTCCTCCATCGCTGGGTACAGGACTTCTTCGACGATCGGCGATAACCGGTGGATCTCGTCGATAAACAACACATCATGGGGCTCAAGGTTGGTGAGCAACGCCGCCAGATCGCCAGGGCGTTCAAGAATGGGGCCGGAAGTACTTTTGATCGAGACGCCCATTTCCTGGGCAATGATGTTGGCAAGGGTGGTCTTGCCCAGCCCCGGAGGACCGAAGATCAGGGTGTGATCCAGGGACTCGTTGCGGCCACGGGCGGCCTGGATGAACAGGGCCATCTGCTCGCGAACCACCGGCTGACCAATGTACTCGGCCAGCCGCAGCGGACGAATCGCCCGGTCCTGGACCTCTTCGCGGTCGCGGCCGGTAGCAGTTATCAAACGGTCGGCTTCGATCACTTAAATCATCCCCTTGAGACTGCGCCGGATCAGTTCTTCGCTGCTCAGGCCCTTGGCATCCACAGCCGCCACTGCGCGACTGGCCTCTTGAGGTTTATAGCCCAAGGAAATCAGGGCGCTGACCGCGTCGGCCTCGGCGGTGGACGCCACAGGAACAGGCGCAGGCCCATTCGGCACCAGCTGGAACATGCTCGGCACGGTTTCCCAGGCCTTGAAGCGATCCTTGAGTTCGACCAGCAGACGCTCGGCGGTCTTCTTGCCAACCCCTGGCACCTTGACCAATGCCGAAGTGTCCTGGGCTTGAACGCATCGAATCAGGTCGTCCACTTCCAGACCCGACATCAAGGCCAGCGCCAGCTTGGGCCCTACACCATTGAGACGGATCAGCTCACGGAACAGCTCGCGCTCACGTTTTTCATGGAAGCCATACAGCAGGTGGGCATCCTCGCGCACTATCAGATGGGTGTGCAAGGTCACCGTTTCGCCGACCTTGGGCAGCCGGTAGAGCGTTGTCATCGGCACTTCCAGCTCATAGCCAAGGCCGTTGATGTCGATAATCAGGTGCGGCGGCTGCTTTTCAGCGAGGGTGCCGCGTAAACGTCCAATCACGTTCAGGTCCTTTCTCATGGGTGCCGGCAGGGCCGGTCCGGCCTTGCGGCGAATCCGCCAGCCAGCTCGCCATCAGGCGGCCGACGGCGGACGGATCACTTTAAAAGCGTGGATGCTATCAGAGACGCAGGCGTCCGTTGCGGCTGCGCGCGACACCCAGCCCATGAGGAATCAGGCTGGAGCGCGTATGGGCATGACACAAGGCGATCGCCAGGGCATCGGAGGCGTCGATTTGCGGCTTCTGCGTCAGTTTGAGCAGGTGCATGACCATCATCTGCACCTGCTCCTTGTTGGCCCCGCCGGTGCCGGCAACGGCCTGCTTGACCTGGCTGGCGCTGTATTCAGCGATTTCCAGCCCTTCCTCCACCGCAGCCACGATGGCCGCACCGCGCGCCTGACCCAGCTTGAGCGCCGAGTCGGCGTTGCGGGCCATGAACACCCGCTCGATACCCATGGTTACCGGGCCATGCTGGCGAATGATTTCGCGCACGCCGCGGAAAACCACCTGCAAGCGCTCAGGCAACTCGCCGCTGCCGGTGCGGATGCAGCCCGACGCCACGTATTCGCAACCGCGCCCGGAATGACGAATCACTCCATAGCCGGTAATCCGCGATCCGGGGTCGATACCAAGAATCAGAGTCATAACGCCTGCGTGATAAATGGCGCATCAACGCGCCGTGTCCAAAAAACAGAAGCCGGCCCCCTCACAAGCGCTACGCGCCTGCTGACGGGGCCGGCCTCCAATAAAGCCAGGCGCAAACCTCAGCCGAGCTTTTCCATGACCTCGTCAGGAATCTCAGCATTGGAGTAGACGTTCTGCACGTCGTCCAGGTCTTCCAGCATATCGATCAGTTTCAACACTTTCTGCGCACCGTCCAGGTCCAGTTCGGCGCTGGTGGTCGGCTGCATGACGATTTCCGCGTCATCCGCCTTGAAACCTGCGGCCTCCAACGCGCTGCGCACGGCATAGAAGCTGGCGAACGAGGTGAACACGTCGAAAGAACCGTCATCATTACTGACCACGTCATCGGCATCCGCCTCCATAGCCGCTTCCATCAGCGCATCTTCATCGACGCCAGGAGCAAAGCTGATCTGCCCCTTGCGCTCGAACAGATAGGCCACGGAACCATCGGTACCGAGGTTGCCGCCGCATTTGCTGAACGCATGACGAACAGCGGCGGCGGTACGGTTGCGGTTGTCGGTCATGGCTTCAACCATGACTGCCACGCCACCCGGACCATAACCTTCATAGCTGAGTTCTTCGACGTTGTCGGCTTCGGCAGTCCCGGCACCGCGGGCAACTGCCCGATCGATGATGTCGCGACTCATGTTTGCACTCAGCGCCTTGTCCAGGGCCAGGCGCAGACGCGGGTTGGAGGACGGATCGCCACCGCCTTGTTTGGCGGCGACGGTCAGTTCACGAATCCACTTGGTGAAGATCTTGCCTCTCTTGGCATCCTGGCGCTCTTTGCGGTGCTTGATATTCGCCCACTTGGAATGACCCGCCATAACTGACTCCAGAAATCCTTGAAACACCATCACTTCTTTCCACGCGAAGGCAGAAAGAAACCACTAAATCATGTGCCGTAACGCAAAGGCGCATCCAATCGGATGCGCCTCGGTGTCCGCTTACTCAGCCTTCGGCTGTTCGCGCAGACGGATATGCAACTCGCGCAGGGCCTTGGCATCGACCAGGCCAGGTGCCTGGGTCATGACGCACGCAGCGCTCTGGGTTTTCGGGAAGGCGATCACTTCACGGATCGACTGAGCGCCGGTCATTAGCATCACCAGGCGATCAAGGCCGAAGGCCAGGCCGCCGTGAGGCGGAGCACCGAACTTCAGAGCGTCGAGCAGGAAGCCAAATTTCTCTTCCTGTTCTGCCGCCTCGATACCCAACAGACGGAAGACCGCCTGCTGCATTTCCTTGCGGTGGATACGGATCGAACCGCCGCCCAGCTCGGTACCGTTGAGGACCATGTCGTAAGCGCGGGACAGAGCGCCGGCCGGGTTGGCTTCCAGCTCTTCTGGAGTGCACTTCGGCGCGGTGAACGGGTGGTGCAGCGCACTGAAGCTGCCGTCTTCGTTCTCGTCGAACATCGGGAAGTCGACGACCCACATTGGCGCCCACTGGGTGGTGTACAGGTTGAAGTCGCCACCCAGCTTGATACGCAGCGCGCCCAGCGCTTCGCTGACGACCTTGGCCTTGTCGGCACCGAAGAAGACGATGTCGCCGTCGACTGCGCCTACGCGATCAAGAATCACGTTCAGGTTGGCTTCAGGGATGTTCTTGACGATCGGCGACTGCAGACCTTCAACACCCTTGGCGCGCTCGTTGACCTTGATGTACGCCAGGCCACGGGCACCGTAGATGCCGACGAACTTGGTGTACTCGTCGATCTTGCTGCGCGGCATGCTGGCGCCGCCTGGCAGACGCAGGGCGGTAACGCGGCATTTCGGATCGTTTGCAGGGCCGGCGAAGACCTTGAAATCGACATCCTTGAGCTGGTCGGCAACGTCTACCAGCTCCAGCGGGATACGCAGGTCCGGCTTGTCGGAACCGTAGCGGCGCATGGCTTCTTCGTAAGTCATGTGCGGGAACTCGCCGAACTCCAGGTCCAGGACTTCCTTGAACAGCTTGCGGATCATGCTTTCGGTCAGGCCGATGATCTCGGACTCGTCGAGGAAGCTGGTCTCGATGTCGATCTGAGTGAATTCAGGCTGACGGTCGGCACGCAGGTCTTCGTCGCGGAAGCACTTGGCGATCTGGTAGTAACGGTCGAAGCCGGCAACCATCAGCAATTGCTTGAACAACTGCGGCGACTGCGGCAGCGCGAAGAAGCTGCCGGCGTGGGTGCGGCTCGGCACCAGGTAGTCACGCGCGCCTTCAGGCGTGGCACGGGTCAGGATCGGGGTTTCGACGTCGAGGAAACCGTTCTCGTCGAGGAAACGACGGATGCTGGAGGTGATGCGCGAACGCAGACGCAGCTTGTCGGCCATTTCCGGGCGACGCAGGTCGATGAAGCGGTAGCGCAGGCGGGTTTCTTCGCCAACGTCGGAGAATTCGTTCAACGGGAACGGCGGGGTTTCGGCTTCGTTCAGGACTTCCAGCTCGTAGCCGAGCACTTCGATCTGGCCAGAGGCCATGTTCGGGTTGACCGCACCGGCCGGACGCAGGCGCACCTTGCCGGTGATTTTCACCACATATTCGCTGCGCACACGGTCGGCGGCGGCGAAGCTGTCTGCGCGATCCGGATCGAAAACAACCTGAGCCAGGCCTTCGCGGTCACGGATATCGAGGAAAATCACCCCGCCGTGGTCGCGACGACGATGGACCCAGCCGCAAAGGGTAATTTCCTGACCTTCCAGGCTCTCGTTCAGTTGGCCGCAATAGTGGCTGCGCATCATGATGGTGGTTTCGCTTCTCGTCATTCGTGAATTCGTAAAGGCCTTGACGACCCGAAAGGGTCAATAGTGCAAGACCCGGGCAGTTCAGTTCAACTCAGTCGCCACTGCCAGCGAGGTTCTTTTTCGCGCCGGTCTTGAAATCGGTTTCGTACCAGCCGTTGCCACCCAGGCGGAAACCGGGGGCGGACAACACCTTCTTGAGTTCAGGTTTCTGGCAGGCCGGGCAGTCAGTCAGCGGCGCGGCGCTGATCTTCTGGAGAACTTCCATCTGGTGGCTGCAGGACGCACATTGATAGTCGTAAAGAGGCATGAGGCGTTTCTCGTTGATCCCTGCGCGGGCCGCGCCGCACAGTAAAAGGCGGGATTATATATGGTTAGCCGGGGCTGTGCAGCCCGACGCAAGCCCTGCTTTCACCAACGGTAGAAGTCCGCGTCGCGCCCCCGCCCATTCATCTAAAACCTCGCAGGCACGCCCTCCTCTTGCGAAACGCCTTCCCCGTCGAGCAGAAACACCACACAGATCACCCGCACAAGGCCGCTGAAATTTTTCACACCGCCGTGACGCAGGTGCACCTCCCGGTCGACATGGGACAGCACGGAATTGACGGTGCAGTGGTTGGCCCGGGCAATACGCTCAAGCACTAACCAGTAAATCGTCTCGAGACGCAAACAGGTGGCAAAGCCGTTCAACCGCACCGAACGCGATAACGGTTGAGCAAGTTTCATATTGAAGTCCGACTCGAAAGGGTCGATACCGATACGCTGGAGTTCGCCCGCCTGGCGCACTCCATAATTCAAGCGTCGAGACATTGCAATACCACGCTTCAAGGCAGGGAAATGAATACATGCACTACAGTTCTGCATGCCCCCGACATGAAGCGCCGATGAATTATTCAGCACCAGCAGACGCCCGCACTATTGCCGTAGGATTACTCGGCAATAACACGCCATTTGAATAACCAGAGACAATACTTCCCTGCCCGGAAAGTTGAAGATCAACACCATGAAAAAGCCCGGCCTCTTTCAGAAAGAGGCCAGGCTCAGTGCGCCGCCGAGCAAGGCCGGCGACGGCGTGAGGCTTACTGGTTTTCCAGCAGCGAACGCAGCATCCACGCGGTTTTCTCGTGAACCTGCATGCGCTGGGTCAGCAGGTCGGCGGTAGGTTCGTCACTGACTTTGTCGAGCAGCGGGAACAGACCGCGAGCAGTACGCACCACGGCTTCCTGACCTTCGACCAATTGCTTGATCATATCGTCCGCCGAAGGAACACCTTCCGGCTCCTTGATCGAAGAAAGTCGGGCGTAAGTCGAATAGGTACCCGGCGCCGGGAAGCCCAGTGCACGAATACGTTCGGCAATGGAATCCACCGCCAATGCCAGTTCGTTATATTGCTCTTCGAACATCAGGTGCAATGTACGGAAGCTCGGACCGGTGACGTTCCAGTGGAAGTTGTGCGTCTTGAGATAAAGCACATAAGTGTCCGAGAGCAGGTGCGACAGGCCGTCGACAATAGACTTGCGATCTTCTTGACTGATTCCGATATCGATTGCCATATAAAAAATTCCTTCCTCTGATTATCGATTCAACAAGCAACCGCCCCACTGTATCAAGAGTTTTCCCCACGCGCAGCCTTCCGCCCGCGACACAGTGTTGCAGCCCGCGATGGCCGGGCATCCCGCTGATTTGAGAAGCCCGGGGCTTTGCTGTTAAATAGACGGCGTGCCGCCATGGCTGACTGTGAACGCCATGGCGCATAGGCTGGTTCCCCCACGCTTTTGCGCCTATTCATGCACCACGCACCGTGGGCCCAGCTCTTCCTGTGATCCGCCTAATAAGATGCGAGCCAAACCACCATGTTCAAGATCGTCCACCTCTTGACGGGCGCAGCTGCTTTGCTGCTGTCCTTCATTCCAAGCCTCAGGGCCGATATCACGCCCTACCTACAACAACCCGATGCCATTTACCTGGGCCTGTTCGGCCTGCTCAACCTGATCCTCGCCCCGGTCGTGCCGCAGTACTACACGGGTGCACGCCATTATCTGCAGATCGCTGCCAGCCTTCTGTTGGTGCTGGCCGTGGCCCTGCAAGCCCTGGCACTCCTGGCGCTTCCGGAACTGGGCAACCTCGCCGGTCTCGCCAGCGCCCTGCTCGCGGTGGTCCTGCACCTGACCGCCGGCCTCATGAAACAGGCCAGGGCACGCAGCAGCGCCGCCCCTGCCAACTACGACATGAGCAACCGCGATACGGGCACTGTGAAGTGGTTCAACACCTCCAAGGGCTTCGGCTTCATCTCCCGCGACTCGGGTGACGATATCTTCGTGCATTTCCGGGCAATCCGCGGTGAAGGCCACCGCGTCCTGGTCGAAGGCCAGCGCGTCGAGTTCTCGGTGATGAATCGCGACAAAGGCCTGCAGGCTGAAGATGTAATCGCAGCACCTCGCCGCTGACCGCGCACAAAAAAGCCGCGACAACCCGCCAAGGGCTGTCGCGGCTTTTTTGTGTCCGATGGCTTCAGTAGTGCGGCGGAGGCGCTTCCTCTTCGCTGACTTCGTACTGCCCCATGACATCTTCATAACGCTTGAGCAAAGCGGCCATCTGCAGTTGCAACCGCTCGACCACCCGCTGCTGGTCTACCAGCACATCATTCAGGGCCAACAAGGTGTCGTCCTGAAAGGCCACACGGCTTTCCAGCTCCATTACCCGCGCTTCAATGCTCATGGCTCATGCCTCCACAAAACGGAAATCATCGCCCAATACTGCGCCGAGGCGCTGACGCACCTCACTCAGTTGATCAGACGAATATTCAATTGCAGGTTTATTCCCCCAGACCGGCGCCGGCCACGCCACATCGTCCCGCCGACGAACAATCACGTGCATATGCAACTGACTGACGACATTTCCCAACGCAGCAACATTCATCTTGTCGGCAGCAAAACAATGCTTGAGTGTTTCACTCAGGAAATTGGTTTCCTTCCAGAGTTGCTCGCGCTCATTGTCATCCAGTTGAAATACTTCGCTGATGTCGGCTCGACGCGGAACAAGAATAAACCAGGGATAGTTAGCATCCTTACTAAGTAAAAGACGGCAAAGAGGAAAATCTCCCAGCGCATAAGTGTCTTGTTCAAGGCGTGGGTCCAAAGCAAACACAGGGGCAATCTCCTCATCGATCATCGCAATCCGCCTACGCGGACAATGGCAGCAGGATACTCCTGATGACGGTGACGGGCACGAACCGGCCAGCAAAGCACCGAAAAAGCACGGGGTGTCTACGTTTGAGAGTGCACGGAAGCCCCTGGTTCCAAGGGCCGGTAACAGAGCGCTACTTTTCGCACCAAAATGGCGCCTACCGAACCGTATCAGAGCGCCGCTTATCCCCAAACTACCCACTCAGAGCGCCGCGACGGTAACGTCCTGACTTCGAGGTCGATTTTTCATTTATATCGAAAAACTATCTGACCAAGAGCCAAGGGATCTTTCGGCCCCGGTTTTTCGGACGTTTCGCAGCCCTCACGAGAAAAAAGTGAAAATTTCGTCAAAGCCCGGCTAATCTGAGCACGCTTGTTGCATTCACCTTGAGCATGGTCGGCACGCCGCCTGCATAGGCAAGTGGACTGCGACAAATAACAACAGCTGCACGGGCGACCAAGGAGTTTGGGCATCAAGGACTTAGCGCTTGAAGCGCAGTCCCTGGTTAATCCGAAACAGCGCTGGAGTTGTACGACCCGTCTGACTCGGGAAGTAATTTGCGACACGGATATAACTATTTGCGACACGACCATAAAGTTCCCGCAAGGTTCGTTTCGCAAGTATCGCCAACGTCAGTCAGCGTGATATACATTCCGCCGACTCAAACAAGAAAGAGCCGCCCCAATAAAAAAACCAGGTGGGGCAGCAGTAATCTTCCTAAAAACCAAAGGAGCAAATCACGATGCGCGTGATGAAGTGGAGCATGATCGCCCTGGCCGTAGCGGCAGGCACCTCGCAATTGGCAGTAGCATCTTCGCAGGAAGAAGCCAAGGGTTTCGTTGAAGACAGCACCGTGAACCTGAAAACCCGCGCCATGTACATGAACCGTGATTTCAAACATGGTACTGGCAACCGGGTAAATCCCAACAAGGCAAGTGGTTACGAAAACGGCTACAACGAAGACAGTGGCGCTTCGCTACTGGGCGTATTCGAATCGGGCTTTACCCAAGGCACAGTAGGTGTCGGTGCCGATGTGATCGCGATGGGCTCCGTTCGCTTCGACGGCGGCAGCGGTCGCACCAGCAGTACCGCAGGTAACGGCCTTTTCCGTAACGATAGCGATGGCCATCCGGAAGATTCGCAAGGCAAAGCCGGCGCAGCGGTCAAATTCCGCATCTCCGATACCGTGCTGAAATATGGTGACCAGTTCGTCGCCAGCCCTGTCTTCGCTACCGACGACAGCCGCCTGCTACCTGAACTGGCTCGCGGCACTCTGATCACCAGCAAGGAAATCAAAGGCCTGGAGCTGAGTGCAGGTCGCTTTACCTCGCTGAGTTCCCAGACAGGCATGGGCCACGACAGCATCAACGGCCGTAACGCGAAAGGCCTGACAGCCGCTAACATCGCTGGTGCGACCTACGCCTTCACTGACACCTTCACCGGTACCATTGCCGCGTCGGATGTCGAAGAATACTTCAAGAAGCAATACGTCAACCTGAACTTGACCGTTCCATTGAGCGACGAACAAGCGCTGAACTTCGACTTCAACGCCTACCGCTCCAAGGATCAAGGTGAAGCACGCTACGGGGAACTGGACAACAAACTGTGGAGCTTCGCTGGTGCTTATAGCTTGGGCGCCCACAAATTCACCTTGGCCTATCAGCGCTCCAGCGGTGACACCGGCTATAACTACGGCGTCGACGGTAACGGCACTATCTTCGTAGCCAACTCCATCCAGATCTCCGACTTCCTTGGCAAGGAAGAGAAATCCATTCAAGCTCGCTACGACCTGAACATGGCGTCCTACGGGGTACCAGGTCTGAGCTTCATGACCCGCTACATCAAGGGCGACAATATCGAGACCTCCTCGAACACCGAGGGCAAGGAACACGAATGGAACTTCGAGACCAAATACGTCTTGCAAGAAGGTCCGGCCAAAGACCTGTCCCTGCGCGTTCGCTACGCCGTTTACCGTGCCAACGATGCATATGAGGCGGACTACGCTCCAGACAACAACGATCTCCGCCTGATCGTCGAGTACCCACTGAGCATCCTGTAAGCCCTCACGGCCAACGGACCTCAGCATGAAAAAGCCCGGCCTCGCCGGGCTTTTTCCTTTCCGGTGATCCACTTACAGCAGTTTCAGTTTCCTGCGTCCTATACGTCTCGGATTCCCCCCCGTACAATGCGGGGTCATTTCAGTTAAGCAACCGACAACGGCCTATCATGCGCACCAGTCAATATTTGCTCGCCACACAAAAAGAAACCCCTTCCGACGCGGTCGTCATCAGCCACCAGCTCATGCTGCGTGCCGGGATGATCCGCAAGCTCGCCTCCGGCCTTTACACCTGGCTGCCGATGGGCCTGCGAGTCATGCGCAAGGTTGAAGCGGTGGTTCGCGAGGAAATGAATGCCGCTGGCGCCCTGGAAGTGCTGATGCCCGCCATCCAGCCAGCCGAGCTGTGGCAGGAATCCGGTCGCTGGGAGCAGTACGGCCCTGAGCTGCTGCGCCTGAAAGACCGTCACAACCGTGAGTTCTGCGTAGGCCCGACCCACGAAGAAGTCATCACCGATCTGGCCCGCAACGAGCTGAGCAGCTATAAACAGTTGCCGCTGAGCATGTACCAGATCCAGACCAAATTCCGCGACGAAATCCGCCCACGCTTCGGCCTGATGCGCGGCCGCGAATTCATCATGAAGGACGCCTACTCCTTCCATGCCGACCAGGCTTCCCTGCAGGAAACCTACGACCGCATGCACCAGGCGTATTGCAACGTGTTCACCCGTCTGGGCCTGAACTTCCGCCCGGTGCAGGCCGACACCGGCTCGATCGGTGGCAGCTACTCCCACGAGTTCCACGTGCTGGCCGAGTCCGGTGAAGACGATGTGATCTTCAGCGACAGCTCCGACTACGCCGCCAACATCGAGAAAGCCGAGGCTGTCCCACGGGAAACCGTGCGCCCGGCGCCAACCGAAGCGCTGCGTCTGGCCGACACCCCTGACACCAAGACCATCGCCGCACTGGTCGAAGGCTTTGGCGTTCCGATCGAGCGCACCATCAAGACCCTGATCGTCCACGCGGCGGAAGAAGGCAAGCTGATCGCGCTGGTCGTTCGTGGCGACCACGAACTCAACGAAATCAAGGCAACCAAACTGCCTCAGGTGGCCGACCCCCTGGTCATGGCCAACGAAGCCGAACTGCGCGACGCCATCGGCGCCGGTGCTGGCTCGCTCGGCCCGCTGAACCTGCCGCTGCCTTGCGTCATCGACCGTTCGGTCGCCCTGATGAGCGACTTCGCCATCGGCGCCAACATCGACGACAAGCACTACTTCGGCGTCAACTGGGAACGCGACCTGCCGGTTCCTGAAGTGGCAGACCTGCGCAACGTGGTCGAAGGCGACCCGAGCCCGGACGGCCAGGGCACCCTGCAGATCAAGCGCGGCATCGAAGTCGGCCATATCTTCCAGCTCGGCACCAAATACAGCGAAGCGCTGAAGTGCCAGGTTCTGGGCGAGAACGGCAAGCCGGTCACCCTGACCATGGGTTGCTATGGCATCGGCGTTTCCCGCGTGGTCGCTGCGGCAATCGAGCAGAACTATGACGACAAAGGCATCATCTGGAGCGACGCCCTTGCGCCGTTCCAGATCGCCCTGGTACCGCTGCGCTATGAGACCGAGGAAGTCCGTGCGGCTACCGACAAGCTCTATGCCGAACTGACCGCCGCCGGTTTCGAAGTGCTGCTGGATGACCGTGACAAGAAGACCAGCCCCGGCATCAAGTTCGCCGACATGGAATTGATCGGCATCCCGCACCGCATCGTCATCAGCGATCGCGGCCTGGCCGAAGGCAACCTGGAGTACAAGCATCGCACTGAAAGCGAAGCCCAATCCTTGCCTGTAGCCGAGGTCGTATCGTTCCTGCAAGCCCGCATTCGTCGCTGATAGCCAACGCAAGAGTAGCCATGTTCAGACGAAGTACCTTAACCCTCGGGGGCGCCGCCTTGTGCGGCGCCGTGCTCCTGAGCGGCTGCGCCAACCAGATGTCCCAGCGCAGCGAGCACGAGGAACGCATCGAGCGCAAGTTGCTCGAGCACAGCCTGCAGATCGATGTGGGGGAACCCGAGGTACTCGAGTTGCCGCAACGCCGTGTGCGCATCCACGAACAGAAGAACTTCGAAGTGACTGAATTCGAAGTGACCCGACGTTACGATCGCTACACGCCGTACCAACCCTGGCGCGAAATCTACGAGATTCCGCTGGGCGCGGTGGCGGTGGTCGCCGGTGTCGGTGCCAACGTGGTGAACGTCTTTGCCCTCGGCAGCCTGCCCGACAGCATCACCCATGACTGGCTCAGCTACGGTTTTGCTGGGCTTAACCCGTTCATGAACACGCAGTCCAACGGCCGCGCCCAGCAAAACCTGGCCGGTATCGACGAAGTGCAGAAGGAAAAGCGCCAGGAATACACCAGCCTGCCTTGGGGCGAACGCCCGGTGGAGGTCAAGGCCGGCAAGATGGTTCATGAGCTGACCACCGACCGTAACGGTGTCCTGCGCCTGAACCTGCTGGACAGCCCGTTCAGCGAGCAGAACCTCACCCATATCGGCACGCTGCATCTGTCGGTGTCCGATGAAGACAATCCGGTTCGCGCCGATGCCAGCTTGCTGGTCAGCAGTACGCTGCGTAGCAAACTGACGGAAGCCCATGACCTGATCTTCGATGACCTCGAAGATGACGACGTCAACCAGTGGGTACACCGCGTCAAGCGGCTCTCCGAGCTGGGGCTGGAAGAAGAAGCCAGCGAACTGGAGCAGAGCCTGATCGAGCTGACCCGCAACGATCCGGAACTGCAACAGGAGTTTCTGCAAGCGCTGACCAAGAACGCCGGCCGCCTGGTTGCGGATCCTGGGGCACATTGATCAGCTCGCCACCTGCAAAAAAGCACCGCAAGTCGGTTATCTCAGTCAGTTAAACCTGTTGAGACCCTTCGCGAGCAAGCTCGCTCCTACACTGTAGGAGCGAGCTTGCTCGCGAAGGGCTGCAAAGCAGCCCCAGTAGGGTTAACTGAATGGCCTTGCCGCAAGTCGGTGCTTTTTTTCATTCAGGGCGCAGGAAACAATTCCAACTGCTCGTGCGCACCGCGCAAATCCTGAAGCCGCACACCAATGCCCAGCAACCTGACAGGCCGCCCGCCCCGGGCAAACGCCTGACTGAGCAACTGCTGGTAACTTTCCAGGTCCCGCCCTGCCCCGGCCTGTTCAAGTGTGGTCTGGCTGAAATCATGGAATTTGACCTTCACGAACGGTTTGCCAGGCCGATAGCTGCTATCGATGCGCGCCATCCGGCCGTTCAGCGACTCGAGCAACTCCGGTAATTTCTCCAGGCAACTGGCCAGATCAGGCAGATCATGGTCGTAGGTGTTTTCCACACTGACAGACTGACGCCGGCTGTCGTTCTGCACCGGCCGCTCATCGAGCCCACGCGCCAGGTTATAAAGCCGCTCGCCAAAACCGCCGAACTCCCGCACCAGCGCCAGGCGCTCCCACTGCCGAAGCTCCTCGCAGGTGACGATGCCCAGGCGGTGCAGCTTGTCGGAGGTGACCTTGCCGACGCCATGCAGCTTGTTCACCGGCAGCACGGAAACGAAATCCTCCACCTCTGCCGGCGTAATGACGAATAGCCCGTTGGGCTTGCGCCAGTCGCTGGCAATCTTGGCGAGGAACTTGTTCGGCGCGACCCCCGCCGAGACGGTGATATGCAGGCGCTGCGAAATCTTGCGGCGGATATCCTGGGCGATCAGCGTGCCCGAACCGGAACAGCGCTGGCTTTCGGTGACATCGAGGTAAGCCTCGTCCAGGGACAAGGGCTCGATCAGGTCGGTGTATTCGCGAAAGACGTTATGGATTTCCCGCGATGCTTCTTTATAAGCATCCATCCGCGGCTTGACGATCAACAGGTCGGGGCAAAGGCTCAAGGCGTGTCGCGACGACATCGCCGAGCGCACCCCGAAAGCGCGCGCCTCATAGTTGCAGGTCGCAATGACGCCACGGCGGTCCGCCGATCCGCCCACCGCCAGCGGCCGCCCGGCCAGACGCGGGTCGTCACGCATCTCGATAGCCGCGTAGAAGCAATCGCAGTCGATATGGATGATCTTGCGCTGAAGCATGGACGACCGTTGGTAAGGAAAATTCGTACGCGCAGTATCTCACTCGACCTTGCCCTTCGCATCTAAACCTCCGCACAGCCCCTGAATAGCGCGGTCTGCTCGCTGCAAATGACCGTCAAGTCACTTGCCAGGAATGCTAACCATTTGAAGAAAAAAGGATTTCTTAAAATTATTGATTGACAGGGAATCGTATCCCTGTAGAATCCGCCCCACAGACGCGGGATGGAGCAGTCTGGTAGCTCGTCGGGCTCATAACCCGAAGGTCGTCGGTTCAAATCCGGCTCCCGCAACCAAGTTAAAGAAAAAGGCCACTCGCAAGAGTGGCCTTTTTCTTTGTCTGATTTTTAGGCTCTAGCAGGAATTTCTTGAAAATCAATAATTAAGCATTGACAGTAAACCGCCACACTGTAGAATGCGCCCCACAGACGCGGGATGGAGCAGTCTGGTAGCTCGTCGGGCTCATAACCCGAAGGTCGTCGGTTCAAATCCGGCTCCCGCAACCAAACATAGAAAGGCCACTTGAAAGAGTGGCCTTTTTTGTATGCGCGGAAAAAACTGCCCGCCCTTCTTCCCTGCCCGGCGGCAATGTGAAACTTCTTTAACTATCATGACCCGCACGGATTCGCCTGAACGCTAGTAATATTCAGGCACTATTTTTCCATAGGGATTGGTAACTTGACCGGATACTCCCATCCTGTCGCGCACAATCCCCGAGGTGATTGATGCGCCCAACCGCTGAAGCTGAACCCCACGTGACTGCCGCCCAACCCATCGCACCCCATCGGCTGCGCTGGCTGGAGCTGTTGAGCAAGTATCGCCAGCCCATCGGCCTAGGGGTAACGCTGCTTTTATTTGGCGTTGCGCTAATCGCCTGTCGGCATCTGCTCAGTGAGCTGGATATCTACGCACTGCACGATTCGCTGCTGAGCATTCCCACACCCGCACTGGGCGGGGCCTTCCTGGCCACCGTCGCGGGCTTCGTGATTTTGCTCGGCTACGAGTGGTCCGCCAGCCGCTTTGCCGGCGTCAAGCTACCCCCATCAAGCCTGGCCATGGGCGGCTTCTGCGCGTTCGCCATTGGTAATGCCATCGGGCTGTCGCTGTTGTCCGGTGGCTCGGTGCGCTATCGCTTGTACGCTCGTCAGGGTATCGGTGCCGCCGAGGTGGCGCGCATGACCCTGTTCGCCAGCCTGTCGCTGGGTTGTGCATTGCCCCCACTGGCTGCACTGGCAACCCTGAGCGACCTGGCCTCCGCCTCATCGGCCCTGCGCTTGCCGCAAACCCTGCTGGGCGGTATCGCCATTGCCGTCCTCGTCCTTAGCGCGGCCTTGGCCTACGGCCTGTATCGACGCCGCCTGCCAGAACAGCCCTACACCGACGTCCTGCTGACTCGCATCGGTCGCCGCACCCTGCGCCTGCCCGGCGCCCGCCTGACCCTGCTGCAACTGTTCATCACCGCACTCGACGTCGCCGCGGCCGCTACCGTGCTTTACCTGCTGTTGCCAGAAGCGCCGCCCTTTGGTGCATTCCTGCTGGTGTACCTGCTGGCGCTGGCCGCCGGCGTGCTGAGCCACGTCCCTGGTGGTGTCGGGGTATTCGAAGCGATTCTGCTGGCAGCCTTCGCCAATCAACTGGGTGCCGCGCCCCTTGCCGCCGCCTTGCTCCTGTACCGCCTGATCTACGTGTTGCTGCCAATGCTGGTGGCCTGCGTGGTGCTGCTTGTCAGCGAGGCCCGCCGGTTCATCTTTGCCCAGCAGGCCATCAAGGTCGCCTCGGGGCTGGCTGCTCCGGTGCTCGCGGTGCTGGTGTTCCTGTCTGGCGTCGTGCTGCTGTTTTCCGGTGCCACTCCGGAGATCGACACCCGCCTGGAACACCTCGGCTTCCTGATTCCTCATCGTTTGATCGACGCGTCCCACTTCATCGCCAGCCTGGTCGGCGTGCTCTGCCTGCTGCTCGCTCAAGGTCTGCGCCGGCGCCTGTCTGCGGCCTGGATTCTGACCACCGTTCTGTTGCTGGTGGGCGCCCTGTTGTCCCTGCTCAAAGGCTTCGACTGGGAAGAGGCCAGCCTGCTGACCCTCACCGCCTGCCTGCTGGCGGTGTTCCGTCGCTCGTTCTACCGCCCCAGCCGCTTGCTGGAACTGCCGTTCTCGCCGGTCTATCTGGTTGCCAGTGCCTGCGTGGTCGGTGCTTCGATCTGGCTGTTGCTGTTCGCCTACCAGGATGTGCCTTACAGCAATCAACTCTGGTGGCAATTCACCCTCGATGCGGACGCCCCGCGCGGCCTGCGCTCGGCGCTAGGCAGCGCGGTACTGCTCGTGGTGGTCGCCCTGACCTGGCTGCTGCGCACCGCGCGGCCGGTGATCCATCTGCCCAACGAGGAAGAACTGCAACGTGCCAACCGCATCTTGCTGGCATCGGATCAGCCCGACGGCGGCCTGGCCCTGACCGGCGACAAGGCGCTGCTGTTCCACCCTGACGATGACGCCTTCCTGATGTACGCTCGCCGCGGCCGCAGCCTGGTTGCGCTGTACGATCCGATCGGGCCGGCCCAGCGCCGTGCCGAAATGATCTGGCAGTTCCGCGACCTCTGCGATATTCACCATGCACGTCCGGTGTTCTATCAGGTCCGCGCCGAGAACCTGCCCTTCTATATGGACATCGGCCTGAGCGCGATCAAGCTGGGTGAGGAAGCCAGGGTCAACCTGCTGCGCTTCGACCTGGACGCCAAGGGCAAGGAAATGAAGGACCTGCGCTACACCTGGAACCGCGGCGGACGGGACGGCCTGAGCCTGGAAATCCATGAGCCCGGTCAGGCACCGCTGGAAGAACTGAAGCTCATTTCCGACGCCTGGCTGACCGGCAAGAACGTGCGCGAAAAAGGTTTCTCCCTCGGTCGCTTCAGCGAAGACTATCTGCAACACTTCCGCATCGCCCTGATCCGCTTCGAAGGCAAGCCGGTGGCATTCGCCAACCTGCTGGAGACACACAGCCGCGAACTGGCCAGCCTCGACCTTATGCGCGCCCATCCCGACGCGCCGAAACTGACCATGGAATTCATGATGGTCGGTCTGATCCAGCACTATAAACAGCATGGATATGCGCGCTTCAGCCTCGGCATGGTGCCCTTGTCGGGCCTGCAGCCACGACGCGGCGCACCACTGACCCAGCGCCTGGGTTCGATGGTGTTCCATCGCGGCGAGCAGCTCTACAACTTCCAGGGCCTGCGCCGCTTCAAAGACAAATTCCAGCCCGACTGGGAACCCCGTTACATGGCCGTCCCCGCCGGACTTGATCCGCTGGTGGCACTGGCCGACACTGCCGCCCTGATCGCGGGCGGTCTTACTGGATTGGTGAAACGCTGATGATTCGACGCTACTGGTTTTACCTGCTCGGTGCCCTGATGGTGGCGCTGCTCGCAGCCGCTGTTGGCTTCTGGTTGTGGACCCGCCCGGCTCCAGAGGCTCATGTAGAACACCTGACCCTTAGCGATGGCAGCAGCCTGGTTCGCGCCACGCCAGGCGCCCAGGCCAAGGCCCGCGTGGTCATCGCTTCGCCGCAAGACCAACTGTTGAGCGACAAGCAACTGCTGGACCTGAGCCAGAGTGGCGAAGCCCAACTGGTGCAAGTCACCCTGCCGCCCGCCGACTGCAACCTTCAACAGCAGGCACTGCAACTGGCCCAGCAACAACTCAACGGCGCACCGACCCTGGTCGCCGGTATCGGCCCGGGGGCGAACCTCGCCTGGGACTGGCTGGCCGGACAGAAGGATGACAAGGCCCAGGCCATTTCCGTGGACTTCACCCTGGAACGCGCGGGCTGCAAGCTTCAATCAGCCACGTCCGCACCGCACGGCCACTGGAACGTGGCGTGGAACGACAACCCGGATGATGCCAGTGCCGCCTTCGTGCGCAACCAGGCCAACGCCGAAACCAGCATCAGCGACTACGACATCCATCTCCCGCAGGTGCTCAAGGCACAGTTGACCCAGGCGCTGGTGGGCGAAGACGGCAATGCCATGAGCATTCCCGTTGTTGAAGTCCCGGCGGGCCAAACCACCGACACCGTGACCCTGTTCCTGTCCGGTGACGGCGGCTGGCGTGACCTGGACCGCGATGTCGCCGGCGAGATGGCCAAGCTGGGCTATCCGGTGGTCGGCATCGACACCCTGCGTTACTACTGGCAGCACAAGACGCCTGAGCAAAGCGCTGTCGACCTGTCGGAACTGATGCAGCACTACCGTCAGAAATGGGGCACCAAACGCTTCGTATTGACCGGTTACTCGTTCGGCGCCGATGTCCTGCCGGCGATCTACAACCGCCTGCCGGTCGAGGACCAGAAGCGTATCGACGCCGTCATCCTGCTGGCATTCGCCCGTAGCGGCAGTTTCGAGATCGAAGTTGAAGGCTGGCTCGGCAACGCCGGCAAAGAGGCCCCGACCGGGCCGGAAATGGCGAAGATGCCTGCCGGGAAAGTGCTCTGCGTTTACGGTGTGGAAGAAACCGACGAAAGCGGCTGCACCGACACCACCGCAGTGGGCGAGAAACTCAAGCTGCCGGGCGGCCATCACTTCGATGAAAACTACCCAGCGCTGGCACGCAAGCTGATTGGTGAAATCGAGAGCCGCCAGGGGAAGACCAGCGTGGCGGAGCAGAACTGAGATAAGTGTTGGCGGGGCCGGCTTACGGCCCCGCCTGGATCAAATCTCGACCTGTGTCCCCAATTCGATCACCCGGTTCAGCGGCAAGTTGAAGAATCGCAGGTTACCGTTGGCATTCTTCAGCAGGAACGCGAACAGGTTCCCGCGCCAACGCGCCATGCCTTCCAGGCGCGAGGCGATCACCGTCTCCCGGCTGAGGAAGTAGGTGGTGCGCATCGGACTGAAATCCAGCTCTTCAAGGTGGCACAACCTCAAGGCCGCCGGCACGTCCGGCTCGTCCATGAAGCCGAAGTGCAACAGCACCCGGAAGAACCCGTCACCGTAAGCCTCGACTTCAAAGCGCTCCTGCTCCGGCACCCGCGGCCGATCCTCACTGACCACCGTCAACAACACCACCTGGCTATGCAGCACCTGGTTGTGCAGCAGGTTGTGCAACAGCGCGTGAGGCACGGCATCCGCCCGTGCAGTGAGGAACACTGCGGTGCCCTCGACCCGATGCGGCGGCTGCACGCGAATACTGCTGATGAAGATCGGCAGCGGCAGCCCGCCTTCGTCGATGCGCTCGACAAGAATCTGCTTGCCGCGCTTCCAGGTGCTCATCAACAGCAGCAACACGCTTCCCGCCAATACCGGGAAGGCACCGCCTTGCAGGACCTTGGGCAGGTTGGCGGCGAAAAACAGCCCGTCCACGAACAGGAAGCCCAACAGGATCGGTACCGCCAGCAAAGGTGGCCATTTCCACAGCAGCAGCATCACCGTCGAAACCAGCAGCGTAGTCATCAGCATGGTGCCAGTCACCGCCACGCCATAGGCCGCGGCCAGCGCACCGGAGGATTCGAAACCGATCACCAGCAACACCACGGCAACCATCAGCGTCCAGTTCACCGCGCCGATGTAGATCTGGCCCTGCTCGTCGCTGGAGGTGTGCTGAATCTGCATCCGCGGGATATAGCCGAGCTGGATGGCCTGCCGAGTCAAGGAGAAGGCCCCGGAAATGACCGCCTGGGAGGCGATCACCGTGGCCAGGGTGGACAACGCAATCAACGGCAGCAACGCCCAGCCCGGCGCCAGCAGATAGAACGGGTTACGCGCCGCGTCGGGGTTCTGCAGCAGCAATCCGCCCTGACCGAAGTAATTGAGCACCAACGCCGGCAGTACCAGGGCAAACCAGGCGCGGGCAATCGGTTTACGGCCGAAGTGGCCCATGTCCGCATACAGCGCCTCGGCGCCCGTCAGCGCCAGCACCACCGCCCCAAGGATCGCTACGCCCATGCCCGGATGGACAATGAAGAAGCGCACGGCCCAGACCGGGTTGAACGCCTTGAGCACTTCCGGGCTTTGCGAAATGCCATGCAGGCCAAGGGCCGCGAGCACCAGAAACCAGGCCACCATGACCGGCCCGAAGAGGATGCCGATCTTCGCCGTACCGTGTTTCTGCACCAGAAACAACGCCACCAGTACGACCAGGGCGATTGGCACCACCCAGTGATCGATGCCGTCGAAGGCCAGCTCCATCCCCTCCACCGCCGACAGTACCGATACCGCCGGCGTGATCATGCTGTCACCGTAGAACAGCGCGGCGCCGATCAGGCCACAGACCACCATCATCGCCCGCAACTTCGGGTACGGCGCCGACGCCCTCGCGGCCAGCGCCGTAAGCGCCATGATGCCGCCCTCGCCCTGGTTGTCGGCGCGCAGGATGAACGTCACGTACTTGATCGAAACCACCCAGATCAGCGACCAGGCGATCAGCGAGAGAATCCCCAACACACCATCATGGTTGACCGGCACCCCGTAACCGCCGGTAAAGACTTCCTTGAGGGTATAGAGCGGGCTGGTACCGATATCGCCGTAGACCACCCCGACAGCAGCTACCAGCAGGCCCAGCGATTTTGTTGCGCCATGCCCCGCCCCGGCTTCACTGTTAGCCTGAACCATCAACCACTCCCGCATGCAAGAACCGCAGACCGGTAAATTTCGCGCCAGACGCTATTATTTTTGCTGCTGGCTGAACCTTGGCGTCGGTGTCTGACATTGACGCCAACGCAATGCCGCGAAGCATAGCGCAGCGTTCGTCGCTTTTCTGCTGGTCAAGCGCGTTGTCGCTCGCTAGAATTGCGCACTTTTTGACCAGAGGCGCCCCAGAGCGCCCAGCAGGGTTGCCCACCCTATCCCCGCGGCAGCCCCTCTACACCGAGGTTAACCATGTCCACGACCGCTACTCCTTCCGTGCCAAAGGTAGGATTTGTCTCACTCGGGTGCCCGAAGGCTCTCGTTGATTCCGAGCGCATCCTGACCCAATTGCGCATGGAAGGTTACGAAGTCGTGCCTACCTATCAGGATGCTGATGTGGTGGTGGTCAACACCTGTGGCTTCATCGACTCGGCCAAGGCCGAGTCCCTGGAAGTGATCGGCGAAGCCATCAAGGAAAACGGCAAGGTCATCGTCACCGGCTGCATGGGTGTCGAGGAAGGCAATATCCGTGACGTGCACCCGAGCGTGCTGGCCGTTACCGGCCCGCAGCAGTACGAGCAGGTGGTCAACGCCGTGCACGAAGTCGTGCCGCCCCGCCAGGACCACAACCCGCTGATCGACCTGGTGCCGCCGCAAGGCGTCAAGCTGACCCCCCGCCACTACGCTTACCTGAAGATTTCCGAAGGCTGCAACCACAGTTGCAGCTTCTGCATCATCCCGTCGATGCGCGGCAAGCTGGTCAGCCGTCCGGTCGGCGAAGTGCTGAGCGAAGCCGAGCGCCTGGTCAAGGCCGGCGTCAAGGAGATCCTGGTGATTTCTCAGGACACCAGCGCCTATGGCGTCGACGTCAAGTACAAGACCGACTTCTGGAACGGCCGCCCGGTCAAGACCCGCATGCTGGAACTGTGTGAAGCCCTCAGCAGCCTGGGCGCCTGGGTCCGTCTGCACTATGTCTACCCGTACCCGAACGTCGATGACGTGATCCCGTTGATGGCCGCCGGCAAGATCCTGCCGTACCTCGACATTCCGTTCCAGCACGCCAGCCCGAAAGTGCTGAAGTCGATGAAACGCCCGGCGTTCGAAGACAAGACCCTGGCGCGGATCAAGAAATGGCGCGAGCAGTGCCCGGAACTGATCATCCGCTCCACCTTCATCGTCGGCTTCCCCGGCGAGACCGAAGAAGACTTCCAGTACCTGCTGGACTGGCTCACCGAAGCACAGCTTGACCGCGTCGGCTGCTTCCAGTATTCGCCGGTGGAAGGCGCGCCCGCCAACGACCTGGGCCTGGACGAAGTCCCGGACGAGATCAAGCAGGCACGCTGGGACCGCTTCATGGAGCACCAGCAGGCGATCAGTACCGCTCGTCTGCAACTGCGCATCGGCCGGGAGATCGAAGTGCTGATCGACGAAGTCGAGGAGCAAGGTTCGGTCGGTCGCAGCTTCTTCGACGCACCGGAAATCGACGGTAACGTGTTCATCGATGGTGACCACGGCTTCAAGCCGGGCGACAAGGTCCGTTGCCGCGTGGTCGATGCCGACGAATACGACCTGTGGGCTGAGCCTATCTAAGGCACCCCGCGACGGTCAGCGCCCTCACAGGAACCCAAAGCCCCTCCACGGGGCTTTGTTTTTTCCGGACCGGTCGCATCTCCTCACGGGCGGTTACAATGACCGCCATTCCCTCGCACCACGGCCTCTGCTCATGTCTGAAACCACTCGTCTTTCCAAATGCCTCATCGCCCTCATCGGCTGTTCCCGCCGCGAGGCCGAGCTTTATATCGGCGGAGGCTGGGTCACAGTGGATGGCCAGGTCATCGATGAACCCCAATTCCAGGTCGACGGACAGACCGTCGCCCTGCTCCCCGGCGCCACCACCGAACCTCTGGAAGCCGTCACCCTGCTGCTGCACCAGGAGGCCGGACAGGATTCGCAGAGTGGCTGCCTGAGCATGACCGCCGAGACCCTTTCCGAAGCCCACTCCGCAGGCCGCCGCGCACTGCGCGGACATTTCGCCCGCCTGACCTGCCTCGCCGAGCTGCAACCAGGCGCCAGCGGACTCCAGGTGTACAGCCAGGACTGGCGGACCGTACGCAAGGTCACGGTGGACCTCAATCGCCTGGAACAGGAATACGTGGTGGAAGTCAGCGGCCAGATCATCCAGCACGGCCTCGAGCGACTGAACCGCGGTTTCAACTGGAAAGGCCACGAACTGCCGAAGATCAAGGCGAGCTGGCAGAACGAGACCCGCCTGCGCATGGTGTTGAAGAACCCCGCCTCCGGCCTGATCGACCTGCTCTGCCGCAGTGTCGGCCTGCAGGTGGTCAGCATGCGCCGCATCCGTGTGGGCGGCGTGTCCATGAGCAAACTGCCAGCCGGGCAGTGGCGCTATCTGGACAGCAAAGAAAAATTCTAAGCCTCGCCACGCTGGCGAAGCTCCCGATCAGGACACTTCACATGATTCACAACGATGTACTGCGCAGCCTGCGCTACCTGCTGGACATTTCCGACACGAAAGTGGCCCAGATCACTCGCAGCAACGGCTTCAAGGTCAGCGACGCAGAGATTTCCAGCTACCTGAAAAAGGACGAGGACGAAGGCTTCGTCCACTGCCCCGACGAGGCGATGGCGCACTTCCTCGACGGCCTGGTGGTGTTCCGCCGCGGTCGCGATGAAAGCCGCCCGCCGCTGCCGATCGAACTGCCGGTGAGCAACAACGTCATCCTGAAAAAACTGCGGGTGGCGTTCGAACTCAAGGAAGACGATATGCACGCCATCCTCAAGGCCGCTGACTTCCCGGTGTCCAAGCCGGAGCTGAGCGCCCTGTTCCGCAAGGTCGGGCACAACAACTACCGCCCTTGCGGCGACCAGTTGCTGCGCAACTTCCTCAAGGGCCTGACCCTGCGGATCCGTGGCTGAGCCCATGCACTACAACGTCTCGCCCGTCGGCTTCGTCCGCTCCTGCTTCAAGGAGAAGTTCGCCATTCCGCGTCAGCCTCAACTGGCGCCCGCGGCGCGGGGCGTGCTGGAACTGGTGCCGCCGTTCGATACCGGTGACGCCGTCGCAGGACTGGAGCAGAGCAGCCATGTGTGGCTGCTGTTCCTGTTCCACCAGGCGCTGGAAGACAAACCACGCCTGAAGGTGCGTCCACCGCGACTGGGCGGCAACACCTCGATGGGCGTTTTCGCCACCCGGGCCACTCACCGGCCCAATGGGATTGGCCAGTCGGTGGTCAGGCTGGAGAAAGTCGAGCCGGGTCGGCTTCTGCTTTCGGGAATCGACCTGCTGGACGGCACGCCAGTGCTGGATATCAAGCCCTACGTGCCGTACGCCGACAGCGTCGCCGAGGCCAGCAACACCATGGCCAGCGCCCCGCCTCCTGCGATCGACGTGGAATGGAGCGAAAGCGCCCTGCCCCAGGCTCACAGCCATGCCCAACGTCTCGGCGAGCCGCTGGTTGAGCTGATTGAGCAGTGCCTGGCCCAGGATCCGCGCCCGGCCTATCAGGTGCCGCCCGCAGAGCGGGTGTATGGCGTGAAGTTCTGGGATGTGCAGGTGCGCTGGCACTACCCGCAGCCGGAGCGTATCCGGGTGCTGGAAGTGGTGGCCGACTAGCTCCCGCTTTTCGACAGGCAAAAAAAAACGCAGGCCGCAAGGCCTGCGTTTTTCATGGTGCGTAACGCTTACTTCTCGACGAAGGCGCGCTCGATCAGGTAGTCGCCCGGCTCACGCATACGCGCGGAGATCTTCAGGCCGAAGCTGTCCAGCACTTCGCTGGTTTCGTCGAGCATGCTCGGGCTACCGCAGATCATCGCACGGTCGTCCTGCGGGTTGATCGGTGGCAGACCGATGTCGCTGAACAGCTTGC
The DNA here is from genome assembly GCF_025466015.1 of Pseudomonas sp. 5P_5.1_Bac1. NCBI lineage: Bacteria > Pseudomonadati > Pseudomonadota > Gammaproteobacteria > Pseudomonadales > Pseudomonadaceae > Pseudomonas > Pseudomonas sp. 5P_5.1_Bac1. The sequence continues at coordinate 83,794 of NZ_JANLNX010000059.1, read as the reverse complement.
CGCTGCGCATCAGGTCGGTCAGACGGCCCTGGTTCTCGAACGGCTCGCGGGTAACGGTTGGGTAGTAGATCAGTTTTTCGCGCAGCGCCTCGCCGAAGAACTCGTTCTGTGGCAGGTGCTCGGTGATGAACTCGCGGTAGGCGACTTCGTTCACGTAACGCACGCCGTGAACCAGGATCACTTTCTCGAAGCGCTCGTAGGTTTCAGGGTCCTGGATGACGCTCATGAACGGCGCCAGGCCAGTACCGGTGCTGAGCAGGTACAGGTGCTTGCCAGGATTCAGGTCGTCGAGCACCAGCGTGCCGGTAGGCTTTTTGCTGATGATGACCTCATCGCCTTCCTTCAGGTGCTGCAACTGCGAAGTCAGCGGGCCATCCGGCACCTTGATGCTGAAGAACTCCAGATGCTCTTCCCAGTTCGGGCTGGCGATGGAGTAAGCGCGCATGAGCGGGCGGCCATTAGGCTGCTGCAGGCCGATCATCACGAACTGACCGTTCTCGAAGCGCAGGCCCGGGTCGCGGGTGCACTTGAAGCTGAACAGGGTGTCGTTCCAGTGGTGCACACTGAGGACACGTTCGTGGTTCATGTTGCTCATGTAGGGGGCTCCTGAAAAAAACGCAGCGCTAAACCGTGAGCGCGATTGCGCGATAGTTTAGTGCGGAGGACAATATCTGTTAACTGAATTATCAAGATATGTCTTATCGGTTATATAGATATGCGATTTACACTTCGTCAGCTTCAGGTCTTCGTGGCCGTTGCACAGCATCAAAGCGTGTCTCGCGCGGCCAATATCCTGGCCCTTTCGCAGTCGGCCGCCAGTACATCCATTACCGAACTCGAGCGGCAATCCAGTTGCCAATTGTTCGACCGCGCCGGCAAGCGTCTGAGCCTCAACGCCTTGGGCCATCAGTTGTTGCCCCAGGCGGTGGCGCTGCTCGACCAGGCCAAGGAAATCGAAGACCTGCTCAACGGCAAGTCCGGTTTCGGCTCGCTGGCGGTGGGCGCAACGCTGACCATCGGCAACTACCTGGCGACGCTGCTGATCGGCAGCTTCATGCAGGTCCACCCGGAAAGCCAGGTCAAACTGCATGTGCAGAACACTGCACATATCGTGCATCAGGTCGCTCATTACGAAATTGATCTGGGTCTAATCGAGGGTGACTGCAATCACCCTGACCTGGAAGTCCAGCCGTGGGTGGCGGACGAACTGGTGGTGTTCTGCGCCCCGCAGCATCCGCTGGCCCAGCGCGGCCAGGCCAGCCTCGAGGAACTGACCCGGGAAGCCTGGATTCTCCGCGAGGAAGGCTCCGGCACGCGCCTGACCTTCGACCAGGCCATGCGTCATCACCGCTCGATTCTCAATATCCGCCTGGAGCTGGAACACACCGAAGCCATCAAGCGCGCGGTGGAGTCCGGGCTGGGCATCGGCTGCATTTCCCGCCTCGCGCTGCGTGATGCCTTCCGCCGCGGCAGCCTGGTGGCGGTCGAAACGCCGGACCTGGACTTGGCGCGGCAGTTCTACTTCATCTGGCACAAGCAGAAGTATCAGACTTCAGCCATGCGAGAGTTCCTGGAACTGTGCCGGACCTTTACCGCCGGGGTAAAACGCAGCGACGAGATCGTGCTGCCGAGTATTGCCTAGAGAAGAATGACGCCCCAGGTCACTGCGACCATGGTCAGCGCTACCAGTTGCGCGGCGCTGCCCATGTCCTTGGCGTTTTTCGACAGCGGGTGGCGATCGAGAGAAATGCGGTCGATGGCAGCCTCTACCGCCGAATTGAGCAGTTCGACAATCAGCCCCAACAAGCAGACCGCGATCAAGATCGCCCGCTCGGCGCGACTGACATCCAGCCAGAACGCCAGCGGCACGAGGATCACGTTCAGCAGCACCAGCTGACGAAACGCCGCTTCGCCGGAAAATGCCGCACGCAACCCGTCCAGGGAATAACCCGCAGCATTGAAGATACGTTTGAGGCCGGTCTGGCCCTTGAAAGGAGACATAGAGTGCCGTTCGAACTGTTGGGAAGCGGTGCAGGCTAGTACACCGCGGGTCAAAAAACCGTGAAGGCCAATGGCCTCATCCGGCGGAAACGGATTCAAGTTGTTGCAGAAGCAACGCCGCCTGGGTCCGCGTGCGGACGCCGAGCTTGCGGAAAATAGCGGTGACGTGCGCCTTGATGGTCGCCTCCGACACGCTCAGTTCATACGCGATCTGCTTGTTCAGCAGCCCTTCACAGACCATGGTCAGCACCCGGAACTGCTGTGGCGTGAGGCTGGCCAGACCTTCGCTGGCGGCCTTGGCCTCAGCGGAAACATCGACCTTCTCGAACGCCTGCGGCGGCCACCAGACCTCGCCGTCGAGCACCTTGCGCACCGCGTCCTGGATGGACTCCAGCGGGCTGGACTTGGGAATGAAGCCGCTGGCACCGAACTCGCGCGACTTGACCACGACGGAGGCTTCCTCCTGGGCCGAGACCATGACAACCGGGATCTGCGGGTACTGCCCACGCAGCAGCACAAGGCCCGAGAAGCCATAGGCACCGGGCATGTTCAGGTCGAGCAAAACCAGGTCCCAGTCGGATTTTTCAGTGAGGCGGGTTTCCAGTTCGGCGATGCTGGCGGCTTCCACCAGACGGATATCGGGCCCTAGCCCCAGGGTCACGGCCTGGCGCAAGGCGCTGCGAAAAAGAGGGTGGTCATCGGCAATCAGGATTTCGTATGTGGCCATCGATCTAATGATCCTGTTCTGTGCAGGTGCCGGGAGAGGCCGGAACCTGTCGGAGCAACTCAAGGCGACAGCGGCAATGCCGTACGCCAAAAAGGCACAGCGGGGCCAGTGAATACAGCATTCAAGCCCTCGACGTGCCCGAATCGGCGCCAAGGATGACGAGGCGGGACGGGGTGGTCAAGTTCGCCCCCGGCTCATTCTGGTGCCGACTCCATCATTATGAAGCAAAGCGTAACACTTGCCCCTTGGACTATAGGAAGGGCTTGAGACGCTGATGGACGGCGTCGTCCAGATCCAGCGGCAATTGGAACTTGGCCCCCAGGTAGTGAGCGCTGAACACGTCCAGGTAGGCGTCCAGCGCTTGCGCCGCAGCCTGATCGCCTGCCAGCTCAAGGCACATCGCCGCCACTTCGGCGGTGCAGAAGTGGTCGTCACGCTTGGAGCGGCGCAGCCGATAGCGGGAAATCTGCTCCGGTTGCAGGCTCAGCACCGGGAAACGGTCCAGATACGGGCTCTTGCGAAACATCTTGCGCGCTTCCGTCCAGGTCGCATCCAGCAGGATGAACAGCGGACGCTTGCCCTCCCCCGGCTCGACACCGGTCACCACCCGTTGCGACTCGACAAACTCTCCCGGGAAGACGATGTAAGGCTGCCATTGCGGGTGGTCAAGCAGCGCCAGCAGGTCCTGTTCGACGACAGTGCGTTGCCAGCCGAACGCCGTGGTATCGGCGATCACATCGGCGATCAGCCAACCGGTATTGGTCGGCTTGAGGGGCTCGGTGTCGTGCATCAGCAGGCACACGGCCGACTCGGCGGCGGTCCGAGGACGCCAGGCGCACAGGCAGTAATCGGCGATTACCCGGCAATCCGCACAGCGCGGCGCCCGCGCCCCACGAGCAACAAAGGGTTTGATACTGCGGGACAGGCGCTCAGTACGCAGGCGCGATACGGCGTGGCTCATGACGGGATACGGCGAGAACAGATGAGGGAAAGCACAGCACAGACTCGGCGGGGCGAAAGGCGCGAAGTTTACGGCACAACGGCTTTGCCGTGCAGGGAATTGTCCTACTCCACTATAATCCCGCACCTATTGATGGCTGCCACTGCCTGCACCCGGTGAGGGAACACGGCGTGCGGATGCAGGTCAAAGCGCCAGTTACCGAATCTGGAGAAATGAATGCTGCGTTTTATCGCCCCTACCCTGGGCTTGCTGCTGGTCCTGCCTCTTGCCGCCAATGCCGCGTCCAAGCAGGAATATGAATTGACCCAAATGCTGGAGAAGGTTGCCCAAGACAGCAGCGTCGGTACCCCACGGGCCATCAACGAAGACATTCTTGACCAAGGCTACACCGTCCACGGGCCGCAACTGATCAACCACCTCAGTGTGCGGGCAAGCCACGCTCAGCAGATGCGCGCCAACCCTGACAAAGTGCGTGATCAGTTGGGTTCCAGTGTTTGCAGCAATACCGGTTATCGCCAATTGCTGGCACGCGGCGCTGTGCTGACTTATCAGTTCACCGAGTACAAGACCAATCGCCCGGTAGCGACCGAGAACTTCAATGCGCAGAGCTGTGGGCTCAATGGCAAGAAGAAAAAGTGATGGTGCCGCGCCAGGCTCTGTGTGAGATGTATTCGAGCGAAGGTCAGGCAAGGCGAAAACAGGCGAGGAAGCGGAGTTTACTGGTTGTAAATGAGCATTCCGAGCCTGTTTTCAACGCAGCATGACCGAGTTCGGATGCATATCGCACAGAGCCTACATCAACTGGCTGCTTTCGCGCCTTTGTTCCTCGTCAGCGCGCAACTCTGCTACCAGCGCCTGCAGGTAGCGAGAGCGCCGCTCTCCTCCTGAAAGCCTGCGCAGGCATTCCTCTTCAAGGCTCAGGTTGTTTGCCTGGGCCGACCCTTGCAGAAGTCGAAACAACTGGCTGTCGATTTCAAGAATGACGCGTTGGACTCTTTGCATTAGCAGCCTCCCTGCGATGCACTCGTCGCTATTGATCAGTTAACCAGACAAGTCGGAAGATTGGATCCCATCTGACGAGCGGTCCCGCACTGATTGCGAAAGCGAATAAAACGATTATCTGTCATGACCTTATGCGCACATGTTGATCCAAGCGCAAACACACCGCAGGGTCTAGATTGATTACAAATACCTTTCATCTTTCGGACAGGTAAAGGGTCGTCCGAGACGGTTGTGTTGCACTTGCCAGGATGACAAGCAAAGGGATCGAAATCATCACTGCGACGAGACCTTTCAAGGTCCACTGCAACGCCGGGGCCATCCAGCCCCGGCCTGCGCAGCCAGCGACTCAAGTAGTGTCGCGGCCAGGTCCCGATCCTGATCTGGTCTGAGGTTTTGCTGCAGAAAGGAGACGTTTGAATGCCTTACAAACCTAACGAGCTGCTCGCCAGCCACTTCAAGAATGAGGGAATCGACCTCGAACATATCGACCAGCAATTGAATCTGGTCGCTGCCAACAGCCCGAACCTGCCGCTGTACCGGGACATGATGCTCACCGTGTTGCGCATGGCCCACGACGATAGCAACCGCTGGAACGCCAAGATCACCCTCCAGGCCCTCCGCGAACTCGACCATGCCTTCCGCGTGCTGGAACAGTACAAAGGGCAACGCAAGGTAACGGTATTCGGCTCGGCACGAACGCCTGTCGAACATCCGATCTACGCTCTGGCCCGCGAGCTGGGCGCGACCCTGGCCCGCTCCGAACTGATGGTCATTACCGGCGCCGGGGGCGGCATCATGGCAGCAGCGCACGAGGGCGCCGGCGTAGAGCACAGCCTCGGCTTCAACATCACCCTGCCCTTCGAGCAACATGCCAACGCGACGGTCGACGGCACCGACAAGCTGCTGCCGTTCCACTTTTTCTTCATTCGCAAGCTGTTTTTCGTCAAGGAGGCCGATGCTCTGGTGCTCTGCCCTGGTGGCTTCGGCACGCTGGACGAAGCACTGGAAGTCCTGACGCTGATCCAGACCGGCAAGAGCCCGCTGGTTCCGGTGGTGTTGCTGGATGCACCAGGAGGCACCTTCTGGCAAGACGCGCTGAACTTCATTACCCGACAACTGGAAGAGAACCGCTACATCCTGCCAAGCGACCTGAAACTGGTGCGTCTGGTGCACAGCGCCGATCAGGCTGTCGAGGAAATCAACCAGTTCTACCGCAACTACCACTCCAGCCGCTGGCTGAAAAACCAGTTCGTCCTGCGCATGCAGCATCCGTTGAGTGAGGCCGCTGTAGAGGATATCGAGAACGGTTTTGCCCATCTGCGACTGAGCGGTAACTTCGTCCAGCACGCCTACACAGGCGAGGACCAGGACGATGTCCAGTTCAGCCATCTGCACCGACTTGTGTTTGCATTCAATGGCCGCGACCAGGGTCGGCTACGAGAGCTGGTGGACTTCATCAACCTGCCGGAAAACTGGGCCAACGGCCAACCGTCCTCACAAGTGACTCAGCGCACGCGGAAACCGCTCAAGGTCACCTGAAACAGATCAATCGTCCAGGCTTCGGCCGCTCAACAAGCGGCCGACCATCTCCATCGAAAAACCGCGATAGACCAGAAAACGGGTTTGCTTCGCGCGCTCCCGCGGGTCGGCCGGTAACTGCCCGGCAAACTTGCGCCGCCAGACATCGCTCAACTGCGACTGCCAGTCGATACCTGCCTCACGTAGCGCCTGCTCCACATCAGCCCGTGGCAGGCCACGCTGGGTCAGTTCTTCGCGGATACGCGCCGGGCCATAACCCGAACGACCACGGGAACTGATGAAACTTTCCAGATAGCGGGATTCGCTTAGCAGCCCCTCATCCGCCAGGCGGTTGAGTTCGTGCTCGATCATTTCAGGAGAAGCACCGCGCTGGCGCAGCTTGCGTGCCAGCTCGGCACGACCGTGCTCGCGGCGTGCGAGCAGGTCCATAGCCGTCCGCCTTACGGCGACGGGGGTATCGAGTACGACGGACATAAGCGCGGGATCAGAAGTCGGCGTCAGCGTCGGCCAGGTCTTCAGCGGAAGCTTGCGCAGCAGCAGTTTTACCTGCAGCGTCAACAGCACTGGTGTTCAGCAACTTGTCACGAATCTGCTTCTCGAGGGCCGCACCGATTTCCGGGTTGTCCTGCAGGAACTTGGCGGAGTTGGCCTTGCCCTGACCGATCTTGCTGCCTTGGTAGCTGTACCAGGCACCGGATTTCTCCAGGAAGCCATGCAGCACACCCAGGTCGATGATTTCGCCGTTAAGGTAAATACCCTTGCCGTAGAGGATCTGGAATTCAGCCTGACGGAACGGCGGGGCAACCTTGTTCTTGACGATCTTGACGCGGGTTTCGCTACCAACCACTTCGTCGCCCTCCTTCACCGCGCCAGTACGGCGGATGTCGAGACGGACCGAAGCGTAGAACTTCAGGGCGTTACCACCGGTGGTGGTTTCCGGGCTGCCGAACATCACGCCGATCTTCATGCGGATTTGGTTGATGAAGATGACCAGGCAGTTGGCGTTCTTGATGTTACCGGTGATCTTGCGCAGCGCCTGGGACATCAGGCGAGCTTGCAGGCCGACGTGCATGTCGCCCATTTCGCCTTCGATCTCGGCCTTGGGCACCAGGGCTGCCACGGAGTCGACGATGATGACGTCAACGGCATTGGAGCGCACCAGCATGTCGGTGATTTCCAGGGCCTGCTCACCGGTGTCTGGCTGCGAGACCAGCAGGTCGTCGACATTGACGCCCAGCTTGCCAGCGTATTCAGGGTCCAGCGCGTGCTCGGCGTCGACGAAGGCGCAGGTGGCGCCCATTTTTTGCGCCTGGGCAATCACCGACAGGGTCAGCGTGGTTTTACCGGACGACTCCGGACCATAGATTTCAACGATACGGCCTCGTGGCAGGCCGCCGATGCCAAGGGCAATGTCCAGGCCCAGCGAGCCAGTGGAGATGGCTGGGATCGCCTGGCGCTCGTGGTCGCCCATGCGCATGACCGCGCCTTTACCGAATTGACGTTCGATCTGACCCAGGGCCGCAGCCAAGGCACGCTTCTTGTTGTCGTCCATTGAAGTCCTCACGTAATCGATAGGGCCTGACGGCCAGAAACAACTGTATAAGTAGCCAGTATTATTCCACAGGGATTTATTTCCGCCTACCCCCGACTCGCGATTTACTCGGCGCCAAGATGTAACAAGCCCTCTAGCGCGGCGATTACCGTTTGTCGGCGTACCTGTTCGCGGTCTCCGTCGAAGTGCCGGCGCTCGCTGAAAACGCGTCCCGCGTCTCCCCAGGCCAGCCAGACGGTGCCCACCGGTTTCGCCGCCGAACCGCCATCAGGCCCGGCCACGCCACTCACCGCCACGGCAAAACGCGCCCCGCTCGCCGCCTGGGCACCACGGACCATCGCCTCGACCACTTCCTGGCTCACTGCGCCGACCTGACCGAACAGCACCTCCGGCACCTGCAACTGCCGGGTCTTCTGGGCGTTGGAATAGGTTACGTAACCGGCCTCGAACCAGGCCGAACTGCCGGGGATGCGGGTGATTGCCTCGGCGATGCCGCCTCCGGTGCAGGATTCGGCGGTGGTCACTTGGGCATTGAAACGACGCAGATGTTCCCCCAGCCGGGCGGAAAGAGCGGTGATCGGGTCCATGACGGGCTCCTTGGAAAAACTGGCGCCTACCCTACACCAGTCAGAACGCCAGCGCCCGCACGTACGTCTGACAGGCGCGTAAGGCGATCAGTCCTTCGTCACCGTCGGCGACGACGGCGACAATTCGTTGAGCATGCGCCGGGTCAAGTCGGGCTCGCGTGGGGTCATGAACCACGCCGCCGGCACCGGAGGCGGCTGGCACAGAGGGGGCGGCGTCACTGGCGATGAGGACTGACAGCCGCAGATCAGCAGTAGCCAGCCGGTCACGCAGGCGTGCCTGAGCCTGTTGGGCATCGGTAAGCTCCTTGGAATGGGTCTGGTCGAGGGATCGCAAACGCTGCTCCAGCGCCAGCCGCTGTTGCCGCTCGTCCTGCAACCGCACGTTGGCGGTCTCCGCCAGTTGCTGGCGTTCACGGGCATACTCGCCCTCCTGCACCGCCAGTCGCTGGCCGTAGCGCCAGGTCTGGACCTGCCAGGTCAGCGCCGCAACCGTGAGGAGCAACAGCCACAGCCCGATGGAACGCCCCGTGCTCAACACAGCACCTCACGGGCTCGGGCCCAGAGTTTCAGACGGTCCTCCAGACCATTGAGGCCGCCGTTGATATGTCGGGTAATGCGATTGAACTCGCCACGGTCCGCCAGTTGATTGAGCCCCCGCGAGTGCCAGAACCAGGCCGCCGACTCAGCAGCCCACTGTGGTTCTTCGAGCATCTGCGGCTTCGCCAGCAGGCGCTCGTCTTCGAACAGCGCCATGCTGCACGCGCGGTAGTTGTTGCGCCCGGTGATCTGGATCAGACCGCGGCCGCAGTAACGCTGGCCATCGCCGTCCGGCTCGGGGGTGTTGCCCAGACGCAGCGCCAGGTTGCCAGTGTCGTAGCGGGCCAGGTACTGGTCGCTGCCCAGTTCTTTCACGTAGCGCAGTTGGCCGGACTCATGGCCGATCTGGGCGAGAAAGGCGGCCATGCGGCGTGGGGTGTCGATGCCCCAGTGCGCCATCGCGGCGTTCAGGGCAGGAACGAAAACGCCCGCTGTCGGGCGGGCGTTTGGATAAATGCGGAAGAGTTCGGTTTCATTCAGATTCATTTCTGGCCCTCGCGCTGCTCGACCTTGAGCGATTTGGTTTGACTGGACTTCTGGCTCTTCGCCTTGGCCTTGCCTTGTTTGCCGCCGTTGCATTGCACGGAGGTATCCCAGCCAGTGGCGGTGAAGAGCTGGGTCACGGTGTCGATCAAGTACTCGCCATCGAGCCCATCCTTGAAACCCTCCACCCGAATCGTTCTTTCCGCGAACACATCGGTACGCCCGCTCATCTCCAGATTCACGGTCGCAGTACTACGGTTGAACTCTGCCAACCGGGCCTTGGCGGCCTGCTCGGCAGCAGATTTGTTCGGATAGACATGCCTGTCGACAAAAACCGCGTTGTTGTCCACGGACTTGTCGTCGTTCTTCTGCTCAACCACCTTCTGCTCCCCCGTCTTGCTGTCCTGGTGCCGGGTCTGCACCGTTCCGTGGGAGCCGCGATCCTTAAGATGAAACTTCCAGCGCCGAACGTCCCGCGGCATAACCGTGACAACACCCAACGCCTTGCCAGTGCCGCTCACTCCGCCCTGACGGGGCAGAACCAATAAGCCGCCATCACCAATCTTTGCGGTGCAGTCGTATTGCCGCGCCAGACGGGTGATGAAATTGATATCCGACTCATTGAACTGATCGACCCGCGGAACAACGGTGGCCACCGGACACTGAGGTTGCCAGCCGTTGCGCGCGGCGATATCCCTGACAATTTGCTGCAAGGGCACATTCTCCCAACTACCACTGCGGATACTCTTGCCCGTTCCGCGCATATCGCAGGCTTTACCGCGAAGCTCCATAACGGCAGGCGGACCATTCAGGTCGATTTCATCGACGATGTACCGCCCCAACCGGGTCAGCTCCTGACCGGCATAGCCAAGGTAGACCTCCAGCTCCGCGCCGCGCGCAGGCAAGGCCAGGGCGCTGTCACGGTCGTCGATTTTCAGTTCGAAGTCATCGGATTCCATGCCCGCTTTGTCGGTCGTGCGCATCAGCAACAGGCGATCGTTGATCAACGCGGTGATGTCCTTGCCATCGGCAACGATACGAAACACAGGTTGCATGATTCAGGCTCCAGAAAAGACAAGCCCCGCACATGGCGGGGCCTGATGGTGCAAACGAGGGTTCAGTCCCACAGCAACACCGTCGTGGAGGTGGCCGTGAGCAACTCGGGCAGCCTGATCAGCACACCGGCACGAAGCGGCTGCTCCTCGCCGGAAAGTCCCGGATTGGCATCCAGCACCGCCTCGAGGCTGCCATTCAAATGACCGTAATAGTGATGACAGAGGGTATCGAGCTGATCCCCTTCAGACGTTCTGCATATCGTCGCCATAACTCACGAGCTCCAATGTGAAAGCCTGTTTTCCCGGAATGCCACCCGCCAACAGGTTGTTCTGAGTTTCAGCCACGCTGGTCAGGCACCATGTCCCGAGAATTTCCCCATAGCCGGTACTCAGGCTCAGCGGTTTCAACTGCTGACCGATGCTGCGTAACCGCTCTATTTGACCGATCCCCCCTTTCAAGGTCGGGAACACCACCCCGTCAATCGTGATCTTGTCATCCCCTTGGCCGACCGCCTGCTGCGCCTTACTGCGCGAAAGGCGCTCTTGTCCCGCCCAGGTGAAGACCTTGGTCCGTTTCAATTGATGAAACGCAGCGGTATCGAGGTTGAAGTAGAAGGCTTCGGACTCTGCCTGCAACGGTTGCAGAATCAGGAGATGAGGATAGGGTTTGACCGCTTCCTCGGGTGGTGTCGTCTGCGGCGCAAATCCGCCGGTAGGCAGGATTGCGCCCAGGGACGGGCTGATTTTCCCGGCTACCCGGTTAATTGCGGTGGCGGCCTTGGAGGCCTGGTCCGAAAAGGTTTCCAGGCGCCCTTGCACCTCGCTGATGACTGTCACCGCCTGGCTGTACTTGGCGGCGACCTCACCGACTGCCGAATGCGCCACCTCGATGGCGCGCATGGTGCGTTGAAGTTTCTTGCCAATGATTTCACCCACGAAGGGCAGATTTTCCAGCTCGGTGGCTGCACCGGTGATATCGCTGACGGCGCCATTCAAAGGCCCCAGCATTTCATCGGCGCTACGCCGTCCGGCCTCACCCGCGGCTACCAGCGAGCGCAGGCTGGATTGCATTGATTCCATGTAGGCCATGGGTTTTCCTCAGGCATAGCCATAGAGATCGTCAGTGCGGTCATACATCTGGCCGCCTGCGTTCGCCTGGGCTGCAAATCCATTGAACATCCGCTGGATTTCCGGCTGCAAAACGCGGACGAGTTCGGCAGGATCGGTAACGCTACCCTGGACATTGATGGCGATATTGGGCGAGACAGCGAAGTGCTGTGGCGTGGTGGCTGTGATCGACAAAGGTGTGGAGGAGCCAGGCTCCGGCAAGGCAAGTACCGCAGGAGCAGTGCCCGCCAAGGACCGGGCGACATCACCGCTTTCCAAGGGCGCTACTCGTTGAGCCTGAAGGGCATGCTCGCCGCCGTACTGCCCCAACGCCGCGCGAGAACTATCGATCGCCGCGCTCCGAAGAGGAATTACCGGCGCCAGAGTAGGAGCCCCCTGACCTGAACGGGAAGTCGCGCCACCCGTTTCGCCGGAGTTCTTCAGCAGAAGGGCTCCGGGCATGGGTGCCTTGGTCACCGTGAGCAGCTTTCCTGCATCGGCTCCAGGCAGTTCCGCAAGAGGTGGTGTGACGCTGACCTCTTTCTCGCTGCCCTCTCCCCAGGTTTCATAAATCTTGCGGCCGGCGAGCTTTCCAAGCTGACCGCCAATGTAACCTCCGGCCATCGCTCCCACCGGCCCCAGCATCGCACCTAGCAGGCCAAAAGCGAGCGCACCGGCGGCCTCGCCATAGCCCTCGCTCTTTTCTTTGGCAGATTCGGCGTTCTGGTAGGTATCGGCAGCACTAAGTGCGCTGCCTACCACCGCCACAAAAGCACCGCCCGCCCTTGCCCTTGGGGAGACTTTCGAGGGACGCAGCGCGTCCGGAACAAGCGTCCCGACCTTGGCCGCGGCTTGCTTCGTACGCGCCCTGATCCCTGGCTTGTCACCCGAAGCATCGACAGGCGGATCGAAGATCGTCTTGGTAGCATCAGAAAGGACTCTGCTTTGCGGCCCAAAGACCGCTTTCGCAGCGCCAAGCAAGACTTTGCCTTTGGCAATGGCCGCGAGCGCGGTCAGCAGGGCGGCGCCCGCTACAACGGCCCCAGCCAGGACCGTTACAACGACACTTAACTTCTCGACGGCGGCGCCAAGAGTATTGGCACCTTTAGTCATGAAGCTCGTCCAGTGCGAGTAAATCGGCGCGAGTGCGTCGCCTACTGCAATCGACACACCCTCATAGGATGACTCACGCTCTTTCTGCTTCCACTCCAGGGTTTGTCGACGGCCCTCCAGCTTGTCTTCAATGTAGTTAGGACCAGGACCACCAGTTTTCCCGGGCATAAATTCTTGGCCATACCGGCCAAGATCGGCCGCACTGCTCCCGCCCTCGCGCTTGTACTCGAGAAAGAGCGCCTTGGATGCACTGAGCACATCATTGTAGTTGCCGGTCTTCTTCGACACCTGCTGAATAATCGCGGCTAAACGGACAGCATCTGCAGGAGCGCCTCCAACTTGAGGAAGCAACCGTGTGATTGCTTCCGCAGTATTGGTGAGACCGAACGTTCCTCCGCCAGCCTGACCAATGATCTGGTTCAGCAAACGCTCAAGCTCATCAGCCCCCTGGCCATTGGACAGGGTGCGGAAAAGGCCTGCGGTAACACCTTCGTCCACCTGTTGACTGTCGGTGAAGCGGGCTGCAAGTCGCCCTTCCGGTACCAGCTCGTCCAGATCCATGCCTGCGTTGAACATGCTCAAGAGCTGGCTGGATGCCTCGGTTTTGCTCAGGCTTGTCCCATAGGTCATCCTGGCAATTTGCGTCTCGACCTTCTCCCGCTGCGCCGCCCATCTCTTCGGGTCTTTCTCCCCTTGGAGCACCAGCTTGCTGATGATCCCTTCATAGTTCGCGAACCGATCGACCGAACTACTCGCAGACTTCAGTACAGTCCGCGAAGTATCGGAAATCTTTCCGCGAGCCGAATTCTCCGTTGGCTGACCAGAAGCAGGTAATCGAGCAGCCCCCATCGCCTTGCCAAGGTCATCATATGCCTTGGTCAACATGGGCAATATGTCTTTCTGCTCGGACAATTTCTTGCCAATGTCACCCAGCGCCGTCTGCCATTTCCCGGCTGACTCCGCAGCAGTGTCGTTGGCCGTCTTGAATGCCGTCGCCAAAGGCAAAGCACTCTGGGTAGTCAACCTCAAGGCCTCGCCAATTCGAACAGCAAACGATTCGAGCTGACCTATCTGCTGCTCGATCTGGCTGAAAACCTGCCCCAAGGCAGGATCAACGGCTCCTCCGATCCTTACCTCAACTATCAGTTCGCCCGCCATAAGTTCCTCCCTGCGCGCAAACCCGACTCACTCTGTGAGCCACCAGACCATGTCGCTGTACGACATGGTCATGATTTCGGCGGCAGAGAAGTTCAGCTCTTTCGCGAGCCGCTTCGCTGCCGCCTTGTGCCTTGAGGGATCAAAGCTCGTCGTCTTGCACCAAGCGAAAATAGCCGGCCTGCAAACGGCTGTAGTCTTTCAGCGTCAGCCCCTCCAGGTCCTTGGTGCCGACTTCTGCAAGGGAAGCGAACAGGTTCAGCTCCCGGGTTTCGTCGTCGGCGCCGCCGGACTGCGCGGCACGCAGGTCACGTACAGTGGGCGCGCGCAGCGACAGGCTATCGACCTGCACGCCATTGGCTTCGGTTGGACGGCTGAGTTTGACCACGACACGGTCAGCACTCACGGTCAGCCAGGCAGGAATTTTCGTTGCTTGCGTCATACGAGCTTGTCCTTATCTCAGAGGCCCAGGGCCGAACGTTGGGCGGCGAGTTGGTCGACGCCGTTGATGACGCGCTTCATGCCCAGCGGGTCGATTTCGTACATCAGTCGGCCATCGATTTCGAGCTTGTAGTAGGTCAGGGAAACAACGTGAGTGGTCTCGGGTTTCTCGGACGCTTTCCAGTCGCCCATTTCCACTTCCTTGAGCATGCCGCGCAGGGTAACCACCACAGGGGTGATGGCGCCCTTCAGGCCTTTGAAGGCACCGCGGAAGGTGCCGTTGAAACCGGAGCTATCGGCCAGGCCGAAGAACTTCAGCGCTTCGCGGCGAATACCGGTGGTTTTGAAGGAGGCACTCAGTGCCTCCATGCCCTGGTCGATCTCGATGGCGGTGTCCATGCCACCGAGGCGTTGGGTTTCGACCTTGATGGCGAGCTTGGGCAGGGTCAGGCTGGTGACGTCGCCCTGGAAGCTTACGCCGTCGACGAACAGGTTCAGGTTGGCGAGGGTTTGCGGAATCATTGCCATGGGTAGTGCTCCTTAAGCGGCTTGGTCGAGGACTTCGGTCAACCACTGGTTGGTGACCTCGACACGGAAGTTGGGGTTTTCTGCAGGCGGGACGTCGGTGAAGCGGATGTTCCAGTACACCTTGCCCTGCTCCAACTGGCTGGCAGTGTTGAGTTCAGGGTCGGCGTAGACCTCGAAGTTGATGATCGCGCCCTGGGCTTTCAGGTCGCGCATGAAGTTCTCCAGGCCCTCGGTCACGTCCTTGACGTAGGTCGCGGTGATCGAGCGGTCCACCGCCCATTTGTGGCCGTAGAGGATCGCGTCCATGACGATGTCCATGGTCCGCACACGGGTAACGAAGGCCCATTTCGGATCGCTGGACAGGGTGCGGTTGCCCCATAGGCGGAAGCCGTCATCACGGATGATGGTGGTGATGTTGGCGTTGTTCAGCAGGTTGGCGCGGCAGGTCTCGTCGCCGTCGAGGAATTCCACTGGGCGGGTGGTGCCGGTGATGCCGACGAATTCCTTGTTCGACGGCGAGGCCCAGAAGCCGTACTCGCTGTCGGTCCAGGCGAACAGGCCGGCAACCCAGGCCGACGCGGGTGCATCGACAGTGGCGTCAGCACCGGTGTCCCAGTACTTCACGCCCGGATCGACCAGGAAGGCACGCTTGGCACCGAAGTTCTCGGCGTAGGCCAGGGCGGCCTCGTCGGTGGTGTTCGGGCCGTCGATGATGGCCAGGCCGCGCAGCTTGTCGGCCAGGGCGACCAGGGCGGTGCCCACGGCCTGGGTGGCGCTGTGTTTCGGGGTCACCAGCAAACGTGGTTGGGCGTTGAAACGGCTCTTGCCGTCGAGCAGCGCCTGCAGGCCGGTGCGCTTGCCGTCGGCGAGCACGCCACCGATGATCGCCGAAGTCTGTTCGGCGGCGTCGGTCAGCTTGGCCACGCCGCAAGCGACGATAACCGCCTTGGCCCGGGCATAGATCGCCTGGCACGCCTTGGTGATGGCCGCATCGGCGCCAAACGCCGCGATGGCTTCACGCTCGCTGGTGATCAGCACCAGGTCATTGGCCTTGGCAGTGGCGGTCGGACCTTCGGTGAAGGTGTCCACCAGGCCGATGATGGAAGAGGAAGGCAGCGCAATGCTGCGCGAACCGGTGTCAACGTTGGTTACGGTAACGCCGTGGAAGAATCCACTCATTGGTATTTCTCCAGATATGAGAAGGCCCCGTCAGTGCGGGGCCTTCATGGGTTGAGCAAAAGAAAGTTCCCGGCAGGGCCGGGCTAAAAATTTAATTATTCATGACAAACATCAGCGTCGAGCATAGATGGTGATTCTATCTTTACTGCCGCCTGACGAAATAAACGCTCCCGCCGCGTTGGAGTACTTGACGGAAATAGTCGTACCGGCCGAAAGGTCGCCAATTGAAATAGATCCATTGCAATATATTGCATTGGCGCCAAACTCATCAAAAACAGCACCATTCACATAGACCTGAACGGAGGATGCTGGAGACGGCTGAGAACACTTGAGGGAAATATTTAACCCCACACTCTTCAGGCCGCCTTCGGGGACAGTGAACACTCCATCAGACAAGTTGTAACATTCGAAAAAATGTGAATTTTCAGGAATAGCCGGCACACTTTTAAAAATGAGTTCTGACACACCGGAGTTTAACGCTGCACCAGCCAGGTATCCAGCATCAAATATCTTCTGATAGGGGAAGATAGCAATTCCACCGGTGCTTCCAGCTAAGCCTCGCTGCCAGTTATCATCGAATGCTACTGGGTCAATGTAATACTCTACAGGCCCTTGCCACGAAGCGAGCTTTGAAGTATTCGTGTTACCACGGAAAAAATTATTTGTACTATCGATAATTACTTTTCCGTTAAAATCCGCCGTACCTTGAAAAGATGTCCCAGAGTAAGTGTGATAGCCACGGCATCCTGACATTCTGAGCCCGCCACTGCCAGATCTGACCGACGGAACAGATCTCGGATTGTAAGCAAGGAACATAATACTTGCATTTTCGACTGACGTACCTTGAACAATGATGTCCCCATACGAATTGAAGCCAGTAGGAGACTCCAGCGGGCAAGAAAGAAAGCCAAACCCGGTATTGACTGCTGGCATCAAGCTCTCACCTGAATTGATTACCAGAACCGAGCCATATACGCATGCAATGACATGTGTTTTTGAAGCAAGCGTCTCTAGACCATGGCTAACAAGTTGATAGCTTGCTACCTCAATTACCGCCTGCGCACCAATCACAACAATAGGCTGCGGCGTATTGTAAGTGTAACCATTATGGACAACGATTTCCGACAACAAGTTTTCAGGCGCCGAAAAATCTCCAAACTGCCAACCTATCGTCGCATTGATGACGCTGAACCCAAGCGAGTGAAGCGAGCAGGTTTTTGAACCTGAAGCCCAGACCTTTACTGCGGATTGTATATTCTCCCTAGACTCCCCATCAATATATAGGCCTGGCCTTGCAACAATCGAGGTGCAGTTTTTTATTTCAAGAACGGATGTTGCGATCGCACTACGACTGCGAATACCACCTGAGCCCTGAATAACTAAACCATTTACGTCCTCAATGAGGAAAACATCACGAGCCCCATAGGTCTTATTGAGGTTTAACGGAACCCGCCTAGTGACCGCTTCATTGAGGGCCAGGTACAATGCATCAAGATCGTCAGTGACCGCATCCCCAACAGCACCAAAGTCATCGGGCGATACACCAAAATTGTTCAGCGTCAAATTAGCACTGCGCGATAAAACCTTCGCCTCTGGCTCAGGCGAACCACCAACTCCACTTGTGCCAACAAAAATTTCGGTATTTTTCGTCATACTTACCCCAAGAAGAAGACATGATTAATCAGCCCTCAATAAGAACCTTCAGTAGAGCATCATTCAAGGCCAATTCCGGGCACATCAACGACAGCCAGACGGCGTAGAAATGCATTATCATCTACTGATTACTATCGCCCCAAAAAAAGCACTGCCTGGCGTATATTCAAAATATTAGCGATATGAGGCCGGCGGGAACGACAAAGCTTAATTGAGTGAGATTTACTATAAAACGGGACATGAAAACACTTTAACTAATGGCCAATCGCGCAAAGCTTCCTTCCAATCCAACAATTCAGCTAACTTCAGGAAGGTCAAGGAAGTCACCAGCAACCTCATCCACCGGAATCACTTGCTTCTCGATGGCGGTAATGGAGTTTTACGGCTGGACGGCACCCGCGATACGGACTTTTAGTTGATATGTTCGATTATCCAGGAAGGGGCGATCGGACGCTGCTCGGCATCCGGGAATGCCTCGGATTGAGGCCAATCACGCAGTTCCTGGAGATAGGCCAGTAACTGGCTGAATTGCTCATTGCTCAGGGTGGTGACTGTCTGCAGTTCCTGTTGGTCGCGATGGCGTTCGCGGAGCCATTTGATGCGCTCCAGTTCGCTGTTCCGCCAGGCACGCTCTACAGCAGGTAGGTCAACGATCACGGCGTGCGGGTGCTTGGCGATGTTGCCTTCATCGTCGACCCGCCAGACGCCATCGACTTCCTGGATAGTTTGATTCCACAAGTCCTCCGAAACCGCAACGGCGTCCTCGGGGATCGTGTGAAGATTTTCGATCAGGCGTGCCTTCAACACCCCTTGATCGTCGAACGTGATGAATCTTGTCATGTGTTAACTCCCAATCGCGAACCAGCGAGCAGCTACGGACTGATCCGATCTGGCGTTCTCGAACGAGACCAAAAGACCAGAGGCGTCATAAACGTTTGATGCAACACCGCTGCTGCGCGGTTCGGATGTTCCTACGTTGCTGGTGGTGACGAACAATGCGCCAGAGGGGAACTGAATGGGGTAGGCGAAATAAGCGGTCGTTGTTCCAATGGTATTGACGAGTTGCGCCGAAGTGGCGCCCCATTGCAGGATCAATCCGCCCAGCCACTTCGGTAGAACCACATAACCGTTACCGCCAACAAGCATGCGAAAACCCCAGCGCAACTTGAAGGGTGTAACGACGTTGGTATCGGTGCTTCCGGCATCAACTTCTGCCTGACTCGCAACTTGACCAACCAGCAAAGGCAACCCGTTCCATTTCAGCTTGCCAACAGAGTCCATCACCAACTTGCCAGCGATGTTACCTAACCAATGGAACCCGATTCCCGGCGCAAACATTTCGCGGGTTTCCGTCCCACCCACTTCTCCGGCCTCACGCAAGATGAGTGCACCAGAGGCGTAGGTTCCGGTTGGTTCTCCGGTAGTCGGCGAGGAGAGCACTGGCTGCTGCATACTAACGCTACCTACCGCCAGCGCCTTGTCCTTGTCCGCTTTTTTGGCAAATAGGGACTGAAGCTGATCGATCGTAAAGGTGTCAGTGATTCCATAACCAGCCAGCGTTGTAGCCCTGTCCGCCTTCTCAGTGGGCCTGAAATTTCCTGCGTGCCAAACCTCCCGGACAGGACCAAACTTTCCTTCAGCCCTACATGTGCGGATAAGCATGACCGGTTCGGCAGTTCCTTGGGTAAAAGCAACTTGCGCCGTGTAGCCTCGGTCAGAGTAAGGAAGATTCAACAGGCTGACGTAGTTTCTCAGCGTATTTTCACCAGCCCCAACGTAGTAGAAACCGCCAGGCAGCCCTACCGTATCTGCATTTGCTACAGGTGCCGAACTGGAACCAAGACCGACCTCTCCACGCTTTATCCCGTCGGCGATACCGTAACCATCCAACGTGGTCGGGTTGGAACCATTGACCACTACGCCGCGGTTATTGACTTCGACTTTTGTAAAGGTCCCCGCCTGCCGAGTAGGTGGCAACACAGTCATGATCACCGTCTCGATGTAATCCCGCGTCGCCAGCACCACCGCAGGATCAATCTTCAACTGCACATTGGCCGTACTGGTCACGATCAGGTTCAACCGCACCACCTGCGTCTTGCCAGTCCCCTGGCTCAGCAGCGGTTTGAAGCTCGGCGCACAGTTGGCCACCGCGACCAGGTCGCCAGCGGCATCGTAGAGACCAATTTCGCGAATCCACCAACCACCCTCATCCGGCGGAATCACCTGCTCGGCAATGATGATGCTGGCGTTTTTCGGATCGACAGTGAGCTGATTCAGCGGCGCACGACGCCGCTCATTGATCAGCTTGGTCTGAGTGCGCGACGGCACCGGGTCGGTATTGTTGGCATCGCCCACGCCCATCTGGGCGAAGGTCCAGGGCACGCCCAAAGCATTCGCGTTGGCCTGTTTGGCCTCCCCCACCGCAGTGAGGATCGCGAAGAACTGGCTGTTCTGGTCAGTCATGAGTAAACGTCCAGGGTTTCGATTTGATGGTCACGGCCGATGAAGCCGTGGTTGCCGCGCACCTCGATGTCTCGAAGGATGGGCGGGTAAATGTCGATGTCGTCGCCTTCGCTCAGGCCCAGGGCAACGCGTAGGTAGCCCTTGGTATCAAGGGCAATGGCCAAGCCGATGAGGTGCCGGCTGACAGGCCGGGCATCGTCGATCAGGGCGGTTAGCTCCTCGTAGGTCTCTTCGCTGATGCCGCTTTCGGACACGCCGATCTTCAGCGAGAACGTCCCCGGCACGCCTTGCGGCACGGTGTTGAACCACTCGGCCACTTCAATCAGGTAACCGAAGGGCTCGACCACCCGGCGCAACGCACTGAGGGTGCCCTTGCGGGCATGCACGTCGAACGAGGAACGGATCACCGCGCGCTTGACCGGATCGGACCAACTGTCATTCCAGCGGTCCACCGACCAGGCCCAGGCCAGTTGGTGCAACAGGTGCGACGGGCAAGTGTCGGGGTTGTACAGCACACGCAGCGGGATCTCGGGAGCGTCGGTCGATGCCGCCTCGATGGCCCGCTCCAGCAATGTGCTGTTGATAGGCAGGAGGCTAGTCATGTCAGCCTCCCAGCTTTAGATCGAAGCCGGTACACCATGCCGCTTGCGCCTTGCTCGGGCGGATATCGGTCCAGCCTGTCAGCTCGACCCGGGCCACGCCGCTGATGTGCAATTGTGCGTCGATGGCCGAGCGCGGCACCTCAACACCCAAACGCCGCCGCGGATTGATCCAGGCCTGCAAGCGGCGCCGACACTCGGCCAAGGTCGCCTCGTTCTCCGGACCGTTGCCGACCATGTGCAGCACGGCGTTGATCTGGTACGGCAGGATTTCGGCGCTGCGAACATTCAGGCGGTCGGCCACGGGCCGAACATCGTCCGCGTTCAAATGCGCCGTCACCTGTGCCAGCAGCTCAGCGCTGGCGACACCCCAGCCGTCAAGGCTCAGCACCGTGACATCCACGACCGCCGGCGAAGAACTCTCCGCCGTAGCATCGGCCACCATTCCCGCGGCATTACGAGCATGGAGGATGTAACTGTTGCGCGGGCCCGCGGTGGTCAGCCCTTCGTAAACCAGTTGAATACGCTCACGCAGCGCGTCGTCTTCTTCAAGAATGCGTTCGGTCGGCGGTACGCTGTTGGGATCCGCCTCCTGCACCACCAAACGTTGCAAACGAACGTTAGCCGCCAGTTGGTCGAGATCGCTGCCAATGGCATAGGCCAGCAGCAACGCCTTGGCCGCATCATTGACCCGAGCCCGGTTGAGCAGGGTCCGATAGGCGCCGACTTCCAACAGCTTGGTCACCGGGTCGCTTTCCAACTGCGCGTTCCAGCTCTCGCCCATGTGCGCCTTGAAGGCCGCCAGGTCGCCTTGGAAGATGTCCTCGAAATCCAGATCTTCCAACACCTGCGGCGCGGGCAGCGCCGAGAGTTCGATACCACTCATGCCGTCACCTCCAGGATCTGGCTATCGCCCAGGTATTGTCCGGTGAGTTGCAGGCTCACTTGCCCGTTCACCACTGACAGCACCCGGACCCGCTCCAGTTTCAGGCGTGGTTCCCAGCGCACCAGGGCACGGGCTACTTCGGCCTGTACCGCGCTTTTCCAGCCCTCGTTGACCGGCAGGTCGACGAAGCGCCGCAGCTTGCTGCCGTAGTCCGGACGCATGCGCCGGCTACCCAGCGGCGTGCCGAGGATGTCTTCGATGGACTGCCGCAAATGTGCAATGCCGGATAACGGCTGACCGGTCCGGCGATCCATTCCGATCATCGCGTCACTCCCGTAGGTCAGCACTCGACAGGCAGTGGACATACGGAAGGCCGGTGTCGACTGCGATGTTGTGATTCAGGTTCGCCATGGCGTTCTCCTTGGCATAAAAAAGCCCGCGTCGGCGGGCAGGTTTCAGTGCTTGTGGTTCGGGGTGTTGCCGGCGGTGTCGATGATCGCGCCGCCGCCGTGGATGTCCCCTGTTACCTGCAGCGCTCCGTTGATCCGCACCGGGCCATTCAAGGTCATGTTGGCGGCGGTCAGTTCGATTGCATCAGGCGTGGCCACCAGCGTGCTGC
Organism: Pseudomonas sp. 5P_5.1_Bac1; assembly: GCF_025466015.1. NCBI lineage: Bacteria > Pseudomonadati > Pseudomonadota > Gammaproteobacteria > Pseudomonadales > Pseudomonadaceae > Pseudomonas > Pseudomonas sp. 5P_5.1_Bac1. Next base: position 61,547 of record NZ_JANLNX010000059.1, on the reverse strand, counting down.
CGCCGACCTTGAGGGTGAGGGTTCCGCGCGGCAGGTCGATGCTGTAGCTGCTCGCCTGCCAGTCATAAATCAGTGAGCCACCGTCGTCGAAGCGCCAGACTTCGACGTGTTCGCGGTTGTCCGGTTGATCGCCGGCGTTGCCATAAAGGCCGGGAACGAAGGTGCCCTGCGCCGGCTCGCCGCTAGGGCTGATGAGCACGCCCTGTTCATTGATGCTCGGCGCACGCCAGTGGCGCGCCTTGCCGGCGGCCTGGCTGTGCCAGCGAACCCAGGCGCTGGTCCAGCCGGCGCCATCGGAAACCCGTACGCGGGCCGCGGCCAGGTCCACCGCCACCACCCGGCAAGGAATCAACAAGGCGGAAATCATCCGGTCATGCATGGCGCTTGCGTAGCTCATGCGAAATCCTCCGGCGCCTTGTAGTCCCCTTCCTTGCCAGGACCACTGTCCGGGTCGAAAGCAAATACCAAAGATCCTGGCGGTTGATTCGGCCAGAGCCATTGGGCTTCACCCAAGTGCAGCACCTGCTGCCATTGCAGCACCCAAATTGCCGTCGGCAAATCCGTCGCTTGCGGCAAGGCCTGGATGGCACTGGCCTCTTCGACGAAATCGATGCCCCAATATTGTTTGCGCAGCAGCACCATCAGTTGCGCAGCCAGCGCGGTGCTTTCCAGCGCCGCATCCGGGCGATGGACATCGACGGCGATGCGCGCCTCGAATGTCGCGACGATGCACGAGTGGCCATCGCCCGGATCAGTGCTCGGCCTCAAGGCGGTGATGGTGTGGAACAGCGCGGGCAGTGTCGTGTCCTGCTGCACTGTGGAGTAGCTGCCGACAGTCTCGAGCTGCGGCATGGCAGCCTTGATGGTCGCGGTGATGGCCTCATGTAGCCTGCTCAGTTCGCTCACGGTCTCTCCTTACTGTCGTTGCCTGCTTGTCCGTTCGGCTGCTCCAGGCCCAGTCGCTTCGCAGCCCAGCGTTCGTATAGGCCAATGGCCACGTCCGCACCGCCGACCGCGGTCAGGCAACCGAAGGCGCTGGCCGCCCAGATCGAAAGGCCACTGGCATAAAGCAACATCACCGTCGATACACCGCAGACCATGCAGGCTCCCGACCGCAGCGCCAACCGCCTGAACAGCGCTCCGCCGCGGGCACCGGCCCTGTCTGCTCGCCACATCTCACCGGAGACTCCGCCCAGCAACGCCAGGACAATCACCAGCCAGATCGGCATTTCCAGCAACGTCTGTTGCTCGCTTGTCACGGTCCTGCCTCCTTTGTTCTTCCCGCACAGCGACGGGCCGGACGGGGATGGGACCGAGTTGTCACTCGGCATTCCAAAAAGCCCGGTGCATCCAGGCTTTTCAGTAATGCGTTGTCGAAACGCCTGCCACGACTGGTGTGCAGGGCGCCTCCGCTTCAGATTGTTCCTCCGACCGCGGCCACCTGCCCGCCGGATAACTGCTTACGGTGCTTTACGCTGCACACCCGGGTCAGTTGCCAACCCTCTGAACAGTTGAGGCCTGTTCATCGCTGCCTGTCTCGCCGCCGGTGTCTGACCGGCTTGAGACAAACTCTATGCACGGATGCATATACAGTCAATGCATTTTTGGAAATATTTGCACTGATGGATTTGCACTAACGCATCAAATCCCCGCCCGCATTGGTCGCGAAGGGTTTTCGACAGGCGAAAAAAAACCCGCCGAAGCGGGTTTTGGGTGATGCCGGATAGGATTCAGCGGGCGTACATACCCCACCAGAACACATGACCGAGGATGGCGATCTGCTCTTCCTGCATCTGCTGGAAGCTGTAGTCCTCGTCAGGATGCTCGTCGCGGTTGAAGCTGCGCAGGCGAATACCGGTGGGCAAGCGGTAGAGCTGCTTCACCCGCAACTGCCCATTGTGATTGATCGCATAAAGGTCACCGTCGACGATGTCGCCGATGGAGCTCTTACCAGTGTTGACCCCCACCGTGGCGCCATCGCGCAATACCGGCAGCATGCTGTTGCCACGCACCGTCACGCACTTGGCATGATCGAACTGCACGCCGTTGTGACGCAGGCTGCGCTTACCGAAACGCAAACGCGCGCGCTCGCTTTCTTCGATGACGAATCTTCCTGATCCTGCTGCCAACTCGACCTCACGAAGAAAAGGAACGGAAACCTCGTCGTCCTCGACGGGGGTTTCATCGTCCCACAGGCTGATATCGCGCAATTCGGCATGATCGACAGACAGGCCCGGCTCGCGGCTGTCGCCCAGGTCGACACGACCGCGTAGCTGGTCAGTGCTCACGCCGAAATACTCGGCGATTTTCGACACATGCTTGTCCGAAGGATCGACGATCTTCTCGCCGAGAATCCGCGACAGCGTGGATTGGGGCACGCCGGTTCGCCGGTGCAACTCCGTGGCGGAGATCCCGTGGCGGTCCAGCAGTGATTTAAGGACGGTGGCTACATTGCGCTTTTGCATGGAACGCATACTGCCGAGGGTCAACAGGAAAAGCAATGCGAATATGCATTGGTCGTTCAACCTGAAAGACACGCACGCCCTTGTGCCTGCGAGAATTTGACATACCCCCGTCTCAGCGTCGCAGGAGAAATCCCTGTAGTATTAGCGCCCTTCACTACCTTCCAAAAGACACCCGCTGTAAGGCCTTGAATGTCTGATCTCTCCGCACACACCCCGATGATGCAGCAATACTGGAAGCTGAAAAATCAGCATCCCGAACAGCTGATGTTCTACCGCATGGGCGACTTCTACGAGATCTTCTACGAAGACGCGAAGAAAGCCGCAAAACTCCTGGATATCACCCTGACCGCCCGCGGTCAGTCGGCCGGGCAGTCGATTCCCATGTGCGGCATCCCCTTCCACTCGCTCGAAGGCTATCTGGCCAAGCTGGTGAAGCTGGGCGAGTCGGTGGTGATCTGCGAGCAGATCGGCGACCCGGCCACCAGCAAGGGCCCGGTGGAACGCCAGGTGGTGCGGATCATCACGCCCGGAACGATCAGTGATGAAGCACTGCTGGATGAGCGCCGCGACAACCTGATCGCCGCCGTTCTCGGCGATGAGCGACTGTTTGGCCTGGCGGTGCTGGACATCACCAGCGGTAACTTCACGGTGCAAGAGCTCAAAGGCTGGGAAAACCTGCTGGCCGAGCTGGAGCGGATCAACCCGGTGGAGCTGCTGATCCCGGACGATTGGCCGCAAGGTCTGCCCGCCGAGAAACGCCGTGGCTCACGCCGCCGCGCTCCGTGGGATTTCGACCGTGATTCAGCCCGCAAAAGCCTTTGCCAGCAGTTCTCGACCCAGGACCTTAAAGGCTTCGGTTGCGACAAGCTGACCCTGGCGATCGGCGCCGCCGGCTGCCTGCTGGGCTACGCCAAGGAAACCCAGCGCACCGCCCTGCCCCACCTGCGCAGCCTCAAGCATGAGCGCCTGGATGACACCGTTATCCTCGATGGCGCCAGCCGGCGCAACCTGGAGCTGGACGTCAACCTCGCTGGTGGACGCGACAACACCCTGCAATCGGTGATCGATCGCTGCCAGACCGCCATGGGTAGCCGTCTGCTGACCCGTTGGCTGAACCGACCGCTGCGCGACCTTAAAGTCCTGCAAGCACGCCAAGGTTCGATTCGCTGCCTGCTCGACAGCTATCGCTTCGAACGGCTGCAACCTCAGTTGAAAGACATCGGCGATATCGAGCGGATTCTCGCCCGTATCGGCCTGCGCAACGCTCGACCGCGCGACCTGGCACGCCTGCGTGATGCACTCGGCGCCCTGCCCGAGCTACAGAACGCCATGGCCGAGCTGGAAGCGCCGCATCTGGCCCGCCTGGCAGCCATCGCCGGGACTTATCCGGAACTGGCCGATCTGCTGGAAAAAGCCATCATCGACAACCCGCCAGCCGTCATCCGCGACGGCGGCGTGCTGAAGACCGGCTACGACAGCGAACTGGACGAACTGCTGTCGATCAGCGAGAACGCCGGCCAGTTCCTGATCGACCTGGAAGCCCGCGAAAAGGCCCGCACCGGCCTTGCCAACCTCAAGGTCGGCTATAACCGCGTTCACGGCTATTTCATCGAACTGCCCAGCAAACAGGCCGAGCAAGCGCCGGCGGACTATATCCGTCGCCAGACCCTCAAGGGCGCCGAGCGCTTTATCACGCCTGAGCTGAAGGTATTCGAAGACAAGGCGCTGTCGGCGAAGAGCCGCGCCCTGGCCCGCGAGAAGATGCTCTATGACGCGCTGCTGGAAACGCTGATCAGCCATCTCGCACCACTGCAGGACACCGCTGCGGCCTTGGCCGAGCTGGACGTGCTGAGCAACATGGCCGAGCGCGCCCTGACCTTGGACCTGAACTGTCCGACCTTCGTGGACGAGCCGTGCATGAAGATCGACCAGGGACGCCACCCGGTGGTCGAACAGGTGCTGACCAGCCCCTTCGTGGCCAACGACCTGTCCCTGGATGACAGCACCCGCATGCTGATCATCACCGGTCCGAACATGGGCGGTAAGTCCACCTACATGCGTCAGACCGCATTGATCGTGCTGCTGGCTCATATTGGCAGCTACGTGCCCGCAGCCGGCTGCCAACTGTCGCTGGTGGACCGCATCTTCACCCGGATCGGTTCCAGCGATGATCTGGCCGGCGGCCGTTCCACCTTCATGGTGGAAATGAGCGAAACCGCCAACATCCTGCACAACGCCACCGAACGCAGCCTGGTGCTGATGGACGAAGTGGGTCGTGGCACCAGCACCTTCGACGGTCTGTCGCTGGCGTGGGCCGCTGCCGAGCGACTGGCTCAACTGCGCGCTTACACGTTGTTCGCCACGCACTATTTCGAGCTGACCGTGTTGCCGGAAAGCGAGCCGCTGGTGGCCAACGTGCATCTGAACGCCACCGAGCACAACGAGCGCATCGTCTTCCTGCATCACGTGCTCCCAGGCCCAGCCAGCCAGAGCTATGGCCTAGCGGTAGCGCAACTGGCGGGCGTACCGTCCGTGGTGATTCAACGGGCCCGCGAGCACCTCGGCCGACTGGAGACCTCCAGCCTGCCTCATGACGTGCCCAAGGCGGTCTCCAGCCCAAGCGCGCCACAAGTCCCGCACCAGAGCGACATGTTCGCCAGCCTGCCGCACCCGGCGATTGAAAGGATCGGCAAACTCGACATGGACAACATGACGCCGCGCCAAGCTATCGAAATGCTCTATGAACTGAAGACTCTGTTATAACGCGCGGCCTTACAAGCTGTTAGAATCCCGCGCGGTTTGGCGGAGCGGCGAGTTATTAGCCTGGCTCGCCGCCAACCTACCAAACCGAGCGGCCCTGACTGGAAGGGCACCGCTGCCGTCGCCTGAGGAGAGAATTAGAAATGACCTTCGTCGTCACCGACAACTGCATCAAGTGCAAGTACACCGACTGCGTAGAAGTCTGTCCGGTGGACTGCTTCTACGAAGGCCCGAACTTCCTGGTCATTCACCCGGATGAGTGCATCGATTGTGCGCTGTGCGAGCCTGAATGCCCCGCCCAAGCCATCTTCTCGGAAGATGAAGTTCCTGATGACATGCAGGAGTTCATCGAGCTGAACGCCGAGCTGGCGGAAATCTGGCCGAACATCACCGAAAAGAAAGACGCTCTGGCGGAAGCCGAAGAGTTCGACGGCGTCAAAGGCAAGATCAAGGATCTGGAGCGCTGAGTCCCAGACTTGCGCCACGATCAACAAAAAAGGCCCTGACGGGCCTTTTTTCATTTTTCGCAGACAAAAAAAGGGGCGGTTTGACCCGCCCACATTTTTTTCCGTAGTCCCTGTATTCCCTATCATCATCCTGATGAATCGCGTCTTGCGATGTCCTTGGTCTTCATCCGTTGAAAACCTGTGTCAGTCCGTAGACACAGGTCAAATATTAACGTTTGCCGCCGCCGCCGCAACTGGCAATGGCTCTCAAAAAAAGACACATGGGTTGTCGACGCACTCTTATAAATGCTTATTTTTCAATGATTTATAAAAAATTCAGACCATATTGAACGTAAAATTTACCCCTATTTACTGCAAATGCTTACATGCAATGTAAGTGATGACTTACACAAAAACACTCAGCTCTGACGGAACTCACTCAGGCAGCCGCATAAACAAGAACGCCCCGATCAGGTCGGGGTGTTCTGTGGGCAAGGCGGATCGTTTTAATTATTGAAACAGCGACTCGCTGGACAGGCCATTCTTCTCCAGGATCTCACGCAAGCGCTTGAGCCCTTCGACCTGAATCTGACGCACCCGCTCACGGGTCAGGCCAATCTCCAGCCCTACATCTTCCAGGGTGCTGCTCTCATGACCGCGCAGACCGAAGCGGCGAATCACCACCTCACGCTGCTTGTCAGTCAGCTCGCTTAGCCACTGATCGATGCTCTGGGACAAATCATCGTCCTGCAACAGCTCGCAAGGATCCGTTGGGCGATCATCTGTCAGGGTGTCGAGCAGTGTCTTGTCCGAATCCGGACCCAGCGATACATCCACCGAGGAAACCCGCTCGTTGAGCCCAAGCATCCGCTTGACCTCGGCAACCGGCTTCTCGAGTAGATTGGCGATCTCTTCCGGGGAAGGCTCGTGGTCGAGTTTCTGGGTCAGCTCGCGCGCGGCGCGCAGATAGACGTTCAGTTCCTTGACCACATGGATGGGCAGGCGAATGGTCCGCGTCTGGTTCATGATCGCGCGTTCGATGGTCTGCCGGATCCACCAGGTGGCATAGGTGGAGAAACGGAAGCCGCGCTCAGGATCGAACTTCTCGACCGCACGGATCAGACCGAGGTTGCCCTCTTCGATCAGGTCGAGCAGGGAAAGCCCCCTGTTGACGTAGCGCCGGGCGATCTTCACCACCAGCCGCAGGTTGCTCTCGATCATCCGCTTGCGTCCCGCCGGGTCGCCGCTTTGCGACAGGCGCGCAAAATGGACTTCCTCTTCGGGTGTAAGCAGAGGGGAGAAACCGATTTCATTCAGATATAACTGGGTCGCATCAAGTGCTCGGGTGTAATCGATGTACTTGTGCTGTTTGAGCGAAGAGCCTTGTTTGGCCCTTGTCCGAACCGGAGATACAGCAGGTTCGTCTGACACCACGTCCGTTTCCAAAACGATGCCGGTCTCCATGAGGAGAACCTCATCGTCGATGTCAAACTCCGGCACTTCTTTACTGAGAGCCATTGTTATAGTCCTTTGCTGAGTTCGAACTCAGACTCGAGCGTACCTTATCCATGGCATCGCTAGAGCCTGTCCCCATTACGCTAAGGAACAGGCCGGGTACCAACCAATCAGCGGTTTGGCAGGAACTGCAAGGGGTCTACCGGTTTGCCCAATCGGCGAATCTCAAAGTGAAGTTTCACCCGATCTGTGCCAGTGGACCCCATTTCGGCAATTGTCTGCCCGACCTTGACCTGCTGTCCCTCCCGAACCAAAAGCCTGCGGTTATGACCGTAGGCACTAACGTAGGTTTCATTGTGCTTGATGATTACGAGTTCACCGTAGCCCCGCAAGCCACTACCGGCGTACACCACCGAACCATCAGACGCTGCAAAAACAGGCTGTCCCAAATCCCCGGCGATATCAATGCCTTTATTCAAACTACCGTTTGAAGCAAATTTTCCAATCAACACGCCGTTTGCCGGCCACGCCCAACCGCCACTGGAACGCTCTGCGGCGGGCACCTGCGTGGGCGCTGTGGAAGGTGTGATGATCGGGGCCGTCGTGGCCGTACCTGTCGATTTCACCGGCGGTGGGGTACCGGCGGGACGCCGTGTCACCGTGGTTTTGCTCGACGGCGACGTTGACGAAACGACCCGTGAAGAGGTGGAACCGGGCTCGTCGAAACGGATCGTTTGGCCAGGACGGATGGTGTAGGGCTGCGCGATGCTGTTGCGGGCGGCCAGGGCCTTGTAGTCCCAGCCGTAGCGGAAGGCAATGGAGAACAACGTGTCCCCGGGACGTACGACATATTGCCCGGAAGTGACCGCAGGACGTTTGGCGGCTGCACTGTTGCGATCAACCACGCGTGCGCTGCTGGAAGAAGAAGAGGTGCTGGAGCAACCTGTCACCAGCGTGCCAAAGGCAAGTGCAACCACCAGAAGCCTGATGCTTGAAAGACCCATACGCTGCCCAATGACTGTTTGACTCACCCGCCGCTCCCTTAAATGGTGTCGAGTTTGAAAATGCAATAACGTTGCAATTATAACCAGGCATGAGCGTCTTGCGCGCTCTGAACAGGTGCAAAACGTGAACCGTTGCAGACTCAGGTTTACAGTGCCCGCCTCATAGACCCGGCGTCGACCCGAGAATTCGCCGATTCTGAAAATAAAGACCGGTCAGGACAGGGTTCCGTTGAGCAGCGGAACGAAGCGCACTGCGCCCAGCACACGCCGGGAGAATCCATGTTCCTCGCGGACGATCAGCAGTAGCTGCTGGGCCTCGCCCACGGCGCCTACGGGGATCACCATGCGTCCGCCTGGTGCCAATTGATCCAGCAGCGCCTGAGGCACTTCCGGTGCTACCGCGGTGACGATGATCCCGTTGTACGGAGCCAATGCCGGCCAGCCTTCGCTGCCGTCGCCCCAACGAAACACCACATTACGCAGGTTCAGTTCGGTCAGACGCTCCTTGGCGCGATCCTGCAGCACCTTGATGCGCTCTACCGAGAACACCCGCTCCACCAACTGCGCCAGCACAGCGGTCTGGTAGCCGGAGCCGGTGCCGATTTCCAGCACCTTGTCCAAAGGTCCCGCCTCAAGCAGCACTTCGCTCATGTGAGCGACCATGAAAGGCTGTGAAATGGTCTGGTTATGGCCGATCGGCAAGGCGGTGTCTTCATAGGCGCGATGCGCCAGCGCTTCATCGACGAACAAATGCCGCGGCGTAAGACGCAGTACATCCAGCACTCGGGGATTGGACACCCCTTCCTCACACAGGCGCTGGATCAGCCGCTCGCGGGTCCGCTGGGAGGTCATGCCGATACCGCGGCGCATCATGTCGCCCTGATCACGCATCAAAGCACGCCCTCCAACCATCCATCCATGCGTTCGAAGGCATCATGGAAGGTGCGGTCCAGTTGCAGTGGCGTGATCGACACATAGCCCTGCATGACCGCATGGAAGTCCGTACCCGGACCACCGTCCTCGGCATCACCGGCCACCGCAATCCAGTAGCCTTCCTTGCCACGCGGATTGACCTCCTTGATCGGAGCCGCGGCCCGCGCGCGGTGCCCCAGTCGGGTCAGCTGGATGCCGCGAATGCGATCAAGCGGCAGGTTCGGAATATTGACGTTGAGCACCGTCCGCGGCGGCAGTTCCAGGCGCTGTTGCGCCTCGACCAGCTTGCGCGCGATGTAGGCGGCGGTCGGCAGGTTGTCGGGCAGGCGCGACAGCAGCGAGAACGCGAACGAGGTGCCCCCCAGGAAACGCCCTTCCAGCGCTGCAGCGACAGTGCCCGAATACAGCACATCATCACCCAGGTTGGCGCCGAGGTTGATCCCCGACACGACCATATCCGGCACGCGATCAAGCAGGCCATTCAGGCCCAGGTGAACACAGTCGGTCGGTGTGCCGTTGATGCTGATAAAGCCGTTGGGCAGGGTTTGCGGGTGCAGCGGACGATCAAGGGTCAGCGAGCTGCTGGCGCCACTCTTGTCTTGATCCGGGGCGACCACCACACATTCGGCGTAATCCGCCAGCGCATCGTGGAGCGCGGCGAGTCCGGGTGCGATGACCCCGTCGTCATTGGAAATCAGAATACGCATGGGCTGTCCGTCTGCCCTACCGGGACCAGGTCAATGAGTTCGCGCACCACGACGGTGGCGAAACATCCGGCCGGCAGGATGAATTCCAGTTGCAGGGTATCAGGCTCTGGATAATGCCACGTCAGACGCCCAATGGGCAGTCGCAGAATGCGTCGTTCCTGCTTCAGCGCAGCATTGCCAAGCCATTCGCAAAGGGCTGCTTCCTGGGTGGCGATACGCTGCTCGATGGCGCCGCCCAACCCCTGCGTCGCGGGTAACCCTTCGCCCCACAACGGCCCGGTAGGATGCAGGTCGAGAATTGCCAATCGTGGATCGCTGCATTCCGGCTCGCCTGCCGGAAAGAAGCTACGGCTATCAGTGAATGCCAGAAGATCGCCAACCTGGGCACGCTGCCAGCTACCGTCGCTCACACGCTCGGCCAGCACCCGGTTGAACAGATAGCTGCGAGCACTGGAAAGCACCCGGGAACGCAGGTTGCGCTGCTCCGGCAGGGCCTTGCGCTCGGCCCAGTGGCGCGCCTCTTCGACGTTGCCTCCCTGATGCCCAAAACGCTGGGTGCCAAAGTAGTTGGGAACACCCTCGGCTTTCAGTTGTTCGAGACGAGCATCCAGCGCCGCGTGATCCGCCTGGAGCCGGGTCAGTCGCAGGGTGAAGCCGTTGGCCGAATGGGCGCCACGCTGCAACTTGCGCGAATGGCGAGTGCGCTTGAGGATGCGCAGGGTTTCGTTTTCGGCGGCGCTCAGGTCCGGATTGGCCTTGCCTGGCAAATGCAGGCTGAACCACTGACGGGTCAGGGCCTGGCGGTCCTTCAGCCCGGCGTAGCTGATGGTCTTCAGCGGAACACCAGCGGCACGGGCCAGACGGCGGGCGGCCTCTTCGGTGTTGAGATCACGCTTCTCGACCCACAGCCAAAGGTGCTCACCCTCTCCCGACAGCGGGATGTCGAGCACTTCATCGACCTGGAAGTCTTCCGCAACGGCCTTGAGCACTGCGCTACCCAGTGCCGGCCCGCTGGCGCGCGGACCGAGAAGATCGAGTTCGGTCATGCGGGCAGCAACAACGCGACGGCATGCACGGCAATGCCTTCTTCACGCCCGGTAAAGCCGAGTTTTTCGGTGGTGGTGGCCTTGACGTTGACCTGGTCGAGCTCGACCTGCAGGTCTTCGGCGATCAGCTCGCGCATGGTTTCGATATGCGGCGCCATCTTCGGTGCCTGGGCAACGATGGTTGCGTCGACGTTGCCGACCTTCCAGCCCTTGGCCTGGACGATGCCAACCACATGACGCAGCAGAACGCGACTATCAGCGCCCTTGAACTGCGGGTCGGTATCAGGGAAGTGGCGGCCGATATCACCCAGCGCGGCGGCGCCAAGCAAGGCATCGCTCAGGGCATGCAACAGCACGTCGCCATCGGAATGGGCGAGCAGCCCGAACTTGTGCGGGATCCGCACGCCTCCCAAGGTGATGAAGTCGCCGTCCGCGAAGCGGTGCACATCGTAGCCGTGGCCAATACGCATAAAAAAACGCCCTGATTGAGTCAGGGCGTGATTCTACCTACTTTGCCGGGCCTTGGGCTTGAATTGTAGGACTCAGTCCTGGCCAATCCCCAAGGCTGTGGCGTGATGTCGCAGGTGGTCATCGATGAAGCTGGCGATGAAGTAATAGCTGTGGTCATAGCCCGGCTGCAAGCGCAGTTGCAGCGGGTAGCCCGCGGCTTGCGCGGCCTGTTGCAGCACCTGCGGCTTGAGCTGGTTTTCCAGGAAGTCGTCGCGATCGCCCTGGTCTACGAGCAACGGCAAGCGCTCGCTGGCCTGGGCGATCAGAACGCTGGCATCCCACTCGCGCCAGCGCGAACGGTCTTCGCCCAGATAGCGGCTGAACGCTTTCTGACCCCACGGGCAATCCATCGGATTGCTGATGGGCGCGAAGGCCGACACCGACACATAGCGCCCCGGATTGCGCAGCGCGCAGACCAGCGCACCGTGCCCGCCCATGGAATGACCGCTGATGGCACGCAGGGTCGAGGCCGGGAAATGCCCCTCGATCAGTGCCGGCAATTCACTCACCACGTAATCGTACATGCGGTAGTTGGCCGCCCACGGCTGTTGCGTGGCGTTCACGTAGAAACCCGCGCCGAGGCCGAAATCCCAGGCACCGTCAGGATCGCCCGGCACCTGCGCGCCACGCGGACTGGTGTCCGGCGCGACGATGATCATCCCCAGCTCGGCGGCGAGCTTGTGCGCGCCAGCTTTCTGCATGAAGTTCTCGTCGGTGCAGGTCAGGCCGCTCAGCCAGTACAGCACCGGCAGCTTGCCGCCCTGCTCGGCCTGCGGAGGCAGGTAGACGGCGAAAACCATGTCGCAACCGAGTGCTTCGGAGCGGTGGCGGTAACGCTTGTGCCAGCCACCGGAACTCTTCTGACAGGAAATGTTTTCCAGGCTCATGAGCACCTCAGAAATGGATGACGCTGCGGATGCTCTTGCCTTCGTGCATCAGGTCGAAGGCCTTGTTGATGTCCTCCAGCCCCATGGTGTGGGTGATGAAGGTATCCAGCGGGATCTCGCCTTTTTCCGCCATGTCGACGTAGCTCGGCAGTTCGCTGCGGCCACGCACGCCACCAAAGGCCGAGCCACGCCAGACGCGGCCGGTGACCAGTTGGAACGGGCGGGTGGCGATTTCCTGCCCGGCACCGGCAACGCCGATGATGACCGACTCACCCCAGCCCTTGTGGCAGCATTCCAGTGCCGCACGCATCAGTTGCACGTTGCCTACGCACTCGAAGGAGAAGTCCACACCGCCGTCGGTGAGGTCGACGATCACTTCCTGGATCGGGCGGTCGTAGTCCTTCGGATTGACGCAGTCGGTCGCACCCAATTGGCGGGCGATTTCGAATTTGCTTGGGTTGATGTCGACCGCGATGATTCGCGACGCCTTGGCTTTCACCGCACCGATGATCGCCGACAGACCGATGCCGCCAAGACCGAAGACTGCCACGGTGTCACCCGGCTTGACCTTGGCGGTGTTGAGCACAGCGCCGATACCGGTGGTCACGCCGCAGCCGAGCAGGCAGACCTTTTCCAGCGGCGCCTCTTTTTGAATCTTGGCGACGGAAATTTCCGGCAGCACGGTGTACTCGGAGAAGGTCGAGGTGCCCATGTAGTGGAACAGTTGCTGACCTTTGTAGGAGAAACGGGTAGTCCCGTCTGGCATCAGGCCCTTGCCCTGGGTCGCGCGGATGGCCTGGCAGAGGTTGGTCTTGCCCGAACGACAGAATTTGCACTGGCCGCATTCCGGGGTGTACAGCGGGATCACGTGATCACCCACCGCTACCGAGGTCACGCCCTCGCCAATGGCCTCGACGATCGCGCCGCCTTCATGACCAAGGATCGACGGGAAGATACCTTCCGGGTCGGCGCCGGACAGGGTGTAGGCGTCGGTGTGGCAGACACCGCTGGCGACCACGCGCAACAGCACTTCGCCGGCCTTCGGCATGGCGACGTCGACTTCGACGATTTCCAGCGGTTTCTTGGCCTCGAAGGCAACGGCGGCACGGGACTTGATCATCAATCTTCTCCAACTGAGGGACAGTTCAAGCACGCAGTGTAATTCAAGCGCTTTTGATGAATAATCCGGCCAAAGACAAAACATTATTGCCATGCAGGGATAATCTATGAGCAACCGCTGGGAAGGCATCGACGAGTTCGTGGCAGTGGCCGAATCCGGACAGTTCACCGCCGCCGCCGAGCGCCTTGGCGTTTCTTCTTCGCATATCAGCCGCCAGGTGGCACGCCTTGAAGAACGCCTGCAAACGCGGTTGCTCTACCGCAGTACGCGACGCGTCACCCTGAGTGAAGCCGGACAAACCTTCCTGCAACACTGCCAGCGGCTGCAGGACGGTCGCGAAGAAGCCTTGCGCGCCATGGGCGATCTCAACAGCGAACCCAAGGGACTGCTGCGCATGACCTGCGCGGTGGCGTATGGCGAACGCTTTATCGTGCCGCTGGTCACGCGCTTCATGACCCAGTACCCGCAACTGCGGGTGGATATCGAACTCACCAACAACACCCTCGACCTGCTCCACGAAGGCATGGACCTGGCGATTCGTCTTGGACGCCTGCAGGAATCAAGGCTGGTGGCCGCGCGAATCGCGCCGAGGCGCATGTTCCTATGCGCCTCGCCGGATTACCTCAGTCGCTATGGCCGACCGCACAGCCTGTCGGAGCTGGCGCGGCACAATTGCCTGATCGGCAGTTCGGATATCTGGGCGGTGCAGCAGGAGGGTCGGGAAATCGCGCAACGGGTTCAGGGCAACTGGCGTTGCAACAGCGGCCAGGCGGTGCTGGATGCCGCGTTACAGGGCATGGGGCTGTGTCAATTGCCGGACTATTACGTGCTGGAACACTTGGGCAGTGGCGCCCTGGTTTCACTGCTGGAGGCCCATCAGCCACCGAATACGGCGGTATGGGCGCTCTACCCGCAGCAACGGCACCTGTCGCCGAAAGTGCGCAAGCTGGTGGATCACTTGCGTGAAGGGCTGGCACTGAGGCCGGAATATCAGCGGGCCTGAGCCGTCAGCCGCGCATCGCCCAACGCTGACGCAGCCACTCCAGGTCTTCAGGACGGGTGACCTTGATGTTGTCGTTGCGCCCTTCGATCAAACGTGGCGCCTGCCCGGACCATTCGATGGCCGAAGCCTCGTCGGTAATCGCAACATCCGCCACCAGGCTGTCGGCCAGCGCCCGATGCAGGGCGCCGAGGCGGAACATCTGTGGCGTGTAGGCCTGCCAGATGGTGCTGCGGTCGACCGTCGCACTGACGCGGCCATCGGCGTCGGCGCGCTTGAGGGTGTCACGGGCGGGCACCGCGAGCAGGCCGCCCACCGGGTCATCCGCCAGTTCCAGCAGCAGCCGGTCCAGGTCGGAGCGAGCCAGGTTCGGCCGCGCGGCGTCATGCACAAGCACCCAATCGCTGTCGGACGCGCCCTGGGCATGCAGTAACAACAAGGCATTGAGCACCGAGTCGGCGCGCTCGCGCCCACCCGCGGCCCGCTGGATACGCGGGTCGCCGGCACACGGCAGGTCGGGCCAGAAAGGATCGTCAGCGGCAAGGCTGACCACCACCCCTTTCACACAGGGATGGTCGAGAAAACAGTTGAGGCTGTGTTCGAGAATCGTAAGTCCGCCCAGTTGCAGGTACTGCTTCGGCCGATCGGCGGCCATTCGCGCACCCACGCCGGCGGCGGGGATCACTGCCCAGAAGGCAGGCAGGGAAGAGTTCATTGGGCCAACTGGTAGAGGGTTTCGCCCTCCTTGACCATGCCCAGCTCGTGGCGAGCCCGCTCTTCGACGGTTTCCATACCTTTTTTCAACTCCAGAACTTCCGCGTCGAGCACGCGGTTGCGCTCCAGCAAACGTTCGTTTTCGGCGTGCTGGTCGGCGATCTGCTGTTGCAGCTCAGCCACCTGGGCCAGGCTGCCATTGCCCACCCACAAGCGATACTGCAAGCCACCGAGCAGTGCGAGAAGGACGAGGAACAACCAATAAGGACTACGCATCAGGACATCCAGTGGCTAAAGACCGCATCTGCGAAGGGCTGATGGCACGAAGCCTGGCCGAAGCCAGGCTTTGTGATTCAAACGCTCGCAGCGCCTGCGCAGCACCGGTCAGGACGACCATGGCGCAACGCAGTGCTGTCTTTTTACCATCTATCGCTTAGCCGCGAAACTCGGCGCGACCACGGTACACCGCCTTGGCGCCCAATTGCTCTTCGATACGCAGCAGTTGGTTGTACTTGGAAACGCGGTCGGAACGGCACAGCGAACCGGTCTTGATCTGACCAGCAGCAGTACCCACGGCCAGGTCGGCGATGGTGGAATCTTCGGTTTCGCCCGAACGGTGCGAGATCACCGCGGTGTAACCGGCAGCCTTGGCCATCTGGATGGCTTCCAGGGTTTCGGTCAGCGAGCCGATCTGGTTGAACTTGATCAGGATGGAGTTACCGATGTTCTTGTCGATACCTTCCTTCAGGATCTTGGTGTTGGTAACGAACAGATCGTCGCCCACCAGCTGTACTTTCTCGCCGATCTTGTCGGTGAGGATCTTCCAGCCAGCCCAGTCGGACTCGTCCAGACCGTCTTCGATGGAGATGATCGGGAAGCGTTCGGTCAGGCCTTTCAGGTAGTCGGCGAAACCTTCGGCGTCGAAGGACTTGCCTTCGCCGGACAGGTTGTACTTGCCGTCTTCGTAGAATTCGCTGGCAGCGCAGTCCAGCGCCAGGGTCACATCGGTGCCCAGCTTGTAGCCAGCGTTGGCTACGGCTTCAGCGATGGCGCCCAGGGCGTCTTCGTTGGAGGCCAGGTTAGGCGCGAAACCACCTTCGTCACCCACGGCAGTGTTCAGGCCACGGGCCTTCAGCACGGCTTTGAGATGATGGAAGATTTCGGTGCCCATGCGCAGGCCGTCAGAGAAGGTCTTGGCGCCAACTGGCTGGACCATGAATTCCTGGATGTCGACGTTGTTATCGGCGTGCTCGCCACCGTTGATGATGTTCATCATCGGAACCGGCATGGAGTACTGGCCTGGGGTGCCGTTCAGGTTGGCGATGTGCGCGTACAGCGGCAGATCCTGATCCTGGGCGGCGGCTTTGGCGGCAGCCAGGGAGACGGCCAGGATGGCGTTGGCGCCCAGCTTGGCTTTGTTCTCGGTACCGTCCAGATCGATCATGGCGCGGTCCAGGGCTTTCTGGTCAACAGGATCCTTGCCCAGCAGCAGGTCGCGGATCGGGCCGTTGATGTTGGCGACGGCTTTCAGCACGCCCTTGCCCAGGTAACGGCTCTTGTCGCCATCACGCAGTTCCAGTGCCTCACGGGAACCGGTGGAAGCACCGGACGGCGCGCAAGCGCTGCCAATGATGCCGTTGTCGAGCAGGACGTCTGCTTCCACGGTAGGGTTGCCCCGAGAATCGAGAACTTCACGACCTTTGATGTCGACGATTTTTGCCATTGTTGTAAGCACTCCAGAATTGACGAAAACAACGCAGCTTGAAGAATCCGCTCTTTCGCAGGCACGGGGCACGGGCAGGCCTGCCGCGGAGAAAACCCCTGGCCATGGACCAGGGGGCGGTACTGTACCGGAGAAACGAGCGTTATGCGGTTTCTACTGTCGGAAAACTCTTGACCAAGTCATCCAGTTGCTTGAGCTGGGCCAGGAAAGGCTCCAGTTTGTCGAGGCGCAGGGCGCAAGGACCGTCGCACTTGGCGTTGTCCGGATCCGGGTGAGCTTCCAGGAACAGACCCGCCAGACCCTGACTCAGGCCGGCACGGGCCAGCTCGGTCACCTGGGCGCGACGACCGCCAGCCGAATCGGCGCGACCGCCCGGCATCTGCAGTGCATGGGTCACGTCGAAGAACACCGGGTACTCGAACTGCTTCATGATGCCGAAGCCGAGCATGTCCACAACCAGGTTGTTGTAACCGAAGCTGGAACCACGCTCGCAGAGGATCAACTGATCATTACCGGCCTCTTCGCACTTGGTCAGGATGTGTTTCATCTCCTGGGGTGCGAGGAACTGGGCTTTCTTGATGTTGATCACCGCGCCGGTCTTGGCCATCGCGACAACCAGGTCGGTCTGGCGCGACAGGAAGGCCGGCAACTGGATGATGTCGCAGACATCGGCGACAGCCTGTGCCTGATGAGGCTCGTGCACGTCGGTGATGACCGGCACGCCGAAGGTCTTCTTCACTTCCTCGAAGATCCGCATGCCTTCTTCAAGGCCCGGACCACGGTAGGAATTGATCGACGAACGGTTGGCCTTGTCGAAGCTGGCCTTGAACACGTAGGGGATACCGAGTTTCTCGGTAACCCGCACGTACTCTTCGCAGACCTTCAGGGCCAGATCACGGGATTCCAGTACGTTCATGCCGCCGAACAGGACGAACGGCTTGTCGTTGGCGATCTCGATGTTACCGACGCGAATGATCTTCTGGGTCATGGATCAGGCCTTGTTCTTCTGAGCCAGAGCCGCCTTGACGAAGCCGCTGAACAGCGGATGGCCGTCACGCGGGGTCGAGGTGAACTCAGGGTGGAACTGGCAAGCGACGAACCATGGGTGATCCTGGGACTCGACCACTTCAACCAGCGCGCCGTCGCCGGAACGACCGGAAACCTTCAGGCCGGCTTCAACCAGCTTCGGCAGCAGGTTGTTGTTCACTTCGTAACGGTGGCGGTGACGCTCGACGATCACGTCCTTGGCGTAGCAATCGTGAACCTTGGAACCGCTCTCCAGCTGGCATTCCTGAGCACCCAGACGCATGGTGCCGCCCAGGTCGGAAGCCTCGGTGCGGGTTTCCACGGCGCCGGTGGAATCTTCCCACTCGGTGATCAGGCCGACGACCGGGTGGCCGCTGTTGCGGTCGAACTCGGTGGAGTTGGCGTCTTTCCAGCCCATGACGTTACGAGCGAACTCGATGACCGCCACTTGCATGCCGAGGCAGATACCCAGGTACGGGATCTTGTTCTCGCGAGCGTACTGAACGGCAGTGATCTTGCCTTCGACACCGCGCAGACCGAAGCCGCCCGGGACCAGGATGGCATCGACGCCTTCCAGCAGGCCGGTGCCCTGGTTCTCGATGTCTTCGGAATCGATGTAGCGCAGGTTGACCTTGGTGCGGTTCTGGATACCGGCGTGGCTCATCGCTTCGATCAGCGACTTGTACGCATCCAGCAGCTCCATGTACTTGCCGACCATCGCGATGGTGACTTCGTGCTCTGGATTGAGCTTGGCATCGACGACCTTTTCCCACTCGGACAGGTCGGCGCCATTGCATTGCAGGCCGAAGCGCTCGACGACGAAGTCGTCCAGGCCCTGGGCGTGCAGCACAGCAGGAATCTTGTAGATGGTGTCGACGTCTTCCAGGGAGATCACCGCACGCTCTTCAACGTTGGTGAACAGCGCGATCTTGCGACGGGAAGAGACATCGACCGGATGGTCGGAACGGCAGATCAGCACGTCAGGCTGCAGGCCGATGGAACGCAGTTCCTTGACCGAGTGCTGGGTTGGCTTGGTCTTGGTCTCGCCAGCGGTGGCGATGTACGGAACCAGCGTCAGGTGCATCAGCATCGCGCGCTTGGAGCCGACTTCGACCCGCAGTTGGCGAATGGCTTCGAGGAACGGTTGCGACTCGATGTCACCCACGGTGCCGCCGATCTCGACCAGGGCCACGTCGGCATCGCCGGCGCCCTTGATGATGCGACGCTTGATTTCGTCGGTGATATGCGGAATGACCTGGATGGTGGCGCCCAGGTAATCACCACGACGCTCCTTGCGCAGCACGTGCTCGTAGATACGGCCGGTGGTGAAGTTGTTGTTCTGGGTCATGGTCGTGCGGATGAACCGCTCGTAGTGGCCCAGGTCCAGGTCGGTTTCGGCGCCGTCGTGGGTGACGAACACTTCACCGTGCTGGAACGGGCTCATGGTGCCCGGGTCGACGTTGATGTACGGGTCCAGCTTGAGCATGGTGACCTTGAGCCCCCGCGCCTCCAGGATGGCCGCCAATGAAGCCGAGGCAATGCCTTTCCCCAATGAAGAAACAACACCGCCCGTGACGAATATGTAGCGCGTCATGAAAAACCCTAGAAGTCTGCGTTAAAGCGGTCTGCGCCGCCGGGGAAAGCGAAGGAAGGCCGAAGCCCCCGATCACCTGCGTCAATTACAGTGCATCCGAAAATACTGCCGCGCCTGTACAGACCGGGGTTGAAAAGCCCGGTACTAAGCTCGCTACACATTTTGAGAATCGCCCAGCAAAAAACTGCTTGGTAATCGGCAACTCCAGTGACTCGAAACGATGTCACAGAAGCTGTATCAAGAAGGGAGCGTAGTCTACCGGAATGTCCCTTTCATCTCAAACCTTGCTCGCTCGTCGGCGCACGCCACGTCAGTTGCAAATCGCCATCAGCCAGCCCTGGCAGATTTGCCACGGCCACCAGACGCTCCCCCGCGAACAGCAATGGCAGGCGCCCGCGGACAAAGGACGGGACATGCCGCTCGTTGAGCAAGCGCTTCAGATCGCGACGGCCGCGCCCCGCCAATTCAAGGGTTTCGCCGCCACGGCGATAACCGATACGCAGGGTTTGTGACAGAGAACTACCGCTCAGGCTGACGCTGCCGTTATCGGGCAACGGCAATGGCTCCAGAAGCTCCGTCCAGGGTGCGGGCTCACTCAAAGGCACAAGCCAGTTACCACTCAGCCAGTAAATCCGCTCGCCCGCTCGATGCAATTCGCCATCGGTCAGTCGCCACACCGGCGAGGCATCGACGCGGGCGTCGCGCAAATCATCCCAGCCGGCCCAATGGTCGCTGTCCGGCAAACGCGTGTACGGCGCCAGCCAGTATTGCAGGGCATTACGCTGACGAGCCGCAGACAACCGCGCCAGACTGCGCAGATCCAGCGAAGGCAGTTCAAGCCAGGGAAATTCATCACCCTCCCGAGCGCAGGCCAGATCCTGCTGCGCCAATTCATCGAGCAGTTCCCGCGCCTCAGTCAGATGCGCGGCCGTGCGCGCCAGGCTGCGATGCGCTTGCGGCCAGCGCGCGGTCAACGCGGGGAGGACTTGGTGACGCAGATAGTTGCGAGAAAACCGTGCATCGCGATTCGACGGGTCCTCGATCCATTGCAGGACCTGCTCCGTCGCGTACGCCAGCAACTGATCACGGGAAATGTCCAGTAGAGGCCGGACCAGTTCCCCCGCCCCCAGCCGTCTTTGCACCGGCATCGCCGACAAGCCGCGCACCCCTGCACCGCGAAGCAAGCGCAGCAGCAGGGTTTCCGCCTGATCATCACGATGCTGGCCGGTCAACAAGACGTCGCCAGCACCCAAGACCTCGATGAAGGCCGAATAGCGGGCATTACGCGCCGACTGCTCAAGGCTCGCACCCTCCTCCACCTGCACATGACAGACCTGCAACTCGATACCCAGCGAATCACAAAGCTGCTGGCAGTGCGCCGGCCAAGCGTCGGCCGCCACCTGTAAACCGTGGTGAACATGAAGGGCGCGGAGAACGGGAAGATCATGACGGCGCTTGAGTTCCGCCAACAGGTGCAGCAGGACGCTGGAATCCAGGCCACCGGAAAGGCCCACGCACCACGACCGCGCACTGCGCCACGGCGCAAGACGTGAAAGCAGCCGGGAGGCGAGATCAGTCATGGCGGCCAGCCCTCAAATGAAAACGCGGGACGGGCCCGCTCCACCTAGTGGAAGCGTACCCGCCCCGCGTTCAGATGCCACGATGGCGTCAGATCAGAGCCCGTAGCTCATCAGGCGATCATAGCGACGCTTGAGCAGCGCTTCGTTGTCGAATTTCTTCAGCATGTCCAGTTGCTGGGTCAATTCGCCGCGAATCGATGCGGCCATGGTGGCCGGATCACGGTGCGCACCACCCAGTGGCTCGCCAATGACCTTGTCGACGATACCCAGGCCTTTCAGACGCTCGGCAGTGATGCCCATGGCTTCAGCGGCATCGGAGGCTTTCTCGGCGGTTTTCCAGAGAATCGAGGCGCAACCTTCCGGCGAGATCACCGCGTAGGTCGAGTACTGCAGCATGTTCAGTTGGTCGCAGACGCCGATCGCCAGCGCACCACCCGAGCCACCTTCGCCGATAACGGTCGCGATGATAGGGGTTTTCAGGCGTGCCATGACGCGCAGGTTCCAGGCGATTGCCTCGCTCTGGTTGCGCTCTTCGGCGTCGATGCCCGGATAGGCGCCCGGGGTGTCGATGAAGGTCAGGATCGGCATCTTGAAGCGTTCGGCCATTTCCATCAGACGGCAGGCCTTGCGGTAGCCTTCCGGACGCGGCATGCCGAAGTTACGGCGAACCTTCTCGCGGACTTCGCGGCCCTTCTGGTGACCGATGACCATTACCGGACGGTCTTCCAGGCGGGCAATACCGCCGACGATCGCGGCGTCGTCGGAGAAGTGACGGTCGCCGTGCAGTTCGTCGAACTCGGTGAAGATGTGCTCGATGTAATCGAGGGTGTACGGCCGGCGCGGGTGACGCGCCAGGCGGGCGATCTGCCAGCTGGTCAGGTTGCCGAAGATGCTCTCGGTCAGCGCGCTGCTTTTGTCTTGCAGGCGGCCAATCTCGTCGCCGATGTTCAGCGAGTTGTCATTGCCGACCAGGCGCAGCTCTTCGATCTTGGCTTGCAGGTCAGCAATCGGCTGTTCGAAATCCAGAAAATTCGGGTTCATAGGCATCCGTCTAGGGTCGACGGCCAGGCGGCCGGCCGGTTGATCCGTTTGGCGCCCTACCTTAAGGGATCAGGCGCATTCAGGTCGAGATTAAAAATTCATCGATAGTGCAAAAAGACGTTCTCACGCCCGAACTGGTCACGCAGGGCTTGAATCAAGCCATCAGCCGGGTCGATACGCCAGTTCTCGCCGAACTGCAGCAAGGCTTTCGCGTCGCTGCCGGTGTACTCCATGCTGATCGGGCAGGCCCCGCGATGACGCTTGAACAAGTCGCCGAGCCAGGCCAGACGGTCGCCCTTGAGCGCCTCGGCGTGGATCTTGAGACGCAGGCTGTCGGCCAGGTTGGTGCGCGCATCTTCCATGCTCATCACCCGCTTGACCCGCAGGCGCAGACCGCCCGAGAAATCATCGTTGCTGACTTCGCCCTCGATCACCACCATGGCGTCGGTCTGCAACAGCGACTGCGCGGCCATGAAGGCATCGGCGAACAGCGACGCCTCGATACGCCCCGAGCGGTCGTCGAGGGTGACGAAGCCCATCTTGTCGCCCTTCTTGTTCTTCATGACCCGCAGGGCAATGATCATCCCCGCGACGGTCTGGGTGTCGCGCGCCGGCTTCAGGTCGATGATGCGCTGACGGGCGAAGCGGCGGATTTCGCCTTCGTATTCGTCGATCGGGTGGCCGGTCAGGTACAGGCCGAGGGTGTCTTTTTCGCCGCGCAGGCGCTCCTTGAGTGTTAGCTCACGAGCCGCACGGTGCTTGGCATACACGTCAACATCCGCCTCGTCGAACAGCCCGCCAAACAAGTCGGCATGCCCGCTGTCATGCGTGCGTGCGGTCTGCTCGGCAGACTTGATCGCTTCTTCCATGGACGCGAGCAACACAGCGCGGTTGAGGTCGACGTTGGCCTGATAGGCTTTGATCTCGTCGTGGAAGTAAGGACCGAGACGGTCCAGCGCGCCGCTGCGCACCAGTGCGTCGAGGGTCCGCTTGTTGATCCGCTTGAGGTCGACGCGGTGGCAGAAATCGAACAGGTCCTTGAACGGCGCCTCGGCGCGCGCCTCGACGATCGCCTCCACTGGACCCTCGCCGACGCCCTTGATCGCGCCAAGGCCATACACGATACGGCCGTCGTCGTTGACGGTGAACTTGAAATCCGAGGAGTTCACGTCCGGCGCGTCCAGGCGCAGCTTCATGCTGCGCACTTCCTCGATCAGCGTCACGACCTTGTCGGTGTTGTGCATATCCGCCGACAGTACCGCCGCCATGAAGGCCGCCGGGTGGTGCGTCTTGAGCCAGGCAGTCTGGTAGGAAACCAGGCCATAGGCGGCGGAGTGGGATTTGTTGAAGCCGTAGCCCGCGAACTTCTCCACGAGGTCGAAGATGTTACCCGCCAGGTTGCCGTCGATGCCGTTATCCGCGCAGCCCTCGATGAAACCGCCGCGCTGCTTGGCCATTTCCTCGGGCTTCTTTTTACCCATGGCGCGACGCAGCATGTCCGCACCGCCGAGGGTGTAGCCGGCCATGACCTGGGCAATCTGCATCACCTGTTCCTGATACAGGATGATGCCGTAGGTCGGTGCCAGAACCGGCTTCAGACCTTCGTACTGGTAATCCGGGTGCGGGTAGGCCAGTTCCGCGCGACCGTGCTTGCGGTTGATGAAGTCGTCAACCATGCCCGATTGCAGCGGGCCGGGACGGAACAGTGCCACCAGTGCGATAAGGTCTTCGAGGCAGTCGGGCTTGAGCTTCTTGATCAGCTCCTTCATGCCCCGCGATTCAAGCTGGAACACCGCAGTGGTTTCAGCTTTCTGCAGCAGGTCGTAAGTGCGCTTGTCGTCGAGCGGGATGAAATCGATGTTGAGGTCTGGCAGACCTTCCTTGGCTTGCTCGCGGTTGATGGTCTCCATCGCCCACTTGATGATCGTCAGCGTACGCAGGCCGAGGAAGTCGAACTTCACCAGCCCCGCGGCTTCGACGTCATCCTTGTCGAACTGGGTAATCAGGCCGCCGCCTTCTTCGTCGCAGGCGATCGGCGAAAAATCGGTCAGTTTGGTCGGTGCGATAACCACACCACCGGCGTGCTTGCCGGTACCCCGGGTGACCCCCTCCAGCTTGAGGGCCATGTCCCAGATTTCCTTGGCGTCTTCATCGACCTTGAGGAAATCGCGGAGAATTTCTTCCTGCTCGTAGGCCTTTTCCAAGGTCATGCCGACTTCGAACGGAATCATCTTCGACAGCCGGTCGGCCAGGCCGTAGGACTTGCCTTGGACCCGCGCCACGTCACGCACCACCGCCTTGGCCGCCATGGTGCCGAACGTGATGATCTGGCTTACCGCGTTGCGGCCGTAGGCTTCGGCAACGTACTCGATCACACGGTCGCGACCGTCCATGCAGAAGTCGACGTCGAAGTCGGGCATGGAAACCCGTTCCGGGTTGAGGAAACGTTCGAACAGCAGGTCATACGCCAGCGGGTCGAGGTCGGTGATCTTCAGCACGTAGGCCACCAGCGAGCCGGCACCCGAACCCCGGCCCGGGCCAACCGGCACGCCGTTGTTCTTGGCCCACTTGATGAAGTCCATAACGATCAGGAAGTAACCGGGGAATCCCATCTGGATGATGATGTCCAGCTCGAACTTGAGCCGGTCCAGGTAGGTCTGGCGTTTCTCTTCGTAATTCGGCGTGGTTTCTTTCGGCCAGAGCACCGCCAGGCGCTCTTCCAGACCCTCGTGGGAGACGTGTCGCAGGTAATCGTCGATGCCCATGCCGTTGGGCGTCGGGAAGTCCGGCAGGAAGTATTTGCCCAACTGCACTTCGATATTGCAGCGCTTGGCAATCTCGACGGTGTTTTCCAGCGCCTCGGGCAAGTCACTGAACAGCTCGGCCATTTCCTCGGCGCTTTTCAGGTATTGCTGATCGCTGTAGTTACGCGAGCGACGCGGATCGTCCAGCGCCCGGCCCTCGCCGATGCACACGCGGGTTTCGTGGGCGTCGTAGTCGGTCTGCTTGATGAAGCGGACATCGTTGGTGGCCACCAGCGGTGCACCCAGGCGATCAGCCAGTTCGACGGCAGCATGCAGGTATTCTTCGTCGCCGGCGCGGTTGGTACGTTGCACCTCGACGTAGAAGCGATCGGGGAACATCGCCATCCAGTCCCGCAGCAGCGCTTCGGCGTCCACCGCGTTACCAGCCAGCAAGGCCATGCCGATGTCACCTTCCTTGGCCGCGGACAGAGCAATCAGCCCCTCGGAGGCGGCAGCAATCCACTCGCGCTGGATAATCACCAGGCCATTGCGCTGGCCCTCGACCCAACCACGGGAAATCAATTCGGTGAGATTGCGATAGCCCTGGGCATTCATCGCCAGGAAGCAGATGCGCGACAGCGGCGCATCGGGGTCGTCGTTGGCCAGCCACAGGTCAGCACCGCAGATCGGCTTGATCCCGCCCCCCATCGCGGTTTTGTAGAACTTGACCAGCGAGCACATGTTGCTCTGGTCAGTCACCGCCACTGCCGGCATGTTCATCGCGGTCAGGGCCTTGGCCAGCGGCTTGATCCGTACCAGGCCGTCGACCAGCGAGAATTCGGTGTGCAGGCGAAGATGAACGAATGAAACCGACATGATGGTCCTATAGCAGCGCAAAACGACAAGGCCCGGATTGTACCGGGCCTCGATCAAAACAACAGCCGGGGGATTCTGATCCTGACTGAAGGTGGAGCCGATGGCTCAGCCCGGGATTAGTTGGTCAGCCATCAGGGCCCGGGCCTCGAAGGCCGCCCGCACAGGCGCGAAGGAGCGCCGGTGAATCGGCGTCGGACCAAGGCGGGCAAGCGCCTCAAGGTGCACCGGGGTCGGATACCCCTTGTGGCCACCCATTCCGTACCCAGGATAGATCAGCTCGAACGCCGCCATTTCCCGATCACGGGTGACCTTGGCCAGGATAGACGCAGCCGCGATGGCCGGTACCTGGCTATCGCCTTTCACCACGGGAGCGGACGGCACGTTCAACTTGGGGCAGCGATTGCCGTCGATCAGCGCCAAGCGGGGGGTGATGTGCAAGCCCTCCACCGCCCGCTGCATCGCGAGCATGGTAGCGTGGAGAATGTTCAGCTCGTCGATTTCATCGACTTCGGCCCGGGCGATGTGAAAGCTCAGGGCCTTTTCGCAGATCTCGTCGAACAGCTTTTCGCGGCGAGCCTCGGTCAGTTTCTTCGAATCATTGAGGCCAAGAATCGGGCGATTCGGGTCAAGGATCACCGCGGCGGTCACTACCGCGCCACACAGCGGCCCACGACCGACCTCATCGACACCGGCGACAAGGTCTTCGACCAGGTTGAAGTCCAGTCCCATTTGCATTTATCGGGTTTCCAGCAAGGCCAGCACTGCTTCAGCGGCCTGGTTCGAGGCATCGCGACGCAGTGTGCGGTGAATCTGATCGAAACCTTCGGTCTGCTGCACGCCATCGGTCACCAGCGGCGCCAGGGTCTGGGCCAGGGACTCAGTGGTCGCGGCCTCCTGCAACAGTTCCGGAACCAGCAAGCGCTGGGCCAGGAGGTTGGGCAGCGAGACGTAGGGACTTTTGACCAGGCGTTTGAGAATCCAGTAGCTCAGCGGCGCAAGGCGGTAGGCCACCACCATGGGGCGCTTGAACAGCAGCGCTTCAAGGGTGGCAGTACCGGAAGCGATCAGTACCGCATCGCAAGCCGCCAGGGCCTGGTGGGACTGACCGTCGAGCAGCGTCAGCGGCAGGTCACGGCCTTCGAGCATCTGTTCAAGCTGCGCACGCCGCGCGGCATTCGCGCACGGCGTAACAAAACGCACACCCGGCACCAGCTCGCGCAGACGCTGAGCGGTATCGAGGAAAAGAGCACCCAGCCGGCCGACTTCGCCTCCTCGGCTGCCCGGCATCAAGGCGACCAGCGGGCCATCGGGCAAGCCCAGAGCACCGCGGGCGGCCTGTCGATCAGCATCCAGGGGAATGGTGTCAGCCAGCGGATGGCCAACGAAACGCACGGGAACGCCCTGCTCTTCGTAGAACTTCGCCTCGAAGGGGAACAGGGTGAGCATCAGGTCGCAGCCTTCGCGGATCTTCAGCACGCGCTTCTGACGCCAGGCCCAGACCGACGGGCTGACATAGTGCACGGTCTTGATGCCGGCGCGGCGCAGCTTCAATTCGATATTCAGCGTGAAGTCAGGTGCGTCGATGCCGATGAACACGTCGGGCTTTTCATCGATAAGCGTCTGAACAAGCTGCTTGCGGCGCTTGAGTAGCTCAGGCAGCCGCCCCAGTACTTCGACCAGGCCCATGACCGCCAGGCGTTCCATGGGGAAGTAGGAGACGAGCCCCTCGGCTTCCATAAGGGGACCGCCAACGCCGATGAAGCGGACATCCGGATGACGCGCCTTGAGCGCCCGCATCAGACCGGAACCAAGAATGTCGCCGCTGGCCTCACCGGCCACCAGCGCTACGCAGAGTTCGGACATATCAGCGGGTGATGCCGCGGGCGGAATTCTGGATCGACTGGCGGAACATCTCGACCTCGGGGAACTGGCTGGCCGGTTCGGCCAATTCGACGATAGCCTGCTCGACGGTCAGGCCTTGACGGTAGACAACCTTGTAGGCGCGACGCAGCGCATGGATCGCATCTTCGCTGAAACCACGGCGACGCATGCCTTCGAAGTTCATGCTGCGCGCTTCGGCCGGGTTGCCGAATACGGTGACGAACGCTGGAACGTCCTTGCCAATGGCAGTGCCCATGCCGGAAAAACTGTGGGCGCCGATATGGCAGAACTGGTGAACCAGGGTGAAACCGGAAAGGATTGCCCAGTCGGCAACATGCACATGACCAGCCAGCGCAGTGTTGTTGACCAGGATGCAGTGGTTGCCGATGACGCTGTCATGACCGATATGGGCATACGCCATGATCAGGTTGTGATCGCCCAGGGTGGTTTCCGAGCGGTCCTGCACCGTGCCGCGGTGAATGGTCACACCTTCGCGGATGACGTTGTGGTCACCAATTACCAGGCGAGTGGCCTCGCCCTTGTACTTGAGGTCAGGGGTGTCTTCGCCAACTGACGAAAACTGATAGATGCGGTTGTGCCGCCCAATCCGGGTCGGCCCTTTGAGCACAACGTGTGGACCGATGACGGTCCCTTCCCCGATCTCGACATCCGGGCCGATGATCGACCAAGGGCCGACCTCGACACCATCGGCCAGCTTGGCCGAAGGATCGATGATTGCCCGAGGGTCAATCAAACTCATAGTTTGCGTTCCGCGCAGATGATCTCGGCCTTGCACACTGGCTTGCCGTCGACCGATGCCTGGCAATCGAACTTCCAGATCTGGCGTTTGCAACTGATGAATTTCGCTTCAAGGATCAGTTGATCCCCTGGCAGAACCGGCTGGCGGAAGCGCAGCTTGTCGGAACCGACGAAGTAATAGAGGGTGCCGTCCGTCGGCTTGGCATCGAGCATTTTGAAACCGAGGATGCCGGCTGCCTGGGCCATGGCCTCGATGATCAGCACGCCCGGCATGATTGGATGCGCGGGGAAGTGACCATTGAAGAAGGGCTCGTTGATGCTGACATTCTTGTAGGCACGAATGCGCTGGGCCTCGACGTCCAGTTCCACCACGCGATCCACGAGCAGGAACGGGTAACGGTGAGGCAGGTATTCGCGAATCTCGTTGATGTCCATCATTTCTGGGGGAAGCCTGTAGTAAAGATAGGGAGCATGCGCTGGGCGCCATGCACCTTTTGCGAATCAAGAAAGCCGTACAGCTATCGAGCGGCCTTGATCAGGAAAGGGTATCAGCCATCAGATGAAGGCTGGCTGCCTGAGGTCACGGCATCGACACGCTTTTCTACCTGTTGAAGGCGCTTGGCCATTTCGTCCAGTTGACGAATTCGCGCCGCACTCTTGCGCCAGTCTCCCAACGGCTGCATCGCCGTCCCGGACGAATAGCCGCCCGGCTCGGTAATGGAGCGGGTGACCATGGTCATGCCGGAGACGAATACGTTGTCGCAGACTTCGATGTGTCCAACCATTCCGACACCACCGGCGATCGTGCAATGCTTGCCGATCCGGGTGCTACCGGAGATGCCCACGCACGCCGCCATGGCGGTGTGGTCGCCGATCTGTACGTTATGGGCGATCTGAATCTGGTTGTCGAGTTTGACGCCATTGCCGATGCAGGTATCGGCAAGAGCACCACGGTCGATGGCGGTGTTGACACCGATTTCGACGTCATCGCCGACAGTGACACCGCCAATCTGGGCGATCTTCTGCCAGACGCCTTTCTCATTGGCGAAACCGAAACCTTCACCACCCAGCACGGCGCCGGACTGGATCACCACCCGCTTGCCGATGCGAACATCGTGGTACAGGGTCACACGCGGGGCCAGCCAGCCACCCTCGCCGATCACGCAACGAGCACCGACGAAACAGTGCGCGCCAATGGTGACACCGGCCGCAATGACCGCGCCGCTCTCGATGACAGCGAAGGGACCGATACTGGCGCCGGCATCGACCTGAGCGTCCGCCGCAACCACGGCGCTGGGATGGATTCCCGCCACAGCCTTGGGTTTGGGGTCGAACAGGTGAGAGATGCGGGCGTAGGCCAGGTAAGGGTCCGGCACGATCAGGGCGTTGCCGACAAAACCTTCGGCATCTGCAGCACGCAGAAGCACCGCAGCAGCCTGGGTATCAACCAGGTATTTGCGGTACTGGGGATTAGCCAGGAAGCTCAGTTGGCCGGGGCCAGCTTCCTGCAAGGTCGCGAGACCAACGATCTCAAGTTCCTCGGGACCCTGAAGGGTCGCTCCAAGGAACTCGGCCAGTTGGCCGAGTTTCATGGTCGCCGTCATATCAACGGGACTGGTTCATGCGCTCGATGACCTGGCGGGTGATGTCGTACTGAGGTTTGACATCAATGACCGCGCCACGCTCGAGAACCAGATCGAAGCCGCCTTTCTTGATGACTTCTTCTACAGCGCCATCCAATTTCGGCTTGAGCTGCTTGAGCATGTCACGGTCAGCAACGGCCTTGGCTTCGTTCAGTTCCTTGGACTGGAACTGGAAGTCACGGGCTTTTTGCTTGAACTCGAGCTCAAGACGCTCACGCTCGCCCTGGGCCATTTTGTCGCCGCCCTTGACCAGACGATCCTGGATGCCCTTGGCGCTGCTTTCCAGGTTCTTCAGCTTGGTCAGTTGTGGGCCGAATTTCTTCTCGGCATCAACCGCGTACTGCTTGGCCGGGTCCGACTCGAGCAGCGCCATTTGATAGTTCAGGACAGCAATCTTCATTTCGGCAAACGCCGGGGTCGCGACCAGAGCCGCTGCCAGTACCGCCAGTTGAGTCAACTTACGCACGATGCACTCCTACAGAATCCGTTGTCATTTACGTGGACCAGACCCTTAGAAGGTCTGACCCAGAGAGAATTGGAACACCTGGGTATCAGCATCGTCCGGTTTCTTCACCGGCATCGCCAGGCTGAAACTCAACGGACCCAGTGCGGTAATCCAGGTCACACCCAGGCCGACGGAGCTGGCCAGGCCGGAAAGGCCGAGCTTCTCGCAATCAGGCTTGGAGCCGCAATTGGTGTCATACACGTTACCCACGTCCCAGAACACGGAGGTACGCAGCGAACGCTGGTCCTTGATGAACGGAAGCGGGAACAGTAGTTCTACACCACCCTGAACAAGAACGTTGCCGCCGAACGGCAGTGGATCCTGATCCGGGTCTGCTGCAGTTCCTGGTCGGGTGCCGTTGCTTGGCGTACTGCGTGGACCGAGGCTGCTGTCTTTGAAACCACGTACCGAGTTGAAACCACCCGCGTAGTAGTTTTCATAGAACGGCAGACCGGAAGTCGAACCGTAACCGTCGCCATAACCCAGCTCGGTATGCAGACGCAGGGTGTAGTCGTTGGTGATTGGCTTGAACAGCTGGCCGCGGTAGTCGAGCTTGAAGAACGACAGGTCGCTGCCAGGCGTAGTTGCTTCCAGCACCAGGCTTTGCGAGTGACCGCGGGTTGCCAGGGTACCTTTGTTCAACGTCGACTCGGACCAGCCGGCCGAGGCCTTGAAGTTCAGGAAGCTGTCGCCGCCTTCCTTGTCCAGGAAGTCGAAGATCTCATCAACGGTGTAAGTACCGGTTTTGATCTTGTCCTGCTGAACTGTCAGGCCGAAGGTCAGGCGCGACGTTTCGCTGATCGGGTAACCGACGTTGACACCGGCACCCATGCTGTCCACGGCATAGCTTGCCACGTCGACGTCGAGGTCATCGTAGTTGGTCGTGCGGTAGAAGGCGTTGTAGCCCAGGCTGACACCATCGGCAGTCCAGTAGGGGTCCACGAAGCCGAAGTTGTATCGGCTCTGGTACTCGGAACGGGTCAGACCGATGGAGACCTTGTTACCGGTACCCAGGAAGTTGTTCTGGCTGATCGAACCACCGAGGATCAGACCGGCGCTCTGGGCGAAACCGACACTGGCGGTGATCGAACCGGAAGCCTGCTCTTCAACGGTGTAGTTGACGTCGACCTGGTCATCGGTACCCGGAACAGCCGGGGTCTCGACGTTGGCT
This sequence comes from Pseudomonas sp. 5P_5.1_Bac1, assembly GCF_025466015.1. Lineage (NCBI taxonomy): Bacteria > Pseudomonadati > Pseudomonadota > Gammaproteobacteria > Pseudomonadales > Pseudomonadaceae > Pseudomonas > Pseudomonas sp. 5P_5.1_Bac1. The sequence continues at coordinate 29,957 of NZ_JANLNX010000059.1, read as the reverse complement.
TCCTTGAAGAAGCCCAGGCGCTCCAGACGGGTCTTGGACTGGTCGATCAGGTAGGTCGAAGCCCAGCCCCCTTCCATCTGGCGCATTTCGCGACGCAGCACTTCGTCTTCGGACTTGGTGTTGCCACGGAAGTTGATGCGGTTGACGTAGGCGCGCTTGCCCGGATCCACGACGAACATGATGTCGACGGTATGGTCGTCATCGTGCGGCTGCGGCACACCGTTGACGTTGGCGAAGGTATAGCCTTCGTTACCCAGACGGCGGGTGATCAGCTCGGAAGTGGTGGTCATCACCTTGCGCGAGAAGACCTGGCCCGGCTGTACCAGCAGCAGCGCCTTGACCTGGTCTTCAGGCACTTTCAGGTCACCGGACAACTTGACGTCGCGTACGGTGTACTTCTCGCCTTCGTTGACGTTGACGGTGATGTAGACGTGCTTCTTGTCCGGGGTGATGGACACCTGGGTGGAGGCGATGTCCATGTTGATGTAGCCGCGGTCCAGGTAGTAGGAACGCAGGCGCTCAAGGTCACCGGAGAGTTTTTCACGGGCGTACTTGTCGTCGTTCTTGAAGAACGACAGCCAGTTGGTGGTCTTGAGTTCGAACAGACCGGCCAGATCCTCGTCGGAGAACACAGTGTTGCCCACGACGTTGATGTGCTGGATGGCAGCGACCGTGCCTTCGTTGATCTTGATCTTCAAGGCAACGCGGTTGCGCGGCTGAGGAACCACTTCAGCATCGACCTCGGCGGAGTAGCGACCCTGAGCGACATACTGACGCTGCAGTTCGTTACGCACGCCCTCGAGGGTCGCCCGCTGGAAAATTTCGCCTTCCGCCAGACCGGATTGCTTCAGGCCTTTCATCAGGTCTTCGGTGCTGATCGCCTTGTTACCGTCGATTTCGATGCTCGACACCGACGGGCGCTCAACGACGTTGATGATCAGGACATTGCCATCACGGCCCAGTTGGATGTCCTGGAAGAAACCGGTCTTGAACAGCGAACGGGTAGATTCCACCAGGCGGCCGTCGTCGGCATGATCGCCAACGTTCAGCGGCAATGCACCAAATACGCTGCCCGCGGAAACCCGCTGCAGACCATTGACACGAATATCGGAGATGGTGAAGGACTCGGCGTGAACTTCAGCGATCATCAGTGCGGCGAGAGCCGCAGTTAGCAGCAGACGTTTCATGAAGTCCTTTCTTATTCCAACTGGCAATAAACGACCCGCCGCGAAAGGCGGCAGGTTCGCAATTGAGCGAAGCGTTACAGTCGACCCAAATCGTTGATCAGGGCTAGCAACATCACCCCGACTACCAAACTGATACCGATCTGGATACCCCAACCTTGCACCCGGTCCGACAGTGGGCGGCCACGCGCCCACTCGATCAGGTAAAACAGCAAATGCCCCCCATCCAGAACTGGAATGGGCAGCAAGTTAAGAACTCCTAGGCTAATGCTCAGATAGGCAAGGAAATTCAGGAAATCCCCAAGGCCGGACTGGGCCGAAGCGCCCGCCACTTTAGCAATGGTTATCGGTCCGCTCAAGTTTTTTACCGAGAGCTCGCCGAAGAGCATTTTCTTCAGTGAATCGAGGGTCAGAACACTCATGTTCCAGGTACGGGAAAGACCCTCACCGACTGCTTCGAGCGGCCCGTAACTGACCTCGCGCAGCATCTGCGCCGGCCATTCGACCGCCTGGACACCAGCGCCGAGGTAACCGGCGGCAGACTTGCCCTCGCCGCGACTGGCCAGGGTGACCGGCAACTCGATGCGAGCACCATCGCGCTCGACGGTGAGCACGATGCGGCTGTCAGCACGCCCCCGCACGGTGTCGACCACCTGCTGCCAGTCATTCAGCGCCTGACCATCCAGCGCCAGCAGGCGATCACCGGTTTTCAGCCCGGCGGCCTGGGCCGGCCCCTTCGGATCCAGCTCGGCCAGCACCGGCGCAAGCGCCGGGCGCCATGGGCGGATACCCAGGGAGCGAATCGGATCAGGCTCGTCAGCGCCCTTGAGCCAATGATCGAGGGTAATCGTGTGAGCGCTGTCAACGGTGGCGCCTTCAGTGCGCACACCGACCTGTAGCGCTCCGCTTTCGCCCAGACGGCGAACCAGTTGAAGATTGACCGCGGCCCAACCATTGGTCGGCTCGCCGTCGATCGAAACGATTTCCTGCCCGGAACTCAACCCGGCGACGGCTGCCAGGCTACCCGCCTCGACCCCGCCGATGACCGGGCGAACCTGCTGGCTGCCAAGCATCGCCAGCGCCCAGAAGAACACGATAGCGAGCAGGAAGTTGGCGATCGGCCCCGCCGCAGTGATCGCGATGCGCTGGCCAACGGTTTTTCGATTGAAACTCTGCTCGGCCTGCGCGAGCGGAACATCGCCCTCGCGCTCGTCGAGCATCTTGACGTAGCCGCCCAGTGGAATCGCGGCGATCACGAACTCCGTACCCTGACGGTCGTGCCAGCGAAGCAGCGGCGTGCCGAAGCCGACGGAGAAACGCAACACCTTGACGCCGCAGCGCCGAGCCACCCAGAAGTGCCCGAATTCGTGAAAGGTAACCAGAACACCCAGTGCAACCAGGGTGCCGATAATCATGTAGAGCGCACTCATGTCTTTCTCCGAATAACGTTCAACAGGGCCCGGCACGACGCCTTGCGGTGTCGCACCTCAGCGCCCGTGATGCGCCAACCACTGCCCGGCAAGCACCCGGGCCCGCTGGTCGGCGGCAAACACCGCATCCAGCGTATCCACGGCCACCACTGGCTCCTGGTCAAGCACCTGCTCGATCATACTCGCGATTTCCGGGAAGCGGATGCGTCGCTGAAGAAACGCCTCCACCGCGATTTCATTGGCTGCATTAAGCACCGCCGGCGCGCTGTTGCCGGCCTCCGCAGCTTCCCGCGCCAGACGCAGGCAAGGAAAACGCTGCTCATCGGGCGACTGGAAATCCAGACGAGCGATGGCAAACAAGTCCAGCGGCGCCACACCGGAATCGATTCGCTCCGGCCAGGCCAGTGCGCTGGCGATGGGGGTACGCATGTCCGGGTTACCCAACTGGGCAAGCACCGAACCGTCGACGTAGTCCACCAGCGAGTGAATCACACTCTGCGGATGCACCACGACCTCGATCTGCGAAGGGCGAGCATCGAACAGCCAGCAGGCCTCGATCAGTTCCAGCCCCTTGTTCATCATGCTGGCCGAATCGACGGAAATCTTCCGCCCCATGGACCAGTTGGGATGCGCGCAGGCCTGCTCCGGGGTGACAGCAGCGAGTTCGCTGGCCGGGGTCTGACGGAAAGGCCCACCCGAAGCGGTCAGCAGAATCCGGCGAACACCCACCTGAGCCAGCCCGCGACCATAGTCACCTGGCAGGCACTGGAAGATGGCGTTGTGCTCGCTGTCGATCGGCAGCAGCACCGCATTACTGCGGCGCACCGCCTGCATGAACAAGGCGCCGGACATCACCAGCGCTTCTTTATTGGCGAGCAGCACCTTCTTGCCCGCCTCCACTGCCGCCAGCGTCGGGCGCAAGCCCGCAGCACCGACGATCGCCGCCATTACCGCATCGACCTGCGGGTCAGCCGCGACCGCACACAAGCCCTGCTCGCCCACCAACACTTCAGTGCGCGAGCCCGCCGCCTTGAGCCCTTCGCGCAGAGTGCAAGCCCCCGCCTCGTCCGGCACCACGGCAAACACGGGCGCATGGCGCAGGCACAACTGCAACAGCTCGTTCAAACGCGAGTAGCCAGTTACGGCGAAGACTTCGTAGCGATCCGGGTGCCGAGCAATGACATCCAGGGTGCTCAGACCGATGGAGCCAGTGGCCCCAAGCACGGTAATGCGCTGTACGCGACTCACAGGACGCCCCAGTCAGCCGCCCACAACAGCACGGCGAACAGCGGGATGGCCGCGGTCAGGCTGTCTATACGGTCCAGCACACCGCCATGACCCGGCAACAGGTTGCTGCTGTCCTTGATCCCGGAACGGCGCTTGAACATGCTTTCAGTCAAGTCGCCGACCACCGAACCCATTACCAGGAGCGCGGCACCGAACAATCCGAGTACCAGTTCGCCCACACTCCAATGCCGGGTCAGACCGACAGCCAGCGTGATGACCAGGCTCAGCGCCAGGCCACCATAGACGCCCTCCCAGCTCTTGCCGGGACTGACGTGCGGCGCCAGTTTGCGCTTGCCGAACGCCCGGCCGGAGAAGTACGCACCAATGTCGGCACCCCAGACCAGCACCATGACCGCGAGAATCAGCCAGTTGCCCATTGTCCAGTGCTTGAGCAGCACCAGCCCTTGCCAGGCAGGCAGCAGGATCAGCGTACCGATCAGCAACCGACAGGCCGCGCTGGCCCACAGTTCACTGGTGCGCGGATAGGTCATGACAAGCCAGGTTGCCACGCCCCACCACAGCACCGAAGCACCGAGCACCCAGGGCGCCAGATCCGGCATCAGGTAGAGCAGCATCAGCAAACCGGCGATGACTGCGGCATAGGCAACCCGCAAAACCTGCGCCATCAGGCCGGCCAAGCGAGCCCATTCCCAGGCGCCAAGGGTGACCACCAGCCCGATGAACAGGGCAAAGCCAGCCCCTTCGAGCAGGAAGAACCCGCCCAGGGCGATCGGCAACAGAATCAGCGCGGTAATGATGCGTTGTTTGAGCATTAAGCACGGGCTCCAGCTTCGACCTGCTCGCTGGTTTTACCGAAGCGGCGCTGGCGCGAAGCAAAATCGGCCAGCGCGGTACGCATGGCCTCGTGTTTGAAGTCCGGCCAAAACAGGTCGGAGAAATACAGCTCGGCGTAAGCCAGTTGCCACAGCAGGAAGTTGCTGATGCGGTGCTCGCCCCCGGTGCGGATACACAGGTCCGGCAACGGCAGGTCGCCAGTAGCCAGGCAGGTTTGCAGGAGTTCGGGAGTGATGTCTTCCGGACGCAGATGCCCGGCCTGGACTTCGCGCGCGAGGCGCTGAGCGGCCTGCGCGATATCCCACTGACCACCATAGTTGGCGGCGATCTGCAGGATGAAACGGTTACTGCCAGCGGTCAGCGCCTCGGCCTCGCGCATGGCCGCCTGCAGTTCAGGGTGAAAGCGGGAGCGATCACCGATGATCCGCAAACTGATGTTGTTCTCATTGAGCCGCTTGGCTTCCCGGCGCAAGGCCGAGAAGAACAGCTCCATCAACGCACCGACCTCTTCGGCCGGGCGTTGCCAGTTTTCGCTGGAGAAGGCGAATAGGGTCAGCACCTCGACCTTGGCCTCGGCGCAGACCTCGATAACGGCCCGCACCGCGTCCACGCCAGCCTTGTGCCCGGCAACGCCGGGCAACAGGCGCTTCTTCGCCCAGCGATTATTTCCATCCATGATGATCGCGACATGACGCGGCACCGATGGAGGCACACCCTGCTTGCTCTTTTCCATTAAAAAAAGCCCCGACCTTAAACGGCCATCAGGTCCTTTTCTTTTGCTTTCACGGCAACTTCGATATCAGCAACGAACTTGTCAGTCAGCTTCTGAACATCATCAGCGGCACGACGCTCTTCGTCTTCGCTGATTTCCTTCTCCTTGACCAGATCCTTGAGCTGGCTCAGGGCATCACGGCGGATATTGCGCACGGCAACCCGAGCGTCTTCAGCGGCATCACGCGCCTGCTTGGTGAAGCCCTTGCGGGTTTCCTCGGTCAGGGCCGGCATGGAGATCAGCAGCAGCTCACCCAGGTTGGTCGGGTTGAAGCCCAGGCCTGAGTTGAGGATGGCTTTATCCACGGCACCCAGCATGCTGCGCTCGAAAGGCACGACTTGCAGGGTACGCGAATCCTTGACCGTGACACTGGCGACTTGGTTGATCGGCGTATCGGTGCCGTAATAAGGCACCATCACGCCAGCCAGAATCTGCGGGTTCGCGGCGCCGGTACGGATACGACCGAAAGCGTGGTGCAGCGACTCCAGCGATTTGCCCATGCGTTCCTGGGCGTCTTTCTTGATTTCGTTGATCATTGTTCGCCTTCCTCGATCAGAGTTCCTTCAGCGCCGCCCACTACGATGTTCAGCAAGGCGCCAGGCTTGTTCATGTTGAAAACCCGCAACGGCATCTTGTGGTCACGGCACAGGCAGATTGCGGTCAGGTCCATTACGCCGAGCTTGCGGTCGAGTACTTCATCGTACGTCAGACGGTCGAATTTCTCGGCATGCGGATCCTTGAATGGATCGGCAGTGTACACGCCGTCGACCTTCGTCGCCTTCAACACGACGTCAGCATCGATTTCGATGGCACGCAGGCATGCGGCCGAGTCGGTGGTGAAGAACGGGTTACCGGTACCGGCAGCGAAGATCACCACGTCGCCAGAGTTCAGATGACGAACACCTTTGCGGCGGTCGTAGTGGTCAGTGACACCGACCATGGAAATGGCCGACATGACGATGGCGGGGATATTCGAGCGCTCCAGCGCGTCGCGCATGGCCAGGGCGTTCATCACGGTCGCCAGCATACCCATATGGTCACCGGTGACGCGATCCATGCCGGCCGCGCTCAGGGCCGCACCACGGAAGAGGTTGCCACCACCGATAACCAGGCCGACCTGGACACCGATACCAACGAGCTGACCCACTTCCAGCGCCATGCGATCCAGCACCTTCGGGTCGATCCCGAAGTCTTCCGAGCCCATCAGGGCCTCGCCGCTAAGTTTGAGCAAAATGCGTTTATAGCGAGGTTGACGACCACTCACCTGCTGAGCCATTGCGAATCTCTCCTGCGGCGTTTGTAAAATTCCGGGCGGGCTGTTTTCAGCCTGCGCCAACTGTAGCGTGGCGCTTGAATAGCGCCAGAGCGAAAGCAGATCTTGTAAACCGCTCGCGCTTTGACAAAGAGGCTGCGCGCGTGAGCGGGCAGCCTCTTTGGGGCGACAGATGTGAATCCGTCTTATTGCTTCTGGGCAGCAGCCAGTTGAGCAGCAACTTCTTCAGCGAAGTTGTCTTCTTTCTTCTCGATGCCTTCGCCTACTTTGAAGTAAGTGAAGGAAACGATTTCAGCACCAGCTTTCTTGACCAGAGCACCAACGGTGACTTCCGGGTTCTTGACGAAAGCTTGCTCGACCAGCGAGGCCTCGGCCAGGAACTTGGTGATACGACCAGCAATCATCTTCTCGACGATTTCAGCTGGCTTGCCTTTCATCTTGTCTTCGTTGAGCGTCAGGAATACGCCTTTCTCGCGCTCGATCGCTTCAGCGGAAACTTCCGATGGCAGCAGGAACTCAGGGTTGCTGGCAGCAACATGCATTGCAACATCTTTGGCCAGCTCGACGTCACCGCCTTTCAGGACAACAGCAACACCGATCTTGTTACCGTGCAGGTAGGTACCGACAACGTCACCCTCAACGCGCACCAGGCGACGGATGTTGACGTTTTCACCAACCTTGGAAACCAGGGCAAGGCGAGCCTCTTCCTGAGCTTCGATCAGCGGAGCAACGTCGGTCAGCTTGTCATTGAAAGCTTTCTCGACGCTGGCAGTAACGAATGCCTTGAAGTCGTCTTGCAGAGCCAGGAAGTCGGTCTGCGAGTTGACTTCCAGCAGAACGGCGGCTTTGCCGTCGTCCTTGATGGCGATGGCGCCTTCGGCGGCAACGTTGCCAGCCTTTTTGGCAGCCTTGATGGCACCCGAGGCGCGCATGTCGTCAATGGCTTTTTCGATATCGCCGCCGGCTTTGGTGAGGGCTTTCTTGCAGTCCATCATGCCTTCGCCAGTACGCTCACGCAGTTCCTTGACCAACGCTGCAGTAATTTCTGCCATTTCAAAATCCTCTTGGATAGGTTTTCAACCATTCCACCCGATACTCACGGGCGCTAAATTCTGGAAATCCACTACCTGTATGCGGCGCGTCGATAATGCGGACACTTGGCGACAGGAGGATTTCAAGGTGGCAAAAAGGGGGCCTAGCCCCCTTTTTGCGTGCCAAGTCGACGCTAAGCGTCACTTACTCGGCAGCTGGCGCTTCTTCAGCGTAGACTTCGGTGCCGCCGGCAACGTTGTTGCGACCACGGATGACGGCGTCAGCCATCGAACCCATGTACAGCTGGATGGCGCGAATGGCGTCATCGTTGCCTGGGATGATGTAGTCAACACCTTCAGGGCTGCTGTTGGTATCGACAACGCCGATGACCGGGATGCCCAGCTTGTTGGCTTCGGTGATAGCGATGCGCTCGTGGTCAACGTCGATCACGAACAGTGCATCAGGCAGGCCGCCCATGTCCTTGATACCGCCCAGGCTGCGATCCAGTTTTTCCAGATCACGGGAGCGCATCAGCGCTTCTTTCTTGGTCAGTTTGGCGAAGGTACCGTCTTCAGCCTGGACTTCCAGCTCGCGCAGACGTTTGATCGAAGCGCGGATGGTTTTGTAGTTGGTCAGCATGCCGCCCAACCAGCGATGGTCGACGTACGGCGAACCGCAACGTGCTGCTTCTTCAGCAACGATCTTGCCAGCGGAACGCTTGGTGCCGACGAACAGGATCTTGTTTTTGCCCTGGGCCAGGCGCTCTACGAAGCTCAGAGCGTCGTTGAACATTGGCAGGGTTTTTTCCAGGTTGATGATGTGAATCTTGTTGCGCGCGCCGAAAATGAACTTGCCCATTTTCGGGTTCCAGTAACGGGTCTGGTGGCCGAAGTGCACACCGGCCTTCAGCATATCGCGCATGTTGACTTGGGACATGATAGTTCCTTGATAAGTCGGGTTGGGCCTCCACGCATCCCAATGACCAACCCGCGATCTGTCGATCGGAGCACCCAGGTCATCGTGTCGATACGTGTGTGGGTTTGAGCTTGACGGGGCTATCCCCGGAAAGCGGCGCATTTTATACCACACTCGATCGATGAACGAAACCCGCAATACCATCGCCTTAGCGGCCTTTTGCACCCCGGGCGCAATCGCGCCAGAATGCCAGCATCCATGAGGCACCAGCCGTGGCGCGGGGCCCTGAAACCGCCAACGCTCTGCTAGAATCGCGCCTTTCCTGTTTGCCAGCGCCGCTGCGCGCCGTAGAGAGCCTGCAATGACCGTTACCATCAAAACCGCCGAAGACATCGAAAAGATGCGCATCGCCGGCCGCCTTGCCGCCGAAGTCCTGGAAATGATCGAAGAACACGTCAAGCCCGGCGTGACCACCGAAGAACTGGACCGCCTCTGCCACGACTACATCGTCAACGTGCAGCAGGCCATTCCGGCGCCGCTCAACTATAAAGGCTTCCCCAAGTCGATCTGCACCTCGATCAACCATGTGGTCTGTCACGGCATCCCCAACGAGAAGCCGCTCAAGGCCGGCGACACGTTGAACATCGACGTGACCGTCATCAAGGACGGCTACCACGGTGACACCAGCCGCATGTTCCATGTCGGCGAAGTGCCGGTCTGGGCCGAGCGCCTGTCGAGAGTTACCCAGGAATGCCTGTACAAGGCCATCGAACTGGTCAAGCCGGGCTGCCGCCTGGGCGATATCGGCGAAGTGATCCAGAAGCACGCAGAAAAGAACGGCTTCTCGGTCGTCCGCGAGTTCTGCGGCCACGGCATCGGCAAGGTGTTCCACGAAGAGCCGCAGATCGTGCACTACGGCCGTGCCGGCACCGGCATGGAACTGAAGGAAGGCATGACCTTCACCATCGAGCCGATGATCAACCAGGGCAAGGCCGACACCAAGGTGCTGGGCGACGGCTGGACCGCCATCACCAAGGACCGCAAGCTTTCCGCCCAGTGGGAGCACACCATGGTGGTCACCGCGACCGGCTACGAAATCTTCACCCTGCGCAAAGACGACACCATTCCCCGTACTTCAGCCTGACCAGACAGGACGCGACTCGATGCCACAGGTGGATCCCGAGCTGTTCGACCGCGGCCAGTTCCAGGCGGAACTGGCCCTCAAGTCAAGCCCGATCGCGGCCTTCAAGAAAGCCATTCGTCGTGCCGGCGAAGTGCTCGATGAACGGTTTCGCCAGGGCCGTGATATCCGCCGGTTGATCGAGGACCGCGCCTGGTTCGTCGACAACATCCTGCAACAGGCCTGGAACCAGTTCGACTGGAGCGAAGATGCCGATATCGCCCTGGTCGCGGTCGGTGGCTACGGTCGCGGCGAGCTGCACCCGCACTCGGACATCGACCTGCTGATCCTGCTGGACAGCGCCGATCATGAGATTTTCCGCGACTCGATCGAGCGTTTTCTGACGCTGCTCTGGGATATCGGCCTGGAAGTCGGCCAGAGCGTGCGCTCCGTCGATGAATGCGCCGAACAGGCCCGCGCCGACCTGACGGTGGTCACCAACCTGATGGAAAGCCGCACCATCAGCGGCCCCGAGCACCTTCGCCTGCGCATGCTGGAGGTCACCAGCCCCGAGCACATGTGGCCGAGCAAGGAGTTCTTCCTGGCCAAGCGTGCCGAGCAGAAAGCCCGTCACCACAAGTACAACGACACCGAATACAACCTCGAACCCAACGTGAAGGGCTCGCCCGGCGGCCTGCGCGACATCCAGACGGTACTCTGGGTCGCCCGTCGCCAATACGGCACCCTGAACCTGCACGCCCTCGCGGGCGAAGGTTTCCTGCTGGAAAGTGAGAACAAGCTGCTGGCCTCGTCCCAGGAATTCCTCTGGAAAGTGCGCTACGCCCTGCACATGCTCGCCGGGCGCTCCGAAGACCGCCTGCTGTTCGACCACCAGCGCAGCATTGCCGCCCTGCTCGGCTTCAAGGATGAAAACCCGAAACGCGCCATCGAGCAGTTCATGCAGCAGTATTACCGGGTGGTCATGAGCATTGCCGAGCTCAGCGACCTGATCATCCAGCACTTCGAGGAAGTCATCCTCGCCGACGACTCCAGCAGCACCACCCAGCCGCTGAACGCGCGCTTCCAGTTGCACGATGGCTATATCGAGGCCGTGCGCCCGAACGTGTTCAAGCGCACGCCGTTCGCCATGCTGGAAATCTTCGTACTGATGGCGCAGCACCCGGAAATAAAGGGCGTTCGCGCCGACACCATCCGTCTGCTGCGGGAAAATCGTCACCTGATCGACGACAGTTTCCGCAACGATATCCGCAACACCAGCCTGTTCATCGAGCTGTTCAAGTGCGAGATCGGCATCCACCGTAACCTGCGCCGAATGAATCGCTACGGCATCCTCGGGCGCTACCTGCCGGAGTTCGGCCTGATCGTCGGGCAGATGCAGCACGACCTTTTCCACATCTATACAGTCGATGCCCACACCCTCAACCTGATCAAGCACCTGCGCAAACTCCAGTACACCCCGGTGTCGGAGAAGTTTCCGCTGGCCAGCAAGCTCATGGGCCGGCTGCCCAAGCCGGAACTGGCGTACCTCGCCGGGCTCTACCACGACATCGGCAAGGGCCGTCAGGGCGATCACTCGGAGCTGGGCGCGGTGGACGCGCAAGCCTTCTGCGAGCGCCATCAACTGCCGGCCTGGGACAGCCGCCTGATCGTCTGGCTGGTGCAGAACCACCTGGTGATGTCCACCACCGCGCAGCGCAAAGACCTTTCCGACCCGCAGGTGATCCACGATTTCGCCCAGATGGTCGGCGACCAGGTGCATCTGGACTACCTCTACGTGCTGACCGTGGCCGATATCAACGCCACCAACCCCAGCCTGTGGAACTCGTGGCGCGCCAGCCTGCTGCGCCAGCTCTACACCGAGACCAAGCGCGCCCTGCGCCGCGGCCTGGAAAACCCGCTGGACCGTGAAGAGCAGATCCGCCAGACGCAAAGCGCCGCCCTCGACATTCTGGTGCGCGAAGGCACCGACCAGGACGACGTCGAACAGCTCTGGTCGCAACTGGGCGACGACTATTTCCTGCGCCACACCGCCGCCGATGTCGCCTGGCACTCCGACGCGATCCTCCAGCAGCCCGCCGATGGCGGCCCGCTGGTGCTGATCAAGGAAACCACCCAGCGCGAATTCGAAGGCGGCACGCAGATCTTCATCTACGCGCCTGACCAGCATGATTTCTTCGCCGTGACCGTGGCGGCGATGGACCAGCTCAACCTGAACATCCATGACGCGCGGATCATCACCTCCAGCAGCCAGTTCACCCTCGACACCTACATCGTGCTCGACAACGACGGCGGCTCGATCGGCGACAACCCGCAGCGCATCAAGCAGATCCGCGACGGCCTGACCGAAGCCCTGCGCAACCCGGACGACTACCCGAACATCATCCATCGCCGGGTGCCGCGCCAGCTCAAGCACTTCTCCTTCGCGCCGCAGGTGACCATCCTCAACGATGCCCAGCGCCCGGTGACCATCCTCGAAATCATCGCGCCCGACCGCCCGGGCCTGCTGGCGCGGATCGGCAAGATCTTCCTGGACTTCGACCTGTCGCTGCAGAACGCCAAGATCGCCACCCTCGGCGAGCGCGTGGAAGACGTGTTCTTCATTACCGACGCCGACAACCAACCGCTTTCCGACCCACAACTGTGCAGCCGCCTGCAGGACGCGATCGTCGAACAGTTGCGCGTCGACCAGGCCAGTGGCAATGAACCCTTTCGCCTGACCATTTAATGCTTTGACGAGAACCCGCGCCGATGAACACCGCTTTGAACCAGCTTCAGCCCTACCCGTTCGAGAAACTGCGCGCCCTGCTGGGCAGCGTCACCCCTGCGGCGGACAAGCGTGCCATCGCCCTGTCGATCGGTGAGCCGAAGCACACCTCGCCGGCTTTCGTGGCCAAGGCCCTGGCCGACAACCTCGACCAGATGGCGGTGTACCCGACCACCCTCGGCCTGCCGGCCCTGCGCGAATCCATCGCCCACTGGTGCGAGCGCCGCTTCGGCGTGCCGGCCGGCTGGCTCGACGCTGCCCGCCATGTGCTGCCGGTCAACGGCACCCGTGAAGCGCTGTTTTCCTTCACCCAGGCCGTAGTCAATCGCAGCGATGACGGCCTGATCATCAGCCCGAATCCGTTCTATCAGATCTACGAAGGCGCGGCGCTGCTGGCCGGCGTCAAGCCGCACTACCTGCCATGCCTGGACCAGAACGGCTTCAACCCGGACTTCGACGCGGTGCCGGCGGACGTCTGGCAGCGCTGCCAGATCCTCTTCCTCTGCTCGCCCGGCAACCCGACCGGCGCCCTGGTGCCGCTGGAAACCCTGAAGAAACTCATCGCCCTGGCCGACCAATACGACTTCGTCATCGCCGCCGACGAGTGCTACAGCGAACTGTACTTCGACGAACAAACCCCGCCGCCGGGCCTGCTCAGCGCCTGCGCCGAACTGGGCCGCAGTGACTTCAAGCGTTGCGTGGTGTTCCACAGCCTGTCCAAGCGCTCCAACCTGCCGGGCCTGCGTTCCGGTTTCGTTGCCGGTGACGCCGACATCCTCAAGGGCTTCCTGCTGTACCGCACCTACCATGGCTGCGCAATGCCGGTGCAGACCCAACTGGCGAGCATCGCTGCCTGGAACGACGAAGCCCACGTGCGCGACAACCGCGACCTGTACCGCGAGAAGTTCGACGCCGTACTGGATATCCTCGGCCCGGTACTGGACGTACAAAAACCGGATGGCGGCTTCTACCTCTGGGCGAAAGTCCCGGGCAATGACGATGCCGCATTCTGCCGTGACCTGTTCGAGCAACAGCACGTGACCGTGGTGCCGGGCTCGTACCTGTCCCGTGACGTTGACGGCGTCAACCCGGGTGCCGGCCGCGTGCGCATGGCGCTGGTGGCACCGCTGGCGGAGTGTGTGGAAGCGGCGAAGCGTATTCGGGCGTTTATCGAAGGTTGAACATTCTGCGCTAGCATCCCGCCCGGTGCACAACTGATGTTTCTGTCAGTTGTGCACCCAAAATAGCGCTCGGCGACGAGGGCTGTTCATCCTATTGCACCAGTTGGTTGATCTCGATGATCGGCAACAGCACCGCCATGACGATCACCAGCACCACCCCACCCATCACCACGATCATCAGCGGCTCAAGCAACGCGGTCATGCCCATGGCGCGGCGCTCGATGTCGCGGGACAAGGTTTGTGCAGCGCGCTCGAGCATCGGCGGCAGCGACCCGGTTTTCTCACCGCTGGCAATCAAATGAATCAACAGCGGCGGAAACACATTCTCCACCTTGAGCGCCGCCGCCAGGTTCGCGCCTTCTCGTACCCTGGCCGTGGCCTCGCTGACGCTCAGGCTCAGGCGTTCGTTGGACAGGGTCTGACGTGCCGCCTCCAGCGCCCGCAACAGCGGCACCCCGGCGCCGCCAAGAATCGCCAGCGTGGAGGCGAACCTTGCCGTGTTCAATCCCAGGACAAAACGACCGATCAGGGGAAGCTTAAGCACCCGATGGTGCCAGCTCAAACGCGCCGTCGGGTTGCGCAAATAAAGTCGCCAGCTCCAAAACGCACCGGTCATGACGGCAGCGCATAACCAGCCCCAGGTGCGGATGAAATCACTGGCATTGAGCATCGCAAGCGTCAGCCACGGCAAATCCTGACGGGCCTGGGAAAACGCACTCACCACCTGCGGCACCACGTAGCTGAGCAGGAAAATCACGATCCCGATCGACACCAGCCCGACCACGCCGGGATAAATGAACGCCGTGAGTATCTTGCTGCGCAGGTTGTTGCGCTCCTCGATGTAATCCGCCAGCCGCTCCATCACCTGCGCCAGGTCCCCGGACTCCTCCCCCGCCGCGATCAACGCCCGGTAGATTTCGGGAAAATCCCGGGGCCGCGCCGCCAGCGCCTCGGCCAGGCGCATGCCGCTGCGTACGTCGGCACGCACGCCACTGAGGGTGTGGGCGATATGCTTTTTCTCGGACTGCTCCACCGTAGCGCTCAGCGCAGCTTCCAGCGGCAGGCTGGCACTGAGCAGGCTCGCCAGTTGCCGGGTGGCCCAGGCCAGGTCGTTGTCCGAAAGCCGCGGGCTGAACAGACTGTCGGAACCGGAATGGGCCGCAGGATTCTCCTGTTGCACCGACAGCGCCGTCAGACCCCGACTGCGCAGCACGCCTAGCGCCGCACTCTGGCTATCGGCCTCGAGGTGTCCGGACTCGATCTTGCCGCTGGCATCAGCAGCTTCAAAACGGTAGCGGTTCATCAGGTGTCCCGTGTCACACGCAAGATTTCTTCAGGGGCCGTGACACCGCTGCGGATCCAGCGCTCGCCGTCCTCGCGCAAGCTGAGCATCCCGGCTTGCTGCGCGGCTGCCCGCAAGGCCTGCTCTCCGGCGCCTTGATGGATCAGGGTGCGGATATCGTCGTCGATGCAGAACAACTCATGAATCCCGGTACGGCCGCTGTAACCCGTGTGGTTGCAGGCCTCACAGCCCACTGGACGCCAGGTGCCGGGGGTTGCCGGGTCTTGCTGCCTGCACTGCGAACACAGGCGCCGCACCAGTCGTTGCGCCAGCACGCCGAGCATCGACGACGCCAACAGAAACGGTTCGACGCCCATGTCGACCAACCGGTTGACCGCCGACACGGCATCGTTGGTGTGCAGGGTCGCCAGCACCAGGTGACCGGTCAACGAAGCCTGCACGGCGATCTGCGCGGTTTCGAGGTCACGAATCTCGCCGATCATGATGATGTCCGGGTCTTGCCGGAGAATCGCCCGCAGGGCCAGGGCGAAGGTCATGTCGATCTTGGCGTTGACCTGGATCTGGCTGATGCCCGGCAGGTCATATTCCACCGGGTCCTCCACGGTGAGGATATTGCTGGTGCTGGCGTCGAGCCGTGCCAGTGCCGCATAGAGACTGGTGGTCTTGCCGCTGCCGGTCGGGCCGGTGACCAGCACGATGCCGTGGGGCTGGCGGATCAGTTGGTCGAGCCTGGCCAGCACCTGCGCGTCCATGCCGAGCGTTTCCAGATGCAATCGCCCAGCCTGTTTGTCGAGCAGGCGCATCACCACCCGTTCGCCATGACCGGTGGGCACGGTCGAGACGCGGATGTCGATCGGCCGCCCGGCCACGCGCAAGGTGATACGACCGTCCTGGGGCAAGCGCTTTTCAGCGATGTCGAGCAGGGCCATGATCTTGATCCGTGACACCAGCGCGCCATGCAGTGCCTTGCGCGGCGAGACCACGTCGCGCAGGGTGCCGTCGACCCGGTAGCGCACCACCGAATGGGTTTCGAAGGGTTCGATGTGGATGTCGCTGGCCTCGTCACGCGCCGCCTGGGTGAGCAAGGCGTTGATCATGCGAATCACCGGCGCGCCGTCCTGGGTGTCGAGCAGGTCGGTGATTTCCGGCATGTCCTGCATCAGGCGGTCGAGGTCGACTTCGTTCTCCGCCGCACCGACCACTGCCGCCGCGCTGCCGGTATCAGCGTAGGCCGTGGCCAGCAGACCGTCGAGTTCGTCATCGCGCACCCGCTCCAGCCTGGCCGGGCCGAACTGGCGACGCACCTCGCTGATCGACCAACCCGGTGTCGACGGGCACACCGTCAGCACCCCTTCACGCAACAGAATGCGCTGGGCCTTGGCCCAGGCGTAGGGCAGTGCGCTCACAGGTTCGGGCCTCCATCCAGCGGCACCGCCCTGATGGTCGCCCTCGGCGCTGAAACTGCCCCCGGAGCCGGGACGCCCTGCGCTGCGGTCGGCAGCTGCGGAGCCTGCATGTCTGGCATCGCCCAGTTGCGCTCCGGTTGCAATCCGCCCTGGGCGCGACGCATGAAGTCGTAACGATTGAGGGTGATGCTGCGCCCCGCCGCGCTGTCGCGAATGATGTACGGGCGCAGGAATACCATCAGATTTGTCTTGTTGATCGAGCGGCGTTCGTTACGAAACAGCGCGCCGATCCCCGGCAGGCTGCCGAGCCATGGCACCGCTTCGTTGCTCTGGCTGTAGCCGTCCTGCAACAGACCGCCGAGCACCATGATCTGGCCGTCGTCGAGCAGGATGCTGGTGTCGATCGCACGCTTGCTGGTGACGACCCCCGCCGACGTAGCGGAGGCCGATGCCCGCTCGTCGATGCTGCTGACTTCCTGATAGATATCGAGCTTGACCGTGCCGCCCTCGGAAATCTGCGGTCGCACGTTGAGCTTCAACCCGACCTCTTCACGGGTCACGGTCTGGAACGGGTTGTTGCTGGTTCCGCCGCCACCGGTAACGTAACTGCCGCTGACGAACGGAATGGTCTGGCCGACGAAAATGCTCGCGGCTTCGTTATCCAGGGTCAGCAGGTTCGGTGTCGACAGCACGTTGGTGCCGCCTTTGCTCTTCAAGGCCCGGGCCAGGACTTTCAAATCGAGGATTTTGCCGATGCCGGGGATGTCGACACTGCCATTCACGTAGCCGAGATTCAGCCCTTGGGGCAGAACATCTAGACTGGTCTTGCCGTTGAGGTTGATTCCGGAGCCGCCCAGATTGGCGCCGCCGATCACACCCTTGCCACCAAGATTGCCGGTCTGCCATTGCACGCCGAATTCACTGGCATCGTCTTCGCCGACCTCGACGATCAGGCTTTCGATCATCACTTGCGCACGGCGCTGGTCGAGCAGATCGATGACTTCCCGCAGGTTGCGGTACAGCGGTTCCGCTGCCGAAATCAACAATGTGTTGGTGGTGGCGTCGGCCTGGATGGTCACGCCACCCGCGCTGAACGCGACGTTCTGTTCACTGTCCTGCGCATTGCTGCCGCCGCTGCTGCCCTGGGCATAGTTGCCGCCCGAGCTGCCGTTATGGGCCGTTGAAGCGGTGCCGTTGGTTTGCATACCACTCTGGCTGCCCTGCCCGCTCGAATTGCCGCCCATGGCACTGAGTGCCGAGCGCGCGCTATCGCTGGTGTTGCTGTCGCTTTCGCCGGTCAGTAAACCCCGCAAGGTCTGAGCCAGCTTGCCGGCCTGGGCATTGCGCAGGTAAACCACATGCAGGTTGCTCGGGTTGCTTTGGGCGTTGTCGAGCTTGTAGATCAGGTTGCGGGCCAGCTCGGTGCGCTCGGGGCTGCCGGCGCGGATGATGATGGTATTGGAGCGCGGATCGCCGATCACCACGATTTTCTGGGTCGGATCGTTGCCCGATGTCTCCAGCAGATCGGCCACCATCGGCGCGATGTCGGCGGCGATGCCGTTGTGGATCGGTACCACGTCGGTGTCGATGGCACTCGGGATATCGATGGTGGCGATCAGCTCTGCGACCCGCTCAAGGTTGGCAGCGTAGTCGGTGACCACCAGGGTATTGTTGCCGGGATAGGAGTTGATCGGATTGTTCGGCGAGACGATCGGCCGCAGCACCGGGATCAGGTTGACTGCATTTTCGTACTGCAGGCGGAAAGTGCGGGTGAACATGCCATTGCCGGCCGGCTTGTCGGCGCTGTAGACCGGTCCGCCAAGAAATTTGGCGTCGACTTCCGGCACCACATGGGCCACGCCACCGACATCCACCACGCTGAAGCCCTGCATGCGCAGCACCGCCAACAGCATTTCGTAAGCCTGGCGCGCCGGCACCTGGCCCTCGGACACAAGCGTCAGGTTGCCTTTGACCCGCGGATCGACCAGAAACTGCTGGCCGGTGGAGCGGGACAGTGCCCGCACCACTGCCTGAATATCGGCCTCCACGAAGTTCAGGGTCACCAACTGGTCGCCCAGCGGATTGACCGCCGCGTGTGGCGTAGAAGCAGTGCGGGGCCGTTCGGTGATGTTGTGCCGTTGCTTGGGGACGGGCCTGGCCTGGGCCTGCATCCGCTCGCGATCCAGCACCGCGTCGCCACTGCGCTGGGTATTGGCCAAGGGCCGGCCGAGCTCGCTGTCCACCAGCAACGGCGGCTGGTTTTGCGGTGTGGTGCTGCTGCACGCACTCAACGCCATCAACAGCATTGGCAATGCCTTGCGCACCGGGTTGAAACCTGACCCCTTCATGAAGCTTCCTTAGCGCCCAGCGCCTGATCCATGCGTACAGTGCCTGACAGAGTGCCGGCGGTATCATCGGTCGCAGCGCCGCCTGCACGTTGCAGACGGGCCTCGACCACTTGCAGCGAAAATTGCCGTGGGCGGCTCAGCAGCCAGTCGAGCACCGCATCGGCGGGTGCGGCATCGAAGGTCAACTGCCAGCCCCCGGACGGTGCAGCCTGCAACTGGTAGTGGCCGCCCAGCCCGCCGGCCTGCAAGGTCTGTTGCAGCGCGTGTTCGAGGTTTTGTCCGTCGGGCCGGGGGCTGACGTCCCGCAGCAGCACGTCCAGTGCTTCGGTCTGGGCGCGCAGTTTCGGTGCCTCGGCTTGCCAATAGGCGATCTTCGCAAGCGGCGGCTGGATCAATGCCACCCAGAAAAACAGCCCCACCAGCAGCACCGCCATACCGCCGACCATGCGCTTTTCCCGCAGGGTCAATGCCTGCCAACCGGTCTGCAATCGAACGTTCAGGCGCTGCCACCCGGCCCGATGCCTGGCAAGGATTGGGTTATTCATCCTCTGCTCCGCTGCTGTCGTCGGTGGAGATCACCTCGGCTGCCGGGCGCAAAACCCAGCCGTCATCAGTGGCACTGACGCTGATGCCCGCCTGAGCCAGTGCACCTTGCCAGCCCTTGTCGTTGTCCGATCGGCTGGCCTCGGCCAGCAGGCTCAGTTGCAACGCACCGTCGGCGAACACCAGCCGCTGTACGCTGCCCATCATGAACGGCATGCTGCTGCCAGCCTGCAACACCAGACGATTGAAGCCTTGGGCGGGATCGTCCGCCGTGCCTTGCTGGCGGGCAGTGAGTTGCTGCCGGGCCTGTTGCAGCGGATTGAGGATCACCGGCAATTCGGGGAACGCCTGCTTCACCCGCTGTGTCATTTGCGCCTTGAGCTGCTGGCCCTGGAGGGCTTCACGGGCGGCGTACAGATTCAACCCGATCACCCAGACAGCCAATGCCACTGCGCAGCAAGCGAGCGCCCGCCCCAGCTTCGCCGCCCGGTATCCGCTTGCCGAACACCTCCGTGAAGCCCCCAATTCGGCGCAATACCTGACCAATAAAGCGCTGCAGGCTTTTCGTCGAGGCTCTCGCCGCGAGCGCCTTGGCCAATCCAATTCACCCTGTCGCCATCCGCCAGCAAGTCATCCAGGCGGTCTTCCATCAATGGCTCCACGGCCCCTTGCTCAGCGCTCTGGCGTAACAGCAAGTGGTCGTCCAGCAAGCAGGCGCTTATGTGTCCGGCAGGCGGCAAGGCAAGCCTGTAAGGCGCGGGATAAAGGCCACGCAAGGTCAATCGATGCTGGGCCAACAGCCGGGCGAGGCGATCCAGCTCAGCCTTGGCCAACCAGCTCACATGAACCTGCCCGTTGCCATCCCGGGCGCTATGGGCGACATGCAGGCGGTCCTTGTCCCCAAGGATCAGCGTCTGTACAGCGCACCCCACCGCAGCCCGCACTCTCGCGGCAGAAAGCGGCGGCAGTTCGATGCTGGTCATTACGCTGTCCGCAGGATGAAGAAAGCACTCGACGGCTCGCGACCCGGTTTGCTGCCCTATCTGCATGAGCGTGCTGACGCCGGTCTGCCCGACACGGCCGCGGTGTTCCAGACAAGCGAATTCAAGCTCGGTGTTTGCCGTCAGGTGCTCCAGTGGCGGCAATGCGATTCTCAGCAGCGTCATACTCCCGGCCTCGACCAGATCACCTTGGGCACGCCCTGTTCCGGACTATGCAGAAGCGCTTCCATGCCGACGCGACGCTTCTCGCAGCGGGTCTGGCCATGAAGCAGGAACCACTCGCTGCTAATGCCGACTTTGAGCCCGTCGATACTCAACTGCGGCAAGCGCAGACGATTGCCGATATCGCCTCGGTCTATGAACCAGAGACCGCTGTCACGTTCCGCCACGGCTGCTCTGGCCTGCGTCAGAGACAACCCCGGCACCATCGCGGCCAGGACTTCCGCACTGGCGGTATTGGCGTTGACCCAGGCATTGACCGGAATGATGCTGACGAATTGATCCAGCCGGGCAAGTAGCGCCTCGTTCATGCCATCGATGCCACGCAAACCTTCCAGGCTGCGCAACATCGGCAGGGCAGCAGGCAGCGGTTTGTGAATGTAGCCAGGAGAGGTGGAGCGACCACTGGCGAAGCTGTTCTGGGTAGCCGATTGCTCCGACACTTGTGGCCCGGGAACTCGCGGATAGGAGGCAATGACCCGTTGACTGATACGCTGCGCGAGACCGGCATCGATGCCAATCATTTCGCATAACCGCTCGAAACTGCGCACCTGATCGGCATCAACGCGCTCATTAGCCAGCAAGTTGCGCAGGTTGAACTTGCCTTGCTGATCGACCAATCGACCTTCGAACGGTCCCATCCGGGGGGTCGGAACGACGGTCTGAATGAGTTGTGCCCATGGCTGGTCAGGTCGGGTCAGCCGATCTCGCTTGCGAGAATCCAGAAGGACGTACCGGCTGACTTCCAGCCCCCCCAGGAGTGCCGCATGGCTCTGCACGCGACACTGTTCTGCCTCAAGTGACCGCGTGAGTACACTCTGGCGGGTCAGCATGCCGGCGGCAATCACCGCCACTACCGCCGCGATCAACAAGGCGCTGATGATCGCCATGCCCCTCTGCCTGGGCAATGTCCGCGAATACGATTTCATGGCGGCGCTTAGAGCTGCCAGGAGCCGATATCGGCATTCGCGCCTTCGCCATCCGGCTGGCCGTCGGCCCCCAGAGAAAAGATGTCCACTTCGCCATTGGCGCCGGGATTCAAGTAGTGATACGGATGACCCCAAGGGTCATTGGGCAGGCGCTCCAGATAGGAACGCCAGTGGGTATTTTTCGCGTCGGCCGGACGCTCCACCAGCACCTTGAGTCCCTGATTCATGCTGGGGTAGCTACCGTGGTCGAGACGATAAAGCTTCAGCGCCTGCATCAGCCCCGCGACGTCTTGCTTCGCCGCCGTGGCCCTGGCCTGGTCAGGACGATCGAGCACCTTGGGTACGACCATGGCCGCAAGGATACCGAGGATAACCACGACTACCATGATTTCTATCAGCGTGAACCCACGTTGACCGCGACGGTTTGCGGACTGATATTTGGCGCGCGCGAAATCCATTTCCACCTTCCTTGGCTTGGTTGCGATTCGGCGCGCAGTGTAACAAAACCGGTCCGATGAAAAATACAAATACCACCTGGGGCGCCTCGCCATTTCCTCGGGCCCGGGTGCTATTCTGCGCCCCTGTTTTCAGCCAAGAGTCATTCATGGAGACGTTGCGCAAGGAGCGTGGATTCACCTTGATCGAGGTCCTTGTGGCCTTGACGATCATTGCCATTGCGATGTCGGCGGCCGTTCGCATCGCGGGCCTGATGACTCAAATCAACGAACGGCTGCGTGATCGCTCGATGGCGCTGCTGGCGGCGCAAAGCCAGATCGCCGAGCTACGACTTGAAGGACGCTTTTCCGCGGGCCTGAAGCGTTTTGAATGTGATCAGGGAAGGTTGCAACTTCGTTGTGAGCAGACCATTGCTCCAAGCGCCGATGGGCGGCTGATGCACGTCACGGTCCTGGTTTCAGATGGCCTGCGCGAGGCACCGCCGCTGGCTCGGCTCGACACGCTCCTCAGCCAGGCAATGGAATAACGCCAGGAGCGTGTTCATGGACGAGTCAATCGAGGTAATACAGGGGAGTCCGGCAGCGTGCTGACTTTGAATCGGCTCTGCTCCGAACCTCGCTCGACGATGACCGCATCCCCTTCTATCGCCAGCAGGCGCAAACCGTTGGCCAGGCGGTCACCGGTGAGAAAGCTGCGGGGCGGGCCGTTGTTGAGGCTGATGATGGCCACCGCGCCTTGCGCACCGGCCATCACCCCGGACACCTTGATGTCCATCATCACAGGCTGGCTGGAAAACCATCGCAATGCGGGTGTGTCGGCGCGGGCCACTGGATCAGGGCGCGTTGCCGCCGGTGCATTGGATTCGGCCGACGTCAGCAACAGCGCTGACCAGACCAACACGCCCGCCAGCGCCGCGATCAAGGCCGCGCCTTGCAGAATGTGCGGCGCCGCTACACGAAAAGTGAATGCCAAGACAAAACCTCCCTGTTGTCTGGTGTTGCAGTCTACAGGACCGATAAACAACGACGGAACGTTGGCCATGCCCCAATACGGACAAAAGGGTTTTACCCTGATCGAACTGATGGTGGTGCTCATCATTGTTGGAATCGCCAGCGCGGCCGTCAGCATCAGCATCAAGCCAGATCCGCAACAACGCTTGCGCAAGGATGCCAATCGGCTGGTCCAGTTGCTGCAAATTGCCCAGGCCGAGGCGCAAGTCGATGGGCGCCCGATCACCTTGGAATCCGATGGCAAGGGTTTTCATTTCAGCCGTCGCAGTGACCAGGGGTTCGGCTTCGATCATTTCACCCAGGATTCACACCTGCATCCGCGCACCTGGGAAACGCCGGACCTCAAGATAAGCGTCACACCGAAACAGCGAGTGATCTTGAATGGGGAGTGGTTCAACCCGCCCATGCAACTGGCACTCTCCGACGGTCGCAACACCCTCGCCGTGCAGCGGACGGCCGACGGGCAAATCAGGGTAGTGAACGAGCCATGAAGCGCAGACAGGGCGGCCTTACCCTGATCGAGGTCATGGTGGCGATTCTGCTGATGGCAATCGTCAGTCTGATTGCGTGGCGTGGTCTGGACAGCGTGACGCGCACCGACAGTCATTTGCAGAGGGACGCAGAACAAAACCGGGAGGTCCTGCACACCCTGCACCAACTGGAGCGAGATGTGGCTTTGCGGGCGAACATCGAGTTGCAGGCGCCGGACCTGAACAACAACGACCCCCAACACGCCGCGAAGTCGAAGGTCATCAGCGTCCGCAGTACCGACAACAACAGCTTCCGTCTCGACGTGATCCGCAGCGCGGCAACTTCGGAGAGTGGCTTGCAGCGTGTTCGCTGGTGGCTGGAGGGGGACACGCTGTACCGTGCTAGCGCTGCTGCCCGGGATCGCTTCCCCTTGCCGACGCCCACGTCTCGCGACGGCGTGGCGGTACTGGGTAATATCACCAGCCTGCAGGTGCGTATCTGGGAGCCCGGCGCAGGCTGGCGCCAGTTGAACGGCAATCGTAAAAACGGCCCGCGAGGCCTGGAAATCCGATTGACCCGGGAAACGCCCCAGGGTGAGGAGCGTTTTCGACAGGTGCTGGGCCCACTGAATTGATTCGCTGACCCTCTACATACCGATGGAGCTCAGGGCAGCGTAAGCCCCAAGGCGGGTTCACTTCACCTGCCCCAGATTAGCCTCACTCAAGTCCAACTCCCCCAGCACCCTGCGCACCACATCGTCGCCGATCTCGTGATGACGGTGCAGCCGATACAGCTCCAGACGCTGCGCCCGCAGCGCACGCAAACGCAAGCGGCGCTCCAGTTGATCCATCTGTTCGGCCAGCGCGCGGGCCTCGGCGCTGTCGTTATAGGCATCGAGTTGCTGGCGATACTCGGCCATCAGGCGCGCTTTCAGTTCAGCCGCCAGTGCCGCCTGCGAAGCATCCTGCTGTGCGCCAGGTTCGGCGGTTTCTTCTGCTTCCAGCGCGTGAATCGCCGCCTCGGCAGTGCGGCGCCAGGCTTCATCAGCTTCCTGTTGCAGGGCGTCGTCCGCGCTTTTCTCGACGCCGCGCAGCAACAGCGGCAAGGCAATGCAGGCCGACACCAGCGACAGCAGGATCACCCCGGCGGCGATGAAAATCAGCAGGTCGCGTTCCGGGAAATCCTTGCCGGCACTGATCAGCAGCGGCACCGACATCACACCCGCCAAGGTCACCGCCCCGCGCACGCCACCCACGGTCAGCAGCCAGCAGGAGCGCGCATTCGGGCCGAGTACCAACTCGCCCTTGCCCCGCCAGCGACGCACCATGCCGATCAGTCGCCAGATGCTCTGCACCCAGACATAGCGCAGCAGCAGCAACACGCCGAAGATCGCCACCACCTCCAGGCAGCGCCAGGCCAGGGTCGGCCAGAGCGAGGCTTCGTGGCTGGTCACCGCCTTGATGATGTCCGGCAATTGCAGGCCCAGCAGCAGGAAGATCAGGCCATTGAAGGCGAACTCCAGCAGCGACCAGACACTGCGGTTGAGCAGTCGGGTACTGGTCTGCCGCGGCAGCAGGTCGAGCCAGCTCTGCATCATTCCCGCCGCCACGGCCGAGAGAATGCCCGAAGCGCCCAGGCGCTCGGCCAGTACATAAGCGGCGAACGGCAGGAGCAACATGAACACCACGTGGGTAGCCGGGTCGTCCCAGCCGCGAGCGATCATCCAGGTGCGCAGGCGGCCCACCAGCCAGCTCAAGGCAACGCCGATGGCCAGGCCGCCGAGCGCCACCAGGACGAAGGTCAGGCTGGCCTCGGCCAGGGAAAACACCCCGGTGATGGCTGCCGCCAGGGCGAACTTGAAAGTCACCAGGCCCGACGCGTCGTTCATCAGCGCTTCGCCTTGCAGCATGTGCATCAACGGCGTCGGCAGGCGGTCCTGGGTGATGGCCGACACCGCCACGGCATCGGTCGGCGACAGCACCGCGGCAAGCGCGAAGGCCACGGGCAGCGGAATGGACGGAATGATCCAGTGGATGAAGTAACCGGCGCCAACCACGGTAAACAGCACCAACCCCACCGCGAGCGTGAGGATCGGCCCGCGCAAGCGCCACAGTTCGCGCTTGGGCATGCGCCAGCCATCGGAGAACAGCAGCGGCGGCAGGAACAGGAAGAGAAACAGTTCAGGGTCCAGCGCCACATGCAAACCCAGGGTCGGCCAGGCCAGCAAGGCACCGGCGGCGATCTGCACCAGCGGCAACGGCAGCGGGATCATTCGCCCCACCAGCTTGGAGACACTGACCAGCATCAGCAGGATGAGGACGGTATAGGCTGACTGCATACGGCGTGTTTCCTGTTCGATTCGAAAGCATTCCCTGGCACGCTGGACAGCCGAGTGCCATTGGACACATATAGTAACGACCTCGACCACCGAGCGACCGCTGAACATACGTCGCAGGTCGGCGGAGAATGTGTAACACCATGCTACACAAGACTTTTATCCTGCTGCATCGGTTTTACCCTCCCATACCGTGATTACAAGGAAGAGCGTCCGATGGCCCCAGACCTGAACAACGATAGCCCCGATCGCGCCCTGCTCGTCATCGACGTGCAGAACGACTTCATTCCCGGCGGTGCCCTGCCGGTGACCGGCGGCGACCAGATCGTGCCGCTGATCAACCGCATCGCCGGCGGCTTTCGCAACGTGGTCCAGGCCCAGGACTGGCACCCCGCCGGTCACGCCTCGTTTGCCTCCAGCCATCCGGGCCGCAAGCCGTTCGAGGTGATCGAATTGCCATACGGCCCGCAGGTGCTGTGGCCCGACCACTGCATCCAGGGCAGCGAGGGCGCGCTGTTCCACCCGTTGCTGAACATCCCCCATACCCAGTTGATCGTGCGCAAGGGCGGCAATCCGGCGGTGGATAGCTACTCGGCATTCACCGAGGCCGACCAGAAGACCACCACGGGCCTCGCCGGCTACTTGCAGGAAAAGGGTATTTCCACCGTCTACGTGGTCGGCCTGGCGCTGGATTTCTGCGTCGCCTGGACGGCACTGCATGCCCGGGGCAAGGGTTTCGTCACTTATGTGGTGCTGGACGCCTGCCGGGCCATCGACAGCGACGGCTCGCTGGAGCGGGCAATGGCGGAGATGCAGCAAGCCGGGGTGATTTTCATCGAGTCCCGGCAGTTACTCGTCGCACCCTGATACACGCATGTCCGATGCCGGCGCCACAGCCGTGGCGCCGTGCCCGTTGTTGCCGCATAATCCAGCCCACCCAAAATTCCGAGGAGTCGCGGGGTTGCTGCGGGAACGCCCGACAACCCTTAATGTTCAATGGCTTACACTCTTTACGGCATCAAAGCCTGTGACACGATGAAAAAGGCACGTAGCTGGCTCGAAGAACAAGCCATCGACTACGCCTTCCACGATTACAAAACCCAGGGCATCGACCGGGACAGCCTCAACCGCTGGTGCGACGAGCACGGCTGGAACGTGATCCTGAACCGCGCCGGCACCACCTTCCGCAAGCTCGATGACGCCCAGAAGGCCGACATCGACCAGGCCAAGGCCGTCGAACTGATGCTCGCCCAACCGTCGATGATCAAGCGCCCGGTACTCGACCTGGGCGACAAGACCCTGGTGGGTTTCAAACCGGACCTGTACGCGGCCGCGCTGAAGTGAGCCGCACGCTTTTCATCAATTTCAGTACGAGGTAACTGCATGTCCACTTCCCTGTTCAGCCTGGCCTTCGGTGTCGGCACCCAGAACCGCCAAGGCGCTTGGCTGGAAGTCTTCTACGCCCAGCCACTGCTCAACCCGGCCGCCGAACTGGTCGCCGCCGTCGCCCCATTGCTGGGTTATGAAGGCGGCAACCAGGCCATCACCTTCACCACGTCCCAGGCCGCGCAACTGGCCGAAGCGATCAAGGCTGTCGATCCGCTGCAATCCGCCCTGCTGACCCGCCTTGCTGAAAGCAGCAAGCCGCTGGTCGCCACGTTGCTGGCCGAAGACGCCACCCTGAGCTCGACGCCCGAGGCGTACCTCAAGCTGCACCTGCTCTCCCACCGCCTGGTCAAGCCGCACGGCCTGAGCCTGGCCGGCATCTTCCCGCTGCTGCCGAACGTCGCCTGGACCAGCCAGGGCGCCATCGACCTGGCCGAACTGGCCGAGCAGCAACTGGAAGCGCGCCTGAAAGGCGAGCTGCTGGAAGTGTTCTCGGTAGACAAATTCCCGAAGATGACCGACTACGTCGTGCCGACCGGCGTGCGTATCGCCGACAGCGCCCGTGTCCGCCTGGGCGCCTACATCGGCGAAGGCACCACGATCATGCACGAAGGCTTCGTCAACTTTAACGCCGGCACCGAAGGCCCGGGCATGATTGAAGGCCGCGTTTCCGCGGGCGTCTTCGTCGGCAAGGGTTCGGACCTGGGCGGCGGTTGCTCGACCATGGGCACCCTGTCCGGTGGCGGCAACATCATCATCAAAGTGGGCGAAGGCTGCCTGATCGGCGCCAACGCTGGTATCGGCATCCCGCTGGGCGACCGCAACACCGTCGAAGCCGGCCTGTACATCACCGCTGGCACCAAGGTGCAACTGCTCGACGAGCAGAACCAACTGGTCAAAGTGGTCAAGGCCCGCGACCTGGCCGGCCAGACCGACCTGCTGTTCCGCCGCAACTCGGTTTCCGGCGCTGTCGAGTGCAAGACGCACAAGTCGGCCATCGAGCTGAACGAAGCGCTGCACGCCCACAACTAAGTGGTACGATCGGGTCTGGCCTTTCGCCAGACCCGATATTCAGGCCCTACGATCATGTTCCAACCCTCTCCCTGGCGCGCGGATTTTCCCGCCATCGCCGCCCTGCAACGCCAGCACCAGACCTATCTGGACAGCGCGGCAACCACCCAGAAACCCCAAGCCCTGCTTGATGCGCTGAGCCATTACTACGCCCATGGCGCAGCCAATGTGCACCGTGCCCAGCACCTGCCGGGCGCCCTGGCGACCCAGGCCTTCGAGGCCAGCCGGGAAAAAGTCGCGCTCTGGCTCAATGCCAGTGCCAGCGGACAAATCGTCTTCACCCACGGCGCCACCTCGGCACTGAACCTGCTGGCCTACGCCCTCGAAGGACGCTTCGAGGCCGGTGAGGAAATCGCTGTCAGCGCCCTCGAACACCACGCCAACCTGTTGCCGTGGCAGCAACTGGCCAAGCGCCGCGGCCTGAAGCTGGTGATCCTGCCGCTGGACGGGCGCGGCCAGATCGACCTCGACGCGGCCCTGCAACTGATCGGGCCGCGGACCCGCGTGCTGGCGGTCAGCCAGCTCTCCAATGTCCTCGGCACCTGGCAGCCGTTGCAGCCGTTGCTCGACCATGCCCGCGCCCAAGGCGCGCTGACTGTGGTCGACGGTGCACAAGGCGTGGTCCACGGCCGGCACGACGTTGCCCGGCTGGGTTGTGATTTCTACGTCTTTTCCAGCCACAAGCTCTACGGCCCGGATGGCCTCGGCGTGCTCTACGGGCGCCACGAGGCATTGGCGCTGCTGCGCCACTGGCAGTTCGGCGGCGAAATGGTGCAACTGGCCGGATACGAAGAGTCGAGCTTCCGCCCCGCCCCACTTGGCTTCGAAGCCGGTACGCCGCCGATCGCCAGCGTGATCGGCCTCGGCGCGACCCTGGACTACCTGGCCAGCCTCGACCAGAACGCCGTCACCGAACATGAAGCCGCGCTGCACCGCCATCTGCTGCGCGGCCTGCAGGACCGCGAAGGCGTTCGCCTGCTCGGCGCACCGCAGGCGGCCCTGGCCAGCTTCGTGGTGGATGGCGTGCACAACGCCGATGTATCGCACCTGCTGACCGAGCAGGGTGTCGCCGTGCGCGCCGGCCATCACTGCGCCATGCCACTGGTCAATCGCCTCGGGCTCGACGGCGCGATCCGCGTGTCGCTGGCGCTGTACAACGATTCGGACGACCTGCTGCACTTCTTCAACGCGCTGGACCAGGCCCTGGAGTTGCTGCGATGAGCCTCGCCCCCGGTACACAAGAGGCACTCGACAGCTTCAACGCCGCTGCGGGCTGGGAACAGCGCGCCCGCCTGCTGATGCAGTGGGGCGAACGGCTGGCGCCGCTGAGTGATGAGGAAAAGTCCGACGCCAATCGCGTCCATGGCTGTGAAAGCCAGGTGTGGCTGGTGGCCCATGAAGCAGACGGCCGCTGGCGTTTCGCCGCGGGCAGCGATGCGCGCTTGATTCGCGGCTTGCTGGCGTTGTTGCTGGTGCGGGTCGAGGGCTTGTCCAGCGCCGAACTGCGCGCGCTGGACCTGCCCGACTGGTTCAATCAGCTCGGCCTCGGCCGGCAGCTCTCCCCTTCGCGCAGCAACGGTCTGAACGCCGTGCTGCAACGCATGGCTCAGCTCGCTTCGGGCGGCTGAGCCTTTTTGCGCTCGGCCGGGGGGGGGGGGGGGGCCCCCCCCCCCCCCCCCCCCCCCCCCCCCCCCCCCCCCCCCCC
>NZ_JANLNX010000041.1:0-5416 GCF_025466015.1 Pseudomonas sp. 5P_5.1_Bac1 | reverse complement strand
TTGAAGTTGAAAGAGAAATTCTGAAAAACTTCAAAATAAACGCTTGACAGGCTGAGAGGAAAGCGTAGAATGCGCGCCTCGGTTGAGACGAAAAGCTCTTAACCAACCGCTCTTTAACAATTGAATCAAGCAATTCGTGTGGGTGCTTGTGAATTTGGACTGATAGTCAGCAAGATTATCAGCATCACAAGTGACTATACGAGAAATCGAAATAGTTCATTTTGAGATTGCTGAGCCAAGTTTAGGGTTTTCTCAAAACCCAAGCAGTATTGAACTGAAGAGTTTGATCATGGCTCAGATTGAACGCTGGCGGCAGGCCTAACACATGCAAGTCGAGCGGATGAGAAGAGCTTGCTCTTCGATTCAGCGGCGGACGGGTGAGTAATACCTAGGAATCTGCCTGGTAGTGGGGGACAACGTTTCGAAAGGAACGCTAATACCGCATACGTCCTACGGGAGAAAGCAGGGGACCTTCGGGCCTTGCGCTATCAGATGAGCCTAGGTCGGATTAGCTAGTTGGTGAGGTAATGGCTCACCAAGGCTACGATCCGTAACTGGTCTGAGAGGATGATCAGTCACACTGGAACTGAGACACGGTCCAGACTCCTACGGGAGGCAGCAGTGGGGAATATTGGACAATGGGCGAAAGCCTGATCCAGCCATGCCGCGTGTGTGAAGAAGGTCTTCGGATTGTAAAGCACTTTAAGTTGGGAGGAAGGGCATTAACCTAATACGTTAGTGTTTTGACGTTACCGACAGAATAAGCACCGGCTAACTCTGTGCCAGCAGCCGCGGTAATACAGAGGGTGCAAGCGTTAATCGGAATTACTGGGCGTAAAGCGCGCGTAGGTGGTTCGTTAAGTTGGATGTGAAATCCCCGGGCTCAACCTGGGAACTGCATCCAAAACTGGCGAGCTAGAGTAGGGCAGAGGGTGGTGGAATTTCCTGTGTAGCGGTGAAATGCGTAGATATAGGAAGGAACACCAGTGGCGAAGGCGACCACCTGGGCTCATACTGACACTGAGGTGCGAAAGCGTGGGGAGCAAACAGGATTAGATACCCTGGTAGTCCACGCCGTAAACGATGTCAACTAGCCGTTGGAATCCTTGAGATTTTAGTGGCGCAGCTAACGCATTAAGTTGACCGCCTGGGGAGTACGGCCGCAAGGTTAAAACTCAAATGAATTGACGGGGGCCCGCACAAGCGGTGGAGCATGTGGTTTAATTCGAAGCAACGCGAAGAACCTTACCAGGCCTTGACATGCAGAGAACTTTCCAGAGATGGATTGGTGCCTTCGGGAACTCTGACACAGGTGCTGCATGGCTGTCGTCAGCTCGTGTCGTGAGATGTTGGGTTAAGTCCCGTAACGAGCGCAACCCTTGTCCTTAGTTACCAGCACATAATGGTGGGCACTCTAAGGAGACTGCCGGTGACAAACCGGAGGAAGGTGGGGATGACGTCAAGTCATCATGGCCCTTACGGCCTGGGCTACACACGTGCTACAATGGTCGGTACAGAGGGTCGCCAAGCCGCGAGGTGGAGCTAATCTCACAAAACCGATCGTAGTCCGGATCGCAGTCTGCAACTCGACTGCGTGAAGTCGGAATCGCTAGTAATCGCGAATCAGAATGTCGCGGTGAATACGTTCCCGGGCCTTGTACACACCGCCCGTCACACCATGGGAGTGGGTTGCACCAGAAGTAGCTAGTCTAACCTTCGGGAGGACGGTTACCACGGTGTGATTCATGACTGGGGTGAAGTCGTAACAAGGTAGCCGTAGGGGAACCTGCGGCTGGATCACCTCCTTAATCGACGACATCAGCCGCTTCATAAGCTCCCACACGAATTGCTTGATTCATTGAAGAAGACGATTAGGTTAGCAACCTTCGATTGGGTCTGTAGCTCAGTTGGTTAGAGCGCACCCCTGATAAGGGTGAGGTCGGCAGTTCGAATCTGCCCAGACCCACCAATTGCTGGGGCCATAGCTCAGCTGGGAGAGCGCCTGCCTTGCACGCAGGAGGTCAGCGGTTCGATCCCGCTTGGCTCCACCACCCCCTCTTGCACCTATGTCAAAGCTTAGAAATGAATATTCGGCTCGAATATTGATTTCTGAACTTTATCAGAATCGTTCTTTAAAAATTTGGGTATGTGATAGAAAGATAGACTGGACAGCACTTTCACTGGTGTTTGTTCAGGCTAAGGTAAAATTTGTGAGTTTAATCATGAATTTTCGGCGAATGTCGTCTTCACAGTATAACCAGATTGCTTGGGGTTATATGGTCAAGTGAAGAAGCGCATACGGTGGATGCCTTGGCAGTCAGAGGCGATGAAAGACGTGGTAGCCTGCGATAAGCTCCGGGGAGTCGGCAAACAGACTTTGATCCGGAGATCTCTGAATGGGGGAACCCAGCCATCATAAGATGGTTATCTTACACTGAATACATAGGTGTAAGAGGCGAACCAGGGGAACTGAAACATCTAAGTACCCTGAGGAAAAGAAATCAACCGAGATTCCCTTAGTAGTGGCGAGCGAACGGGGACTAGCCCTTAAGTTGATTTGAGATTAGTGGAAGGCTCTGGAAAGTGCCGCCATAGTGGGTGATAGCCCCGTACACGAAAATCTCTTATCAATGAAATCGAGTAGGACGGAGCACGAGAAACTTTGTCTGAATATGGGGGGACCATCCTCCAAGGCTAAATACTACTGACTGACCGATAGTGAACCAGTACCGTGAGGGAAAGGCGAAAAGAACCCCGGAGAGGGGAGTGAAATAGATCCTGAAACCGTATGCGTACAAGCAGTGGGAGCCTACTTGTTAGGTGACTGCGTACCTTTTGTATAATGGGTCAGCGACTTATATTCAGTGGCGAGCTTAACCGAATAGGGGAGGCGTAGCGAAAGCGAGTCTTAATAGGGCGTTTAGTCGCTGGGTATAGACCCGAAACCGGGCGATCTATCCATGGGCAGGTTGAAGGTTAGGTAACACTGACTGGAGGACCGAACCGACTACCGTTGAAAAGTTAGCGGATGACCTGTGGATCGGAGTGAAAGGCTAATCAAGCTCGGAGATAGCTGGTTCTCCTCGAAAGCTATTTAGGTAGCGCCTCATGTATCACTGTAGGGGGTAGAGCACTGTTTCGGCTAGGGGGTCATCCCGACTTACCAAACCGATGCAAACTCCGAATACCTACAAGTGCCGAGCATGGGAGACACACGGCGGGTGCTAACGTCCGTCGTGAAAAGGGAAACAACCCAGACCGTCAGCTAAGGTCCCAAAGTTATGGTTAAGTGGGAAACGATGTGGGAAGGCTTAGACAGCTAGGAGGTTGGCTTAGAAGCAGCCACCCTTTAAAGAAAGCGTAATAGCTCACTAGTCGAGTCGGCCTGCGCGGAAGATGTAACGGGGCTCAAACCATACACCGAAGCTACGGGTATCACTTAGGTGATGCGGTAGAGGAGCGTTCTGTAAGCCTGTGAAGGTGAGTTGAGAAGCTTGCTGGAGGTATCAGAAGTGCGAATGCTGACATGAGTAACGACAATGGGAGTGAAAAACTCCCACGCCGAAAGACCAAGGTTTCCTGCGCAACGTTAATCGACGCAGGGTTAGTCGGTCCCTAAGGCGAGGCTGAAAAGCGTAGTCGATGGAAAACAGGTTAATATTCCTGTACTTCTAGTTATTGCGATGGAGGGACGGAGAAGGCTAGGCCAGCTTGGCGTTGGTTGTCCAAGTTTAAGGTGGTAGGCTGAGATCTTAGGTAAATCCGGGATCTTAAGGCCGAGAGCTGATGACGAGCGCTCTTAGAGCGCGAAGTGGTTGATGCCATGCTTCCAAGAAAAGCTTCTAAGCTTCAGATAACTAGGAACCGTACCCCAAACCGACACAGGTGGTTGGGTAGAGAATACCAAGGCGCTTGAGAGAACTCGGGTGAAGGAACTAGGCAAAATGGCACCGTAACTTCGGGAGAAGGTGCGCCGGCGAGGGTCAAGGACTTGCTCCGTAAGCCCATGCCGGTCGAAGATACCAGGCCGCTGCGACTGTTTATTAAAAACACAGCACTCTGCAAACACGAAAGTGGACGTATAGGGTGTGACGCCTGCCCGGTGCCGGAAGGTTAATTGATGGGGTTAGCTAACGCGAAGCTCTTGATCGAAGCCCCGGTAAACGGCGGCCGTAACTATAACGGTCCTAAGGTAGCGAAATTCCTTGTCGGGTAAGTTCCGACCTGCACGAATGGCGTAACGATGGCGGCGCTGTCTCCACCCGAGACTCAGTGAAATTGAAATCGCTGTGAAGATGCAGTGTATCCGCGGCTAGACGGAAAGACCCCGTGAACCTTTACTATAGCTTTGCACTGGACTTTGAATTTGCTTGTGTAGGATAGGTGGGAGGCTTTGAAGCGTGGACGCCAGTTCGCGTGGAGCCATCCTTGAAATACCACCCTGGCAACTTTGAGGTTCTAACTCAGGTCCGTTATCCGGATCGAGGACAGTGTATGGTGGGTAGTTTGACTGGGGCGGTCTCCTCCTAAAGAGTAACGGAGGAGTACGAAGGTGCGCTCAGACCGGTCGGAAATCGGTCGTAGAGTATAAAGGCAAAAGCGCGCTTGACTGCGAGACAGACACGTCGAGCAGGTACGAAAGTAGGTCTTAGTGATCCGGTGGTTCTGTATGGAAGGGCCATCGCTCAACGGATAAAAGGTACTCCGGGGATAACAGGCTGATACCGCCCAAGAGTTCATATCGACGGCGGTGTTTGGCACCTCGATGTCGGCTCATCACATCCTGGGGCTGAAGCCGGTCCCAAGGGTATGGCTGTTCGCCATTTAAAGTGGTACGCGAGCTGGGTTTAGAACGTCGTGAGACAGTTCGGTCCCTATCTGCCGTGGACGTTTGAGATTTGAGAGGGGCTGCTCCTAGTACGAGAGGACCGGAGTGGACGAACCTCTGGTGTTCCGGTTGTCACGCCAGTGGCATTGCCGGGTAGCTATGTTCGGAAGAGATAACCGCTGAAAGCATCTAAGCGGGAAACTTGCCTCAAGATGAGATCTCACTGGAGCCTTGAGCTCCCTGAAGGGCCGTCGAAGACTACGACGTTGATAGGTTGGGTGTGTAAGCGCTGTGAGGCGTTGAGCTAACCAATACTAATTGCCCGTGAGGCTTGACCATATAACACCCAAGCAATTTGACTGCTTCTGGAGACAGGGCACCGAATTGTGGTGGTGAAGACGAAACGCTCGAAAATTCGTGAACCCACAAACATCACATACCCGATTTGCGCGGACGTCGAAAGGCGGACGAGCACACAGAATTTCTTGACGACCATAGAGCATTGGAACCACCTGATCCCATCCCGAACTCAGCAGTGAAACGATGCATCGCCGATGGTAGTGTGGAGCTTCTCCATGTGAGAGTAGG
>NZ_JANLNX010000090.1:0-5934 GCF_025466015.1 Pseudomonas sp. 5P_5.1_Bac1 | reverse complement strand
CGGCGTTTCGCTCACCGCGACTGGCACCGTCCAGGAAGGCGGTCAGATCACTTACACCGCGAAGCTGACCAATCCGGCCGGCACGGAAATGAAGGTGACCCTGAGCAACGGTGAAACCATCACCATCGCCAAGGACGCCACCGAAGGCAGCATCACCATCGCCGCCCCGAAAAACACCGTGTACGTCGACAGCGGCAACGTCAGCGCCACCATCACCGGCACCACTGGCGGTGATTTCGAGAAGTTGAACGTCAGCAGCACGCCAGCCGTGACGGCCGTGACTGACACCATCGACACCTCGACCGTGACCCTGACTGCGACCCCGAGCGTGACCGAAGGCGGCGTCGTCACGTACACCGCGACCGTCAGCGCACCCGTCACCGGCGCACCACTGGTCATCAGCCTCGCCAACGGCCAGAGCATCACCATCGCGGTCAATGCGTCGAGCGGCTCGGTCGACTACGTCGCACCAAACAACGTCTACAACACCAACGCAGCGCTGACCAACAGCATCACCGGTGTCACCGGCGGCAATTACGAGAAGTTGGTCACGGCCGGAACGCCGTCCACCACCGTGACGGATAACCCCGCTCACCTCGACACCACTGGCGTCTCGCTGACCGCGACCGGCACCGTCCAGGAAGGCGGCCAGATCACCTACACCGCCAAACTGACCAATCCGGCCGGCACGGAAATGAAGGTGACCCTGAGCAACGGTGAAACCATCACCATCGCCAAGGACGCCACCGAAGGCAGCATCACCATCGCCGCCCCGAAAAACACCGTATACGTGGACAGCGGCAACGTCAGCGCCACCATCACCGGCACCACTGGCGGTGATTTCGAGAAGCTGAATGTCAGCTCGGCGCCTGCGGTTACCGCGGTCACCGACACCATCGACACTTCGACCGTAACCCTGACTGCGACCCCAAGCGTGGTAGAGGGCGGCGTCGTCACCTACACCGCCACCGTCAGCGCCCCGGTCACCGGCTCGCCTCTGGTGATCAGCCTGGCCAACGGCCAGAGCATCACCATTGCGGTCAACGCCAGCAGCGGCTCGGTCGACTACGTCGCACCGAACAACATCTACGCCACCAACCCGGCACTGACCAACAGCATCACCGGTGTCACCGGCGGCAACTACGAGAAGCTGGTGACTGCGGGCACCCCGTCGACCACCGTCAACGACAACCCGAACAACCTCGATACCACCGGTGTCAGCCTCACCGCGACCGGCAGCGTCCAGGAAGGCGGCCAGATCACTTACACCGCCAAGCTGACCAACCCGGCCGGCACCGCGATGACCGTGACCCTGAGTAACGGCTCGACCATCAACATCGCCAAGAACGCTACCGAAGGCAGCGTGACCATCGATGCGCCGAAAAACACTGTCTACGTCGACAGCGGCAACGTCAGCGCCACCATCACCGGCACCAGCGGCGGTGATTTCGAGAAGCTGAACGTCAGTTCGACCCCGGCTGTGACCGCCGTCACCGACACGATCGATACCTCGACCGTGACGCTGACCGCCACCCCAAGCGTGGTAGAAGGCGGCGTCGTCACCTACACCGCGACCGTCAGCGCGCCCGTCACCGGCTCGAACCTGGTGCTGACCCTGGCCAACAACCAGACCATCACCATCCTGGTCGGTCAAAGCACCGGCACGGTCAACTACACCGCGCCGAACAACGTCTACACCACCAACCCGACGCTGACCAACAGCATTACCAGCACCAGCGGCGGCAACTACGAGAAGCTGGTCACCGCCGGTACGCCGAGCACCACGGTCAGCGACGGCCCGATCGACACCACCACCGTGAGCCTGAGCGCCACCACTTCGGTAGCCGAAGGCGGCCAGATCACCTACACCGCAACGCTGACCAACCCGGCCGCGTCGCCAGTGACGGTGACCCTGTCCAACGGCTCGACCATCGTCATCGGCAAAGACCAACTGTCCAACAGCATCACCGTGCCGGCGCCAGCGGATACGCCGTACATCGACGCCACCACCCTGAGCACCAAGATCACCGGCGCCAGCGGCGGCGGCTTCGAGAACCTGGCCTACAGCACCACGGCGGCGGTCACTCAGGTCACGGATACCAACACCCCGACCACCATCAGCATCACCGGTACTACCTCGGTGGCCGAGGGCGGCATCGCGACGTATACCCTCAACCTGAGCAACCCGTCGCAGGCAGCGGTGACCGTCAAGCTGAGTTACTCCGGCACCGCCACCAACGGCTCGGACTTCACCGGTGTAACCACCGTGACCATCCCGTCCGGCGCCAGCAAGGTCGACTTCACCATCCCGACCATCAAGGACAACGTCACCGAAGGCACCGAGCAGTTCACCGTCAAGGTCGATTCGGCCACCGGCGGCAACTTCGAGAGCGTGGTGGTCAGCGGCACCGCAGGCAGCGTGACGACGCAGATCTTCGAACCGGCACCGATTCTGGATCTGGACGCCAACGACTCCAGCGGCAAGACCGGCGCGGATTACCAGGTCACCTTCACCGAAGGCCAGGCCGGCTCCGGCGTGTCCATCGGCGATGTCGACCTGAGCATCACCGATATCGACAGCACCAATATGACCGGTGCCACCGTCACGCTGACCAACCGCATGGCCGGCGATGCGCTGAACCTGGGCAACAGCGTCAACGGCATCAGCATCAACGCCAACAGCACCAACGACAAAGTGGTGCTGACGCTGTCCGGCAACGCCACCATCGCCAACTACATCCAGGCGCTGAAGAACATCACGTTCATCAACACCAGCGATGACCCGAGCAACACGCCGCGGATCATCACCGTGACGGTGACCGACGGGGTCAACACCTCCAACGTCGCCACCACTACGGTCAACGTGATTCCGGTGAACGACGCGCCAACCGCCGCGGGCGGCGAGTTGACGGGCACCGAAGACACCGACCTGGCCGTGACCTGGAGCAGCCTCGGCGTCACCGACCTGGACAACGTGCAGAGCGCCCTGGGCGTCACTATCACCCAGCTTCCGGCCAACGGCACCCTGCAATACAAGGACGGCACCACCTGGAAGACCCTGACCAGCGCCGATGCCGGCAAGGTCTTCAGCAAGGCGGACATCGACGCCGGCAACCTGAAGTTCGTGCCCAAAGCCAACGAATCCGGCATTACCGCCAACGGCGGCACCGGCGTGGGCAACCAGCAGGCCGACTACGCGCAGATCAAGTACAAGCCGTTCGACGGCAAGGATCTGGGCAACGAAGCCACGCTGAAAATCGACATCACCCCGGTTGCCGACAAACCGACCCTGACCATCGGCAGCAACGCCGTGGCCTCGATCGGCCTGACCAAAGAAACCTGGACCGGCCTGTCCGGCCTGGGCACCAACGGCAACGGCGCCGACGCAGCCACCCTGAAATCGGTGATCGACGCTGCCGGCAAAGGCCAGACCAGTGCCATCGCCACCAACGTCGCCTCCACCGGAGACGTGGCGCCGGGCATCGCCTCGAAGACCTCCGGCCTGATGTACATGGAAGCCGGCTCGACCTACAAATTCACCGGCGTCGGCGACGACAGCCTGGCGGTAGTGGTCGGCGGTAAAGACGTGGCCAGCACCACCTGGGGCGCCGGTGGCCAGCTCAACGGCACCTTCACGCCAACCAAGAGCGGTTACTACACCGTCGAGATCTACCACTACAACCAGGCAGGTCCGGGCAGCTACGACGTCAACCTGTCGGTCAACGGCGGGGCGACCATCGACGTGAGCCAGGTCGGCACCGCGCTGTATCCGACCGTCGCCGCACTGGCAGCGGCCGGCGTCACCGTCTCCGACCTGCACGGCTCCAGCGGCAAGGGCTACTACGACGGCTATAAACTCAACGAAGGCCGCGAGAACGGCACCGTCAAGCTGGTGGGCATCAGCTCGGCACTGACCGACACCGACGGCTCCGAGACCCTGGCGGTCAAGCTCGCCGGTATCCCGAGCGGTTCGGTGATCAGCGACGGCGCCGGTCACAGCATCTCCGTCGGCGCAACCGCGGTGGACGTCACCGGCTGGAACCTGAGCACCCTGACCATCAAGCCGCCGGCCTACTACAGCGGCAGCTTCGATGTGACGGTCAACGCCACATCCACCGAGACCATCAACGGCAGCACCGCCAACACCCCTGGCACCATCAAGGTCACCGTGTACGGCGACACTTACGCCGTGGCGACCAACGCCACCGCCGACAGTGACAACTGGAACGGTACCGATGGCAACGACATCATCGCCGCCGACATCAACGGCCTGCACGTGGTCGCCGGGCAGAACTACAACCTGGCGTTCATCGTCGACACCTCGGGCAGTATGAAAGACTCGGTGGACGCGGCGCAGAAAGCCCTGCAGTCGGTATTCACCACGCTGTCCAACAGCGTCCAGGGCGCCAGCTCCGGTACGGTCAACATCCTGCTGGTGGACTTCGCTACGCAGGTCAAGACCACCGTTTCGGTCAACCTGGCCGACAGCGGCTCCCTGCAGACCCTGAAAAACGCCCTGACCGCCATGACGGCCAACGGCGGCACCAACTACGAGGACGCCTTCAAGACCACGGCCAACTGGTTCCAGGCCCTGAAGGACTCCGGTGCCACCGGTACCAACCAGACGTTCTTCATTACCGACGGCCAGCCGACCTACTACCAGACCGGCGAACGCACCAACCCGACGCTGATCACCTACAGTGGCAGCAAGGCCAACCTGACGATGGACACCTACCTCACGTCGATCAATTACAAGATCGGCCAGGTGATCAACGTCAACCTGGACAGCAGCAACAAGCTGACCATCGACAGCAGCGGCAACCTGAACCTGTACAAGAACGGCAGTTGGTATTCGTCCCTCAGCGGTACCCTGCACGCCCAGGGCGACGGGACCTACGAACTGTCGAGCCTGGCCGGCCAAGGTAGCTATACCGACTCCGACACCACCTCCAACTCGAAGAGCGCCTACGCGGTACTCAAGGCGCTCTCGCCGACCATCGAGGCCATCGGCATCGGCAGCGGCGTGGACGTCAACGACCTGAAACCGTACGACTCCGACGGCGTGCCGCAGACCAACATCGACCCGAGCAACCTGGCCAACGCCATCCTCGGCCACACCGAGGCGACGCTGCCAGGCAACGACACGGTCAATGCCGGCGACGGCAACGACATCGTGTTCGGCGACCTGATCATGTTCTCGCAGGTGTCGGGCAACGGTGTGGAAGCGCTGCAAAGCTACGTCGCGCTGAAGACCGGGCTGGATGCCAGTGCGGTGGACAGCAAGGCCATGCACCAGTACGTCACCGAGCACGTCAGCGAGTTCGATATCTCGCGCAGCAGTGACGGCAACGACACGCTGTACGGCGGCGATGGCAACGACATTCTGTTCGGCCAGGGCGGTAACGATTACCTGGATGGCGGCAAGGGCAATGACATCCTGCTCGGCGGTACCGGCAACGACACCCTGCTGGGTGGCGAGGGCAACGACATCCTGTTCGGCGGCCAGGGCAACGACACCATGACCGGTGGCAGCGGTGCCGACACCTTCGTCTGGAAGGCGGGTGATATCGGCAACGACATCATCAAGGACTTCAAGGCGGCCGAAGGTGACCGTCTGGACCTGAGCGACCTGCTCCAGGGCGAGAAGGCCAGCACCATCGACAACTACCTGAAGATCACCACGGTTAACGGCGAGTCGACGCTGCAGGTCAGCTCCGAAGGCAAGCTCAATGCCGCCGGCGGTATTGCCAACGCGGACGTGACGATCAAGCTCGAAGGGGTGAACTGGTCCTCAACCTCGATCAACTCGCTGGTAACCGGTGCCGACCCAACGATCAAGATCGACCACAACAACACGTAATCGCTTGGCGTGGGGGGCCCCCCCCCGGGGGGGGCCCCACCCCCGGTTTTTTTCATGGCGCCCAACCCGGCGGC
>NZ_JANLNX010000035.1:0-6404 GCF_025466015.1 Pseudomonas sp. 5P_5.1_Bac1 | reverse complement strand
AAACTTTTGTTACAGGCCCCGTTTTGCGCCCGCCCAGACGCGGCAACCGCTGCCCGATAGCTGGGATCCGAAGCAACAACAGCCCGGCGCCGATCACCGCATAGACAGTCCATTCCTTGAGGTCCGCTCGAACTACCCAAAGGAAGTGCAGCAGCCCTAGCCCCAGAATGGCGTACACCAACTTGTGCAGCTTTTTCCAGCGCGCACCCAATCGGCGCTGACTGAAGCGATTCGACGTTACCGCCAGACTGAACAAGCCGGTAAACCCCAAAACCCCGACGATGATATAGGGCCGCTTGCGAAGCTCGACCGCCAACTGCCCCCAATCCAGACCAAGAATAAAGAAGAGGTACGCACTCAGGTGCAACGCAATATAGGCAAAGCACCACAAGCCCAACTGCCGGCGCACGACGATCCAGCCGGACCACCCTGTTAAACGCTGCAAGGGCGTCATGCTCAATGTGATCAGAAGAAAGATAAGCCCACCCAGACCCAGCCGATCCACCAGGACCTTTCCCGGATCAGGACCCAGCGCGAAGATCCATGCCTGGTAAAGCCATAATAGCGGCCAGATGGAAGCCACTATAAAGATGCACAACCGGAACAGTGGGTAGCGCATCAGTAGTTCGTCCTCAGGTCCAGCCCGGTGTAGAGCCCACTCACCTCTTCGGCATAGCCGTTGAACATCTGGGTGTCGCGAACATTGGGACTGAACAGCCCGCTCGGTAAGCGCCGCTCCCGCGCCTGGGTCCAGCGAGGGTGATCCACCGTCGGGTTCACGTTGGCATAGAAGCCGTACTCTTCCGGCGCAATGCGCTGCCACGTGGTTTGCGGCTGCTCCGTGACCAGACTGATCCGAACAATGGACTTGATGCTCTTGAAGCCGTACTTCCAAGGAACCACCAACCGCAACGGAGCGCCATTCTGGTTCGGCAACTCTCGGCCATACATACCCACCGCGAGTATAGCCAATGGGTTCATTGCCTCATCCAGACGCAACCCTTCTACATATGGCCAATCGATCAAGGCGAAACCCGAACGCTGGCCTGGCATATGCCGAGGATCTTGCAGCGTCTCGAAACGCACGTATTTAGCCTTGGACGTTGGCTGAGCCCCTTTGATAAGAGCCGAAAGCGGAAAACCCAACCAGGGAATGACCATTGACCACGCTTCCACGCAGCGCAGCCGATAGATGCGCTCCTCCAACTGGTAAGGCTTCATGAAGTCTTCCAGCGCGTAGCGGCCCGGCTTACCCACCTCGCCATCAATGACCACCGTCCACGGCGAGGTGGGTAGCCCACCGGCATTCTCGGCGGGATCACCTTTGTCGGTGCCGAACTCATAGAAGTTGTTGTAGTGCGTAGCATCCTTGAAAGGCGTTATAGCTTCACCCTGCACTGTCACGGCCTGCCAACGGGTTTCGGGAAGTTTTGCATTGAACCAGTCCGCAGCCTTGCCGGGCTCTACGTCGGCATAGCGCGACACCTCCCCCGCTCCGACCCATCGAGGCAAGCCGGCAATCGCCAGACCGGCCATCGAGCCACCCAGCAAAGTACGACGGGAAAGGTAGATTGATTCAGGCGTGACCTCCGACTCAGAGCAGTCGGAGGCCCGGGGGAACTTGATCAGCATGATGACTCCGCAGAACCGCTGGACAGATGCAGCAGTAGACTACGAAGTCAGGGAGAAATTACATCACTACTCGGCGTTTTTCCGGCGACGCATGCGCAGCAGGTATTGCGCGGGCCCGGAAGCCGCGTAGGCAAGGAACACCAGCAGCAGGATGCGTGGCGGATCGCTGAATACCACGGCGAAAACCAGTACCACGGCCAGGATCGCGACGAAGGGAACACGCCCCTTCAGATCCAGCTCCTTGAAGCTGTTGTACTTGATGTTGCTGACCATCAGCATGCCAGCGCCCGCAACCAGCAGCGCCACCAGGAACGAAAGCTTCGACCCCTGGATACCGAAGTCACTGAACGCCCATACCGTACCCGCCACCACACCGGCGGCTGCCGGACTGGCCAGGCCGATGAAATAACGCTTGTCGGCCTTGCCGACCTGGGTGTTGAACCGGGCCAGACGCAGTGCCGCGCCCGCAACATAGATGAAGGCGACCATCCAGCCGACTTTGCCCATATCGCCCAGTGCCCAACCAAAGGCCAGCAATGCAGGGGCTACACCAAAGGCGACCATATCGGACAAGGAGTCATACTCCGCACCGAAAGCACTCTGGGTATTGGTCATACGGGCCACGCGACCATCAAGGCCGTCGAGCACCATGGCAACGAAGATGGCAATGGCTGCGAAAGCGAAATACTTGCTCGCCTCGCGAGGATCACCAGCA
The DNA here is from genome assembly GCF_025466015.1 of Pseudomonas sp. 5P_5.1_Bac1. Classification (NCBI taxonomy): domain Bacteria; kingdom Pseudomonadati; phylum Pseudomonadota; class Gammaproteobacteria; order Pseudomonadales; family Pseudomonadaceae; genus Pseudomonas; species Pseudomonas sp. 5P_5.1_Bac1. The sequence goes on along the minus strand of NZ_JANLNX010000035.1, from coordinate 4,057 downwards.
CTCAGCGCGCTCTGGGCGCTCATGGAGTTGATGATCGAATAGAAACCGGCGAACAGGTTCGCGGTGGTGAAAAGGTTTGGCAGCAGATAGATACCGCGGTGCCGGACTTTGCGTCCTTCGGCGTCATGCCCTTCTTCGACATGCTCATCGATCGGTAGCAGGCTTTCGGCGTCAGAGGCCTTGTTCGGCTCTTCGGGACGTTCGCTCATGGACATTACCTTGCAACGGGGTGGAGTTTTCGACAAAGGTTTGCGGCGAGGGTTCGCCGACAAACGGATGAAAGCTTATACCAGAAGCTGACCCCGGAAATGAAAAAACGCGGCCTAAGCCGCGTTTTTCATCGCATCAGGACCAATCAGTTCTTGGCCTTGTCGACGATTTTGTTCGCCGAGATCCAAGGCATCATCGAGCGCAGTTGCTCGCCGATGACTTCGATACCGTGAGCGGCGTTGTTACGACGCTTGGCGGTCATGGATGGGTAGTTGGTAGCGCCTTCGCTGATGAACATCTTGGCGTACTCGCCGTCCTGGATGCGCTTCAGAGCGTTGCGCATGGCCTGACGGGATTCGGCGTTGATGACTTCAGGACCGGTCACGTACTCGCCGTATTCGGCGTTGTTGGAGATCGAGTAGTTCATGTTGGCGATACCGCCTTCGTACATGAGGTCAACGATCAGCTTCAGTTCGTGCAGGCACTCGAAGTAGGCCATTTCTGGCGCGTAGCCAGCTTCAACCAGGGTTTCGAAACCGGCTTTGACCAGCTCGACGGTACCGCCACACAGAACGGCTTGCTCGCCGAACAGGTCGGTTTCGGTCTCGTCCTTGAAGGTGGTTTCGATGATGCCGGTACGGCCGCCACCGACGCCAGCGGCGTAGGACAGAGCGACGTTCTTGGCGTTGCCCGAAGCGTCCTGGTAGATAGCGATCAGGTCAGGGATACCGCCGCCTTTGACGAACTCGGAGCGAACGGTGTGGCCTGGTGCTTTCGGCGCGATCATGATCACGTCGAGGTCGCCACGTGGAACGACCTGGTTGTAGTGGATCGAGAAGCCGTGGGAGAACGCCAGGGTAGCGCCCTGCTTGATGTTCGGCTCGATCTCGTTCTTGTACAGGTTGCCCTGGAACTCGTCCGGAGTGAGGATCATGACCAGGTCGGCAGCAGCGACGGCGGTAGCAACGTCAGCAACTTTCAGGCCGTGAGCTTCAGCCTTGGCAACAGTAGCCGAACCTTTACGCAGACCGACGGTGACATCCACACCGGAGTCCTTCAGGTTGCACGCTTGAGCGTGGCCCTGGGAACCGTAACCGATGATGGCAACTTTCTTGCCCTGGATGATCGAGAGATCGCAGTCTTTGTCGTAGAAAACTTTCATGAAATACCCCTGGTTATCTCGGCCTTGTTCAGGCCATTCGCTAATTTTGTCGAGTTAGATACTGAGCACTTTGTCGCCACGGGCAATGCCGGTGACACCACTGCGCACGGTTTCAAGAATGGACGCGGTGCCGATTGCCTGAATGAAGCTGTCGAGCTTGTCGCTGGTGCCGGTCAACTGCACGGTGTACACACTGGCGCTGACGTCGACGATCTGCCCACGATAGATATCGGTGGTGCGCTTGATCTCGGCGCGCTGTGCACCAGTGGCCTTCACTTTGACCAGCATCAGTTCGCGCTCGATATGAGCACTTTCCGACAGGTCGACCAGTTTGACCACTTCAACCAGTTTGTTCAGGTTCTTGGTGATCTGCTCGATCACCTCATCGTGGCCCACCGTGGTCAGCGTCAGACGCGACAGGGTCGGGTCTTCGGTTGGCGCAACGGTCAGGCTTTCGATGTTGTAGTTGCGTTGCGAGAACAAGCCAACGACGCGGGACAGGGCACCGGGTTCGTTTTCCAACAGCAGGGAAATAATGTGCCGCATATCAGGTACGCTCCGTCTTGCTCAGCCACATGTCGCGCATCGAACCGTCCTTGATCTGCATCGGGTAGACGTGTTCGCTGTTGTCGACCTGGATGTCGATGAACACCAGGCGGTCCTTGAGGGCGAAGGCTTCTTCGAGCTTCGGCTTGAGGTCCTTCAGGCTGGTGATGCGGATACCCACATGACCATAGGCTTCAGCCAGCTTGACGAAGTCAGGCAGCGACTCCATGTAGGAATGCGAGTGGCGGCTGTTGTAAGCCATGTCCTGCCACTGGCGAACCATGCCCAGCACGCCGTTGTTCAGGTTGACGATCTTGACCGGCAGGTCGTACTGCAGGCAGGTCGACAGTTCCTGGATGTTCATCTGGATGCTGCCTTCGCCGGTGACGCAAGCAACATCGCTTTCCGGGAAGTTCAGCTTGACGCCCATGGCCGCCGGGAAACCGAAGCCCATGGTGCCCAGGCCGCCGGAGTTGATCCAGCGGTTCGGCTTGTTGAAGCGGTAGTACTGCGCCGCGAACATCTGGTGCTGGCCAACGTCGGAAGTGACGAATGCATCACCACCGGTAACTTCGCACAGTGTCTCGATAACGGTCTGAGGCTTGATGACGCTGCCATCCCCTTTGTCGTAAGGGAACATGCCGCGATCGCCGCGCCATTCTTCGATCTGTTTCCACCAGGCATCGATCGCTGCCTTTTCAGGCTGCTCGCCGATTTCGCGAACGGTAGCGAGCATCTCGGTCAGAACGCTTTCAACCGGACCAACGATTGGCACGTCAGCCTTGATGGTCTTGGAGATCGACGCCGGGTCGATATCGATATGGATGACCTTGGCGTTCGGGCAGAACTTGGCCGGACCGTTGACAACGCGGTCGTCGAAGCGTGCGCCGACAGCGAGGATCACGTCGGCGTGGTGCATCGCCAGGTTCGCCGGGTAGCTGCCGTGCATGCCGAGCATGCCGAGGAACTGGCGATCAGTGCCTGGATAGCCACCGAGCCCCATCAGGGTATTGGTGACTGGCAGGTTGAGCAGTTGCGCAAGCTCGGTCAGCGGCGCGGAGCCACCACCGAGGATCACGCCACCACCGGCGTAAACGATCGGACGCTTGGCCGCCAGGAGCATTTCCGCAGCCTTGCGGATCTGACCGGAGTGACCGCGAACGGCCGGGCTGTAGGAGCGCAGCTTGACCTTCTTCGGATAGACGTACTCGAACTTCTCGGCCGGGTTGGTCATATCCTTCGGAATGTCGACAACCACCGGACCAGGACGGCCGGATTGCGCAAGGTAGAAGGCTTTTTTCAGGACTTCAGGGATTTCCGAGGCATGCTTGATCATGAAGCTGTGCTTCACGATAGGCCGGGAAATACCGATCATGTCGGTTTCCTGGAAGGCATCGGTGCCGACCATGGTGCTAGGCACCTGACCAGACAGGATGACCATCGGGATCGAGTCCATGTAGGCGGTGGCGATGCCGGTGATGGCATTGGTCGCACCTGGACCGGAAGTCACCAGTACCACGCCGGCTTTGCCGGTGGCACGGGCGTAACCGTCCGCCATATGGGTAGCTGCCTGCTCGTGACGAACCAGGATGTGGTTCACTTCCGGTTCTTTGAACAGAGCATCGTAGACATGAAGAAGAGCACCGCCTGGGTACCCATAGATGTGCTTAACGCCCTCGTCACGCAAAAAGCGGACGACCATTTCAGCGCCAGATAAAAGCTCCACGTTGTTCACCTCTAAAACGCCAGAATACCGTCCACTCCGGGACGGGTCTTAATAGGTTTACTGCCAAGCAGAGCATGAGCGACGAAGTCGCCGACTACGTCAGCACTGACTGAGCAAGTATTGGGAGCGCCCCAAAGTGTTGCGGGGTTTTCCCACCCAGCGCGAGGTAACGCGTTGCGGGGTGTAACAGGTCGGCGCGGGTGTGCGCCTCATGATCTGCTTAGCGGGTCTGCTTCTGGCAGTCCCCCTACAGCGGACTTTGGATTGTTCTGATTCGAACTGCCCAAGTCAAGTGATCTTCAAGGTTTAATTCCAGCCGGGACGCTCTGCCAGCCGGGCGGAAACGTTTGCCTGGCTGTCGCAATCGCTCTGCCACAACGACGCGGGGCCGCCAAAGCGGCCCCCGCGGGTTA
>NZ_JANLNX010000086.1:0-7576 GCF_025466015.1 Pseudomonas sp. 5P_5.1_Bac1 | reverse complement strand
CTGGGGCGAAATCATTTTCACCGGCAGGGCGATGGCGTCACCGCTGTCGGTGACCAGTTCTTCGATCAGGCCGGACTTGTGCACCACGCGAAAGCGGGTGTCGCTGAGCTTGTGCAGGTGGAAAGAGTCGATTTTCTTTTCGCGCATCAGCAACTGGTCATCGGTGCTGCTGGTGCTGGTGACCTTGAAGGTTTCGCCGGTGCTCAGGGAGAGGATGTTGGTGGCGGTGTCGTACTGCGACAACTGCAATGTCCAGCCCGTGCCGAAGCCGGAATTGAGGGTGTTGAGCGGGCTGTAGGACAGGCGCAGGGGAACGTTGGGGCCGCTGAGGTCATTGCCCTCGAGCTCGGGCAGCGAGAGGCTGCAGGTGTATTGGCCAGTGCGCGGATCGACGCCGGTTTCGACGAAGCTGAGGAAGTTGAAAGCATTGGAGTGGACGTTGGAGGACGTGGTCATGATGGCGTTCCTTCAGGTAGCAGAGGAGGGGACTGCCCGATCAATTGGGAACTGCGGAGCGTTTGATGGTGACGCACGACAGCTTTCCGTCGATTTGCCCGGCCACGAGTTTTTTCTCCATCCGTACACCGCCTGAGCCGGCGACGACAGTGCCAACGGGTGTTGTCGCAGCAATATCGAGTTTGAGTGGATTTTCGAATGTCAGGTTATTTTTTACCGTCTTGAGATAGAAGTAAAAGTTCTGATCGATCTTGTCATTGCAGTCCGGGGTGTCATGAAATGAAATGACGGTCGCGGAAGGAGCGTTGAGTAATTTGAAATAGTAGATCTGGTCGTTTTCGCACGCCTCGGAGTCGTGGAAGTTATGCTCGCCCGTGACTAATTCGATAGAGCACGACAGGTTTCCCGGCACGCCGTCCTGTGGACCTTTTTTATAGAGTTCCAATGTTCCATTGCTGCGGACGTCGGCATGGGTAGGCAGCACTCCGGCGATCGCCAGGAGTAGCAAGAGTGCGCCCATGTAGAGCGATGACGCGGAAAATTTCTTGATGACTTGCATGGCAGTTACTCCGTTGTTTTGAAAAGAATTTCACGGGCAAAAGGCGATATCCCATGGCCGTGTTCGCAACTACGGTAGCACTGTGGCAATGGCAGCGAACCTAGCATTTTTGTCAGTAGGCGGCCCCTGGCAAGTGGCGTAGCGTGGTGAGCGTATTCATGTTCCGGCGGGTGCGGAAACGACCGGCTGAATAAGCCGATCCGTACAGGCAAGTCATAAACAAGGAGAACGACGATGAGTAATAGCAATCACAGTATCGATGAGTTGTTGGCTTGGCTGGACGGTAAATCCAGGACCTTCGGTCATGGCTGTGTTGTCGCCTATGATCAACGCAAGACCAATAAGTTATTGAGCCAGATATATATAGAGCGTTTCAATTCCACGAACGGTTACCTGCCGTTGATAAACCAGACGATGAAGTCTGGCGAGTATTCCATGGAACTCCTCAGTAATTTGAAGTTGAGTGCACCCAAGCTGTTGTTCTCCAACGCTGATCTGGACGCCTCCAGAGCCACCCTGACCATGGACTTTGTTGGCGGGTTGATCATGACCGTGCTGACCAGCGGTGGCGCGGCGGCACGCATCGACAGGATCTTGAAAGTACTGCCCGTTGGCGGGCCCCAATTGTCCATGGTTCTGGACCTGGAAAAGGTAAAGGGCGCTGTCGGCGATACCGGGCAGGTGGCGTTGAAAATCGCGGAGGGCAGGGAGTACAAGGCCAACTTTGTGCTGGGCGATATGCCCCAGGAACAGGTGGGTGCCCAATTCAAACTGTTTTTCGAGGGTTTGCGCGATGATCAGAAAATCTTCCCACTGGGCACGCTGTCCGGCGACCTGAATGGTCCGCTGACGCCGGAGGCGTTCGAGATCCGCACCATGCCGGCACCGGGGGCCACGCGCAGGGGCGCGGATAACTATGGCCATGGCGCGGTGTTGTTGTTCGTTCGACTCAAAGGCGATGCCGACATTAGTTACCCAGGCTCTGGATCGGATTTCAAATACCCGATTCCGGCGGACAGGAATGGCAAGGAATACACCGGTACGGTATTGCTCTCCAGCAGAGTATTGTTCAATGATTTGATCGGGCCACATGCCGCGACAGATATTGGTAACGGCATCAAGTTCAAGTCTTATGCAGGGGGCAATGATCTCGCTTCGTCACTTCAGGCGACCGCAGGCGGACTGGTGTATAACGAGTTTGAAGTTTATCGAAAAACGGGCGATCGCGAAAATGTTCGCCTGGTTGCTGATTATAACTTCGAGTTTTCCAGTGGGCCCTTTGTCGTTCAGAAAAGTGGTGACGGACTAAGCGCCGAATGGAATCCTTCTTTCAGCACTTCGTATTGGTTCAAGCATGTCAAGGCTGACTGGCCTGATTCCGAAAAAACAGGAACGCTCGAATGCGGTGCAAACACGGCAATTTCCATTAAGGCACGCCTGGACACCAATGGTGTGGTTGTTTTTGACAGTGATCTCAAGAGCAGAACTGTCCATATTACGACCAAGGTTGACCAAGAGCTGTATGGGCTGACGTATTCAAATGGCGATGGGGATGATTATTTTACGTCGTCCCTTAAGAATCAACTTAGTGGTCAATTCGACAATTTCCTGCACCGCATCACCGCGCCCAATGTCGACACGTTCCTGATTCGCAACTTGTTATTCCCAGGCCATAACGCCTTGCAACTTCACGACGTTTATGTACCTGGCGATCTTGCATTGTTCGGCCATATCGATCCGTTGCGCACCACGGTCGCGGTATCGCCGCTGCAGGTGACCCTTCTGCCAGGTGCAAGCCAGAAATTCACCCTCGACCCCGCGCCCAGTGGTGCCTCCTGGAGTGTGCGTAGCACCGAACCGGGCGAAACCAACGTCGGCACCATCGATGCCAGCGGCGTGTACAAGGCACCAGCAGCGAGCTCCCTGAAAGAGGGGTCTATGACGGTGGTGGTGACCGGCAAAGGCAAGCTCGATGGTCAGGATGTCACCGCCTCGGCCCTGGTTTCGGTGATGGAACACACGGTTACCGTGTCGCCCATTTTCCAGGTTTGTGATGCAGGAGCAGGTGTTGCGCTGACGGCCGGAATCATGGGCAGCGGCAACCCTGCCTGGGCGCTGAAAACCCCGGCACTGGGCGGCAAGCTCAGCACAAACGCGGGCGGCGAGTGCGTGTATACCTCTGCGCTAAGCAGTCCGGATCGTGATGCGATGTACATCGAGACTGTCCAGGTCAAGAACCCGACTGCAAACGACACGGTCGAGACTCAACTGCTGGTATTGAGGCCCCTCTCGATCAATTTGCCGGTGCTTATCAGCAAGGACAGCAAACCGGAGACCGGCCAGGTGCAACTGCATGTGGAGAGCAAGAATGGCCCGGTCCTTCCGCCGCCCGGCGCCATATGCAAGTTGCTGGTCAGCGGGGGAGGCACGCTCAGCCCGACGGGCGTATTCAAAGAGCCGGCCAATGCCAAAGGCTTCGCCGTTATCTCGGTGGTGATCCCCGGCGACTTTAGCGATCACAACGGGTTCATCGTGTTGCCGTTGCCGCTGTCGACCTACGCCGACATCTCTCGTCGGGCCAGTGACTTGATTCAGGCGCATGCCATAGCTGCTGCGCCAGACCTGCCTTGAACGACCCGCGTTACACCATGGCTGCTGCCGTTGCTGAACGGTGGCTGTGCTTTTACACCGACAGGATGAAATGAAATGTCTGACCAATCGCTCAATGCCTTGTTGCAATCGATGCAGGGCAAATCCGTTACCCGTGGCTGGGACGCCATCGTTACCATGAACCGCGGCAAGGTCAATCAACTGCTGGAGCAGCAGTACATCTCGCAGTTCAACCAGAACAGCTTCCTGAAGCGCATCCACGGCAGTGTGCCGCTGACCAACAATGGTTATGAGGTGCTGGAGCTCACCGGGCTATTGCTCAGCCAACCGCGGCTGTCGTTCGAAACCGCTTCATTGAGTGACTCCCGTGCCCACCTGACGATGGATATCGTCTCCGGCATGGTCGCCTACAAGCTTGAGGCGGCAGCGGGTTTTCCGAGGCGGATCACGTCCAGTTTCGCGGTCACTGAGCAGCACCAGTTCACCCTGGTGATGGACGTGGACCTGGAGGCCGTGATCGGCTCCGTGGGCCAGAAAGGCGAGGTCGTTCTCGACCTTGCCGAGGGATATAACTTCAGTTGCAATCTGGTGGACAACCCGCAGACGCAACAGGCACTGGGTAACTTTTTCCATGCGCTGTTCAAGCGCCAACCTGCCAGCGCCCGTCGCTATGTGCTGGGTATGCTGGATTTCGATCCCGACGACAAACTGGCGCCGCGCAACTTCGACGTGCGTACCCAGGCCGCGCCGGGTGCGACGGTTGCAGGCTCGGACACTTATGGCGAGGGTGCGGTGGTGCTGTTCGTGCGTACCCGCGAGAGCCTCTTCGATGGCTCTACACCGGGTGACGACGGTAATTTCCGCTACCTGATCCCCGACGACCGCGAGGCCGGCTCGGGCAAGCCGCTGTATTCCGGGTCGTTGATCCTGGCCAGCCGTGTGCTATTCGACTGGTTCATTCAGGGCTACCTGGAACGTAATGTCGGTCGCGGCCTGTCGTTGTCGCACACCTCGGACTCCAACGATCTGGCACGTGGGCTGAAGGCACGGGCGGGTAACTGGACGTTGGACGATATCGCGGTCGAGCATTCTGGTGGCGGTTTCCACCAGACCGCGTCGAACAACGTGCCGCTGGCCTTCGATTTCGCCAGCAGCGCAGCAGGCTCCCTGCCGCTCGAAGTCTCGGTGGTGGCTGGTGGACTGCTCAGGTTCGTCTGGAAAGGGGTGAATACCTTTTCCTTCTACTTCACCCGCAAGGAGTTGATGGGGGATGAGAAGAAAGAGAACGCCAATGTTCGCTTCACCCACACCCTGGAGTTCTTCCTGAAGGCCAGTGTCGATCCGGCCACCAGTGTCGTGACCTTCGTCACCGCGCCCGGGGGCTCCAGCTCGGTCCTGGCGGAGAAAATCAGCGGTGATATCAACCTCTACATCAGCTTCAAGCAGGCGTTCGAAGCGAGTCTGCAAGGCCTGATCGATAGCATGCACGGCCAACTCAAGGAGATCCGCCTGCCGGAGCTCGACCTGTTCGCCATCAACCACCTGCTGTTCCCTGAACAGAATGCGCTGCTGCTGACCCACGCCGCGGTGCCCGGCGATGTCGCGTTGTTCGGGCATATCAATCCGAAGCACACCGCACTGAAACTCGAGCCTTCCATCGTTCATGTGCTGGCCGGCACCACCCAACAGTTCGCGGTGCTCGGAGAGCAGTTCAAGGGCAAGGCGGGCAAGCTCACCTGGTCGGTGCGCAGTATCGATGGCAGCCGTGCCCAGGGCGATATCGACCAGAACGGCCGTTTCACCGCGCCGCCGCGCGAGCGCATGGTCGGCCAGGCGGTGCGCAATGTGATCACCGCCACCCTTGAGGACGCCGGCAGCGTCCTCAGCGCCTCGGCGCTGGTGGTGGTGGTGGCCGAATCCATGGTGGTGGTGCCGGGGATGGCGACCGTCGACCTGAGGAAGCCCGAGCCGATCACGGTGAAGGCCTCGAGCCTCAACGGCGGGACCATCAAGTGGACATTGCGCAGCGGCCCCGGCTCATTGCAGGCCAATGGCAATCAGGCGGTTTACACGCCGCCGACCAGTATCGGCCAGCCAGTGATCGCGGCCCACATCGAGGCCGAGAACACTTCGAGCGGAGCGAAGGTCATGGCGACTGTATTGTTGCTGCAGTCGAATCTCGCCCTGGAGCTGGCACCGGTCTTCCATCCCGGTCTGCCGCCGAGCGCATCGACGCGGGTGCGGCTGGCCGATGACGGATTGCCTTCCGAAAGGGTTCGCTGGTCGGTCACTGCCGGGGAGGGCACGGTCGATCCCGTGACGGGTGTCTTCACCGCGCCGGCCAGGATCACCATGCCTTACAGCGTGGTGCAGGCCACGGTGGAGGATGATTTCAGCAATTTCTACGGCTACAGCATCATCTATCAGTCCGAATACGCCAGCGAAGCGCGTTGGAACGAGTTACAGACGTTCGAACTCAAGGCGCTGTCTTCGCTGCAACTGTTCGCCAACGGCCAGCAGCAGGTCGAGGTAGAGATTGAAGTCGAGCCGAGTGAAGTCGATTTCGTTCCGGTGGAAGTGTCGGACACCGAGCTGAACAGCATCGTGCTAGTCAATGCGCACACCCTCGAACCGTTGCCTCGGGTTGACAGCGAAGGTGTACCGGTAGGCGACAACTGGGCCTACAACGAGCAGCACAATGATTACCTGTTCCACCCTAATGGCCTTGCCCGCGAGGAGGACGCCGGGACGCAGGGTATTCGCACCCGAAAACTCTATGTGCAGACCCGCGCGGGTTCGAAGACGACCATCGCCGCCATGCTGATCCGCGATGACCTGATGCCGTTCTACTCCAACCATGCCGGCAACGGAGCGCCTGCCACCATCGAACCGGTCCCGGTGCAGCCACCGAAATTCGACAGCAGCAGCTACAAGTTCGAGGCAACGCGGGTGGTGGGCGAGGATGACAATGACTACCACCTGGAAACCATCGACTACTACATCCTGCAACTGACCCATAACGGCGAAAACATTCCCTTCCGCCATATCGAGTTCGAAGAGCGCAGCGGCATGGTGCAGTGGGAGAGCCGCCAGTTCGAGGAAGACGTGGTCAGCTACACCGGTTACGCCTTGCGGGGCGACACCGAGTTGCGTTTCGACCAGGGCCTGTATGAACACATCCCCGGGGCGGTCCTGCCCGAGCTTGGTGTGGTGCCGGGCGAGGAATGTCCGGAGGGTGCGTTGTTGATCAGCCTGCACCGCAGCCAGTACTGGCGCTTTGACCTGGCTTGCGAAAGAACCTATGCCCGGCCGGTGAAGCTGCGCATCCTCGATGAGTACGGCAACCAACACCGTCTCCAGGTCAATTTCCGCGCGCCGAACAACCGCAACGAGTTGCGGGTCACCGTTCTCTGATCTGGCTGGCCCGATAACCGTGGCCCTGGCTCGATAGCCGGGGTCACGGTGTAATGATTGCCCTGCATGGAGTTCCTTGTTATGACCGCGTCCTCCAACGTCCACTCCAATGCTTTCAATTTCCTCAGCTTCGTCGAGACCGGCGTCGATCCGCGCACCGGTCAATACACCTGCAGCCTCTCGCTGCCCGAGCTCGAGGGCAATGACCTCAGCGGCCCCAACGTTCCCCTGCGCCTGTCCTACAGCCCGCTCAACACCCTCAATTCCGGGTTTGGCACGGGTTGGACATTGCAGTTGTCGCAGTACGACACCGCCACCAACATCCTGTCCCTGAGCACCGGCGAAACCTTCAAGGTCACCAGCACCAGCAGCACCGATGACCAGTTGCTGATGCGCGAAAAGAAAATCGACTCCTTCCACCTGCACAAGCTCAGCGACACCCGCTTTCGCGTGGTGCACAAGTCCGGCCTGATCGAAGAATTGGCCACCGACAGCGGTGACGCCATCGCCCTGCCGGTGAAAATGATTTCGCCACAA
>NZ_JANLNX010000023.1:0-8253 GCF_025466015.1 Pseudomonas sp. 5P_5.1_Bac1 | reverse complement strand
ACCGATATAGATACAGTGGGCGCGCAAAGCCTAACTATCGACGCCACGCGATAACACTCCACTTCTATCATTGCGCGTGATAGTCACCTTCGCTTCGTTCGATTCGTGCCCACCCGCGCCTGAACGCAGAATCCGCCCACTATCAATATATTGGCGGAGTTCTCCATGGAGCAGTCACTCAAACCCTTGCGCTATCCCCTTGCTGCGTTGGCCCTTCTGGTGATGAGTGCCTGTGGTCGCACCCCGGAGGCGGTCCAGGCACCCGGCGCGCCGAAAGTCAGCGTGGCCAAGGTGCTGGAACAACCAATCAATGAATGGGACGAGTTCACCGGCCGCCTCGAAGCGCCGGAAACCGTCGAAGTCCGCCCCCGCGTCTCCGGGCAGATCGATCAGGTGGCCTTCACCGAAGGCGCCCAGGTCAACAAGGGCGACCTGCTGTTCCAGATCGACCCTCGCCCGTTCCAGGCTGAGGTCCGCCGCCTCGAAGCCCAAGTGCAACAAGCCCGCGCCACCGCCATCCGCAGTGAAAACGAAGCCCAGCGCGGCGAACGCCTGCGCAACAGCAACGCTATTTCCGCCGAGCTGGCCGAGTCGCGCACCAGCGCCGCCGCCGAAGCCCGCGCCGGTGTCGCGGCGATCCAGGCGCAACTCGACCTGGCCAAACTGAACCTGAGCTTCACCCGCGTGACCGCGCCGATCAGCGGCCGGGTCAGCCGCGCCCAGTTCACCGCCGGCAACATCGTCACCGCCGACGTCACGCCGCTGACCAGCGTCGTCTCCACCGACCGCGTCTACGCCTACTTCGATGCCGACGAGCGCGTCTACCTGAAATACACCCAGCTCGCCCGCGACGGCCAGCGCGGCCAGACCACCCCGGTGTACCTCGGCCTGTCCAACGAAACCGGCAACCCGCACCTGGGCCAGATGAATTTCGTCGACAACCAGGTCAACCCGAAGACCGGCACCATCCGTGGCCGCGCCGTGTTCGACAACCGTGACGGCCAGTTCACCCCCGGCCTCTACGCCCGCCTGAAACTGGTCGGCAGCGCCACCTATTCGGCGGTGCTGATCAACGACGAAGCCGTGGGCACCGACCTCGGCAAGAAGTTCGTGCTGGTCATGGACAAGGACAACAAGGCCGATTACCGCCCGGTCGAGCTCGGTCCGAAACTCGAAGGCCTGCGCATCGTCCGCGCCGGCCTGAGCAAGGAAGACCGCATCGTGGTCAAGGGCCTGCAGCGCGTACGTCCCGGCTCGTCGGTCACCCCTGAAGAAACACCGATGGCCAGCGAAGCGACCCTCGCCGCCCTCGCCCAACAGCGCCAGGCCCTGGAAGCCGCCAACCGTCCGCCAGTGCCCGCCGGCGCCGCGACGGTCAAGCTTGCCAGCGCCACGGCTCCACGCGGTTAAGGGACCAGTCCAATGAATTTTTCCCGGTTTTTCATTACCCGGCCGATCTTCGCCGCGGTGCTCTCGCTGCTGATCCTGATCGCCGGCGCCATCTCGCTGTTCCAGTTGCCGATCAGCGAATACCCGGAAGTGGTGCCGCCCACCGTGGTCGTGCGCGCCAACTTCCCCGGCGCCAACCCCAAGGTGATCGGCGAAACCGTCGCCGCGCCGCTGGAACAAGCCATCACCGGTGTCGAGAACATGCTGTACATGTCCTCGCAGTCCACCGCCGACGGCAAGATCACCCTGACCATCACCTTCGCCCTCGGCACCGACCTGGACAACGCCCAGGTGCAGGTGCAGAACCGCGTGACCCGCACCCAGCCCAAGCTGCCGGAAGAAGTGACGCGTATCGGCATCACCGTCGACAAGGCCTCGCCCGACCTGACCATGGTCGTGCACCTGACCTCGCCGGATAACCGCTACGACATGCTCTACCTGTCCAACTACGCCATCCTCAATATCAAGGATGAGCTGGCGCGCCTCGGCGGCGTCGGTGATGTGCAGTTGTTCGGCATGGGCGACTACTCGCTGCGGGTCTGGCTCGATCCGAACAAGACCGCTTCGCGCAACCTGACCGCCAGCGACGTGGTCACCGCCATCCGCGAACAGAACCGCCAGGTCGCCGCCGGCCAGCTCGGCGCACCGCCCGCGCCCGGCAGCACCAGCTTCCAGCTCTCGGTCAACACCCAGGGCCGGCTGGTCAGCGAAGAAGAGTTCGAAAACATCATCATCCGCTCCGGCGAAAACGGTGAAATCACCCGCCTGAAAGACATCGCCCGGATCGAATTGGGTTCCAGCCAGTACGCCCTGCGTTCGCTGCTGAACAACCAGCCGGCGGTAGCGATCCCGATCTTCCAGCGCCCAGGCTCCAACGCCATCGAGATCTCCGACGAAGTGCGGGGCAAGATGGCCGAGCTGAAGAAAGACTTCCCCGAAGGCATGGACTACAGCATCGTCTACGACCCGACCGTGTTCGTTCGCGGCTCGATCGAGGCGGTGGTGCACACCTTGTTCGAAGCGCTGATTCTCGTGGTGCTGGTGGTGATCCTGTTTCTGCAGACCTGGCGCGCCTCGATCATTCCGCTGGTGGCCGTGCCCGTGTCGCTGATCGGTACGTTCGCGGTGATGCACCTGTTCGGTTTCTCGCTCAACGCGCTGTCGCTGTTCGGCCTGGTGCTGGCCATCGGTATCGTGGTGGACGACGCCATCGTTGTGGTGGAGAACGTCGAACGGAACATCGAGCTTGGCCTCGAACCGCTGGAAGCCACGAAAAAAGCCATGAGCGAAGTGACCGGGCCGATCGTCGCCACGGCGCTGGTGCTGTGCGCCGTGTTTATCCCGGCGGCATTTATCTCCGGCCTCACCGGGCAGTTCTATAAACAGTTCGCCCTGACCATCGCCATCTCCACCGTGATCTCGGCCTTCAACTCGCTGACCCTGTCGCCGGCCCTGGCTGCCGTCCTGCTCAAGGGCCATCACGCGCCGAAAGACCGTTTCTCGCGGGTGCTCGATCGCCTGTTCGGCGGCTGGCTGTTCCGTCCGTTCAACCGCTTCTTCGAACGTGCCAGCCACAGCTACGTCGGCACCGTCGGCCGGGTGATCCGCCGCAGCGGCGTGGCAATGTTCGTCTACGCCGGGCTGATGGTGCTGACCTGGATGGGCTTCTCGTCCACCCCGACCGGCTTCGTCCCCGCGCAAGACAAACAGTACCTGGTGGCCTTCGCCCAGTTGCCGGACGCGGCCAGCCTCGACCGCACCGAAGCGGTCATCAAGAAAATGAGCGAAATCGCCCTGAAACAACCGGGCGTGGCCGACTCGGTAGCCTTCCCGGGCCTGTCGATCAACGGTTTCACCAACAGCCCGAACAGCGGCATCGTGTTCACCCCGCTCAAGCCGTTCGATGAGCGCAAAGACCCGAGCCAGTCGGCAGCCGCCATCGCCGCCGCGCTGAACGCGCAGTTCGCCGATATCCAGGACGCCTACATCGCGATCTTCCCGCCGCCGCCGGTACAGGGGTTGGGCACCATCGGCGGCTTCCGCCTGCAGATCGAAGACCGCGGCAACCTGGGCTATGAAGCGCTGTACAAAGAAACCCAGAACATCATCGCCAAAAGCCACAACGTGCCGGAGCTGGCCGGGCTGTTCACCAGCTACCAGGTCAACGTGCCGCAGGTCGATGCCGCCATCGACCGGGAAAAGGCCAAGACCCACGGCGTGGCCATCAACGACATCTTCGACACCCTGCAGATCTACCTGGGCTCGCTGTACGCCAACGACTTCAACCGTTTTGGCCGCACTTACCAGGTCAACGTCCAGGCTGAACAACAGTTCCGTCTCGACGCCGAACAGATCGGCCAGTTGAAGGTGCGCAACAACCAGGGCGAGATGATTCCGCTGGCGACCTTCATCAAGGTCAGCGACACCTCCGGCCCCGACCGCGTGATGCACTACAACGGCTTCATCACCGCCGAGATCAACGGCGCCGCGGCCCCGGGCTACAGCTCCGGCCAGGCGGAAAAGGCCATCGAGAAACTGCTCAAGGAAGAACTGCCCAACGGCATGACCTTCGAGTGGACCGAGCTGACCTACCAGCAGATCCTCGCCGGTAACACCGCGCTGTTCGTCTTCCCGCTCTGCGTGCTGCTGGCCTTCCTGGTGCTGGCCGCCCAGTACGAAAGCTGGAGCCTGCCGCTGGCGGTGATCCTGATCGTGCCGATGACCCTGCTGTCGGCGATTACCGGGGTGATCCTGTCCGGTAGCGACAACAACATCTTCACCCAGATCGGCTTGATCGTACTGGTGGGGCTGGCGTGCAAGAACGCGATCCTCATCGTCGAGTTCGCCAAGGACAAACAGGCCGAGGGCCTCGACCCGCTGGCCGCGGTACTGGAAGCCTGCCGCCTGCGTCTGCGGCCGATCCTGATGACCTCGTTCGCCTTCATCATGGGCGTGGTGCCGCTGGTGTTCTCGTCCGGCGCCGGTGCCGAAATGCGTCACGCCATGGGTGTGGCGGTGTTCTCCGGGATGATCGGGGTGACCATCTTCGGCCTGCTGCTGACGCCCGTGTTCTTTGTCCTGATCCGTCGTTACGTCGAACGCAGCCAGGCGCGCAAGGCCGCGCGGCTGCCCGCCGTGGAGAACCACGCATGAACCCGTTGAACCTGAGCGCTGCAAAACTGTGGATGCCGAGCCTGTTGGTGCTGGCCCTGAGCGCCTGCGCCGTGGGCCCGGACTACAAGGCGCCGGAAACCGCCGCCGCCCACCTGGCCGCCACCGACGGCCAGGCCGGCCTGGACCGCAACCGCTTCGAAAGCGCCTGGTGGCACCAGTTCGAAGACCCGGTGCTGGACCAGTTGGTGACCCAGTCGCTGAACGGCAACCGTGACCTGCGCGTGGCGTTCGCCCGCCTCAAGGCGGCCCGTTCGATCCGCGAAGACGTCGACAACGACGCCTTCCCCACCGTCACCAGCCGCGCCAGCAGCGACCTCGGCAAAGGCCAGATTCCCGGCCAGACCGAAGACCGGGTCAACAGCGAACGCTACGACCTGGGCCTGGACATGGCGTGGGAACTGGACCTGTTCGGCCGCATCCAGCGCCAACTGGAAGCGAGCCAGGCCCAGGAAGCCGCGGCCCAGGCCGACCTGCAACAACTGCAAGTCAGCCTGATCGCCGAACTGGTGGACGCCTACGGCCAGCTTCGTGGCGCGCAACTGCGCGAGAAGATCGCCCTGGCCAACCTCAAGACCCAGCAGGACTCTCGCGGCATCACCGAAACCCTGCGCGATGCCGGTGTCGGCAACGAGCTGGACGTAGTCCGCGCCGACGCCCGCCTCGCGGCGGTGGAAGCCAGCGTGCCGCAACTGCAGGCTGAACAAGTGCGAGCGCGCAACCGCATCGCCACCCTGCTCGGCCAGCGGCCGGACGCGCTGAGCGTCGACCTGTCGCCGGCGCAACTGCCGGCCATCGCCAAGGCCCTGCCGGTGGGCGACCCGGGCGAACTGCTGCAACGCCGCCCGGACATCCGCCGCGCCGAACGCCAACTCGCGGCGGCCACCGCCAACGTCGGCGTCGCCACTGCCGACCTGTTCCCGCGGGTCAGCCTCAGCGGCTTCCTCGGCTTCACCGCCGGGCGCGGTTCGCAGATCGGCTCGTCGGCGGCGTCCGCCTGGGCGCTTGGCCCGAGCATCACCTGGGCCGCGTTTGACCTCGGCAGCGTCCGTGCCCGCCTGCGCGGCGCCAACGCCGACGCCGAAGGCGCACTGGCGACCTATGAACAGCAAGTGCTGCTGGCGCTGGAAGAATCGGAAAACGCCTTCAGCGACTACGGCAAACGCCAACAGCGCCTGCTCTCGCTGCTGAAACAGAGCGAAGCCAGCCGCAAAGCCGCGGACCTCGCCTCGATCCGCTACCGCGAAGGCACGGTGGACTACCTCGTCCTGCTCGACGCCGAGCGTGAGCGCCTCGCCGCGGAAGACGCCCAGGCCCAGGGCGAAGTCGAGTTGTATCGCGGCATCGTCGCCATCTACAAAGCGTTGGGTGGTGGCTGGCAGGCCGAGACCGTCGCCGCCAAGTAATTCAGAGCTCCTTTGGTTGGTTCACACCGACCGTTTTGCCCCGCGGGTGTATGCCTTGCGGGGCTTTTTTTCGGCTGATCTTTCACGCCTCATCGCCGGCAAGACCGGCTCCCACAAGGGCTGTGAACACCCAACCTGTCGGAGCTGGCTTGCCAGCGATGAGGCCGCAAAGCCCCGCAAAAAACCTCAACCCTCCCCTCGCAAATGAAACCCCATCTCCCCCACCGCATCCTGCAACCCATAATCTCGAAACGAAAACCGCCACACCCCGTCCACCCGCTCGAACTCATCGTGATACCGCCCCGCCGTGATCGGTTGTAACGGCAACCCTTCGGTGCACTGAAACACCGTGTAGTACGAGCGCACCGTGGCACGGTTCGCCGCCTCATCGACCTCGATGATCGGATTACTGGTCACATGCTTGGTCCGCGGCGTGCCGCAGGGATACAGCGTGATCAAGTCCCGCATCACCGCCAGCATCTGCGCTGAGTCGAGGGTCGGCCTGTCGCCCGCCAACTTGATCCGCGCATGCCGAAACAGCGCCGCCGCGCCTTCAAAGTCGCCGCAGTCCAGGCGCTCCGCGTATTGGTAAAGAAGATTGCTGATCGCTACCGCGCTGTCGGTCATAACGGCGTCCTCGTCGTTGGGCTCGCGCCACTATCGACCCGCACAGACGGCAACACATCGTCCATTCAAGCTACAAGCCCCCCACTCCCCCCCCTCTGTAGGAGCGAGCTTGCTCGCGATCCCCCTGACACCCCGCCCAGCAAATCCCCCACCGGGGTGTCGCATAAAGCTACGAAATCCAGGCTTCTTCCGACTTTCATGTAGGCAATTTCCCAATCATACTTCCGCGCCTTATCAGCCGTTGCGCTCGTGGGAATCGGCACCTAGTCTTCGCCGGTCGTTGCCAAATCAACGACCGGCTTTGACAGGCCGACCTTTTCCGCAGAACGCTGGTTGCTATGGCAGCTGTGCGTGTGGGCGCCTTCGGGCGCGCCGGGTTTCTCTGTGGACCGGTCTGTCAACCCGCGCACAGTCGCCACCCACCTGTTTGACAGCAGCTCGTGGCGTCTTCACTCCTTCACAGAGATAGACACCATGAAAAAGCCCGTACCTGATCCACCCGCTATCACCCCTCGCCTCGCCACCGTTCACACCCACTTCAGCGTGTGCAACGACAGCCACAAACCCCTGTTCGCCGTCTGCGCCGGCGTCGACATCGAAGATGCCCTCATACACCTGTCCATGACCCTGAAATCAGCATTCGAAACCAACCTGCAAGTCTGCGAACTGGCCGAGCAGGAAGTCGGGGACCTGGCGTGGAGTAACTACCACTCGCTGGAGATTTCCCGGGCGTTGGTTGAGTCGCTGTTGAAGGGGGTGCGGGGCACAAGTGTGATGGCTGAGTAGTGGGGTTATGGGGCATGTAGGTGAGCCAGAAAAAGGGGCGGATTATTTCAGGTGAGAAAATAGAATCCGTCTCTTTTTTTGAGGACTGTGAGAATGAGCATGTGGATAAAGTTAAGTAAGCGCCATTCAACCTGCCCCGGTTTTCTGTCGGATTCACTTACCCATTCATTTGAGATTCACTAATGGGCATCCTGTTTTCACTTTCCGGCCTTCTCGCCACCATCAATTGGGCTTATAAGAAATTTTGAAAATTCGCTATTTGCCAAAACTGCATTTTTTAGTAATCCCTTCTGCCTTCTTACCAAATAGTTTCCCACAACTGAAAACGGAGAAAAATCAATATCAAAATCACTAAACCTACGTACGACAGGAAGTTTAAAGTTTATATCCCTTGAATTCTCCAAGGATAGATCCCACGACCCACCCATACTTTTTCTAAACACTTCCCCAAGATATCTTGAGCATCGACTAAAAAAACGCTCTTCCGGATACCTAGCGTCTAAATAGTTAATATAACTCTCCAGCTCATCCAAACTCGAGACTGAATAATCTAGAGAAAACCCCTCAGCAGCAGCCTCCATTAGAAAAATTTCTAAGACATCGTCCATCTCAAAAATAAAAGCCTGAAACTTCTCGACATCCATTTTAAAACTCAAACCATCAACCATAGCAACACCTATTTAATAAAAGAAAAAGGGGACGGATTTATTTTCTTTAACCCGACCTTGGCCGACCCTGTCCCCGCAGTTCTAATCTGACACCTGATATTTTCTCCACCTCATCAACAAAGCGATCAGCGCCGGTCAACTGCCCT
>NZ_JANLNX010000079.1:0-8485 GCF_025466015.1 Pseudomonas sp. 5P_5.1_Bac1 | reverse complement strand
GTTTTTATCCATGTAAACTCAACGGGGGCGCGACTTGAGGGCGCGCCCCCTACTGCATCAGTTGCTCTGATTCGACGTGCACGACGCTGCCCGGGCCGACGAACGGCTAATGCTGGGCAGCTTTTGTGTCGTACTCAGGCTCGTCCGGTGGGCCTGAAAGGTGCTGCAAGAACGCTGTTTCCGACGATTTCACACGCCGGTATCAGCGGGAGAGACACAAGGGCTGGGCCTTGCATCGAGAATTCATGGTTCGACGAGCGGTTGTTCATGAAGCTTCACGGCATTGATCTAGCGGTAACTGCTACCTAATGTAAAAATGTACGGCCTCAAGAGCCATGCACAGCGCGCACTAATCGTCACTGCACTGTACAGGCCGTCAATGCAATACAGCGCATGCGCGGCCGGCGTTACGCTCACTCGAAGGCACTGCTTCCCCATGTTCGAACTACGCCCCGATGCCTCGCCCCCGTTGGTCAACCAGATCATCAACGGGTTGCGCGAAGCGATCGAGAACCAGACTCTCAAGCCCGGCGCCAAGGTGCCATCGATCCGCGCCTTCGCCGCGAAATATTCGGTGAGCACCTTCACCGTCGTCGAAGCCTATGACCGCCTGGTGGCCCAGGGGCTGCTGGTCAGCCGCGGCACCGCCGGCTTCTTCGTCAACCGCACCGCCGGCGACCTGCTCGATCCCCAGGCCAGCGAACCGGACCCGGCCAAGCCGGCGTTCAACTCCGAGTGGTACCTGCAACAGATCTTCGAAAGCCGGCAACTGGCGTTCAAGCCCGGTTGCGGCTGGCTGCCCAACGACTGGATGTTCGAGGACGGCCTGCGCCGCGGCCTGCGCCAGGTCGCCAGCAGCGTCATGGAACTGAGCGGCTACGGCGACCCCATGGGCCTGGCCGAACTGCGCACCCTGACCGCGCAAAACCTGCAACAGGACCTGCGCATCGTCGTGCCGCCCAACCAGTTGATGCTCACCCACGGCGCCAGCCAGGCGCTGGACCTGGCGGTGCGCACGCTGGTCAAGCCCGGCGACGTGGTGCTGGTGGACGATCCCGGCTACCCGAACCTGATGAGCATCCTGCGCTTCCAGGGCGCGACCCTGCTCGGCGTGCCGCGCACGCCCAACGGTTACGACCTGGAGCACCTGGAGCGGCTGCTCGACCATCATCGCCCGACGGTGTTCTTCACCCAGCCGCACCTGCACAGCCCAACCTGCTCGCGAACCCCGCTGGTGCAGTTGCACCGCCTGCTGCAACTGGCGACCCAGCACGGCATCCGTCTGGTGGAAAACAACCTCTACGCCGACATGATCGAAGAGCCGCAACCGTGCCTGACTACCCTTGATCACCTGCAGCAGGTGGTCTACGTCGGCAGCTATTCGAAGAGCATCTCGCCCAACGTGCGGGTCGGCTACATGCTGGCCAACCCGGAACTGATGCAGCGCCTGGTGCAACTGAAAATGCGTTCCGGGCTGACCACCTCCCAGGTGATGGAACGGGTGGTTTACGCCGCCATCACCGACGGCCGCTGGCGCAAGCATCTCAAGCGCCTGCGCCAGCGCCTGGCCGAAGCGCATCAGGAAGTGGGCCGGCAACTGGCGCGGCTGGGTTTCGAACGGTTCATCGAATCGGACGAAGGCATGTACATCTGGACCCGCCACCCGGCCATCGCCGACAGCGCCGCGCTGGTGGACGACGCCCTCGACCAGGGCATCATGCTCGGCCCTGGCCAGTTGTTCCTGGTGGACTCCCAGGCCACCGGCTGGATGCGCTTCAACGTCGCCTTCAGCACCGACCCGGCGTTGTGGGAGCAACTGGAGAAGTTGCTGGTCAAGCATATTCGCGGGGCGAAAGAGCGGTGATGGGTGGCGTGCGCTTGCCTTGACCCACCGGCGATCCCATGACATTTGCGCCAGTTCCCGGCCGCAGGGGCGGAAAAAGGTCGAATGGTCGCCGCGCCACGACTGGCGCTAGCATCGGTCAACCAAAAAGAAAGACAGAGGCCGGTCATGACAAGCACGAATTTCAAGGATCATTTCTCCAGCGGCTCGGCCGGCTACGCGGCCTACCGACCGGGCTACCCGCTGGAACTGATCGACGAACTGACCAGCATCAGCCCCGGCACCGGCCGGGCGCTGGATTGCGGTTGCGGCACCGGGCAACTGTCGGTGCTGCTGGCCGAGCGCTTCGACGAGGTGCTGGCCACCGACGCCAGCGCCGCGCAGATCGCCGCCGCTGAACCCCGCGAAGGCGTGATCTACCGCACCGCCCAGGCCGAAGACAGCGGCCTGGCGGAAAACAGCGTCGACCTGATCACCGTCGCCCAGGCCGCCCACTGGCTGGACCTCGACCTTTTCTACGCCGAGGCCCGGCGCATCGCCCGGCCACAAGCGGCCATCGCCCTGATCACCTACGGCGTACTGCACCTGGAAGGCGAGCTGGACCGTCACCTGCAGCAGTTCTACTACCACGACATCGCCAGCTACTGGCCGCCGGAGCGCCGCCATGTGGAAACCGGCTACCGCGACCTGCCCTTCCCCTTCGCGGCAATCGAGGTGCCACCGCAGGTCATCGAGATGCAGTGGACCCTGCCGCAGTTGATCGGCTACCTGAACACCTGGTCGGCAGTGAAGGCCGCGCAAAAAGCCCTCGGCGCCAATCCGGTGGACGCCCTGGCGCAACGGCTCGCCGAAGAATGGGGCGACCCGGCCACCCGCCGCCGGATCACCTGGCCGCTGACCATCCGCGCCGGGCGCCTTCGTGACTGAAACCGGGGGGCGGGCGGCCGTTGGCAAATCTTCCGGCCACGGAACCATTTGCATAGCCGAATGATCCGAGTCACATTCGCCGCCAATAGTGGCACGGCGCCAAACAATTCCCCTTCGGCAGTGCTACTGTCGAATACCGGTAGCGTGGGTAAACCGGACCTCTTTCTCAGGAGCAATCACGAACATGGCAGCATTCAGCACCAGTACGCTCGACGCGATCAAATCCCAACGCAGTCAATTGCTGAGCGAATGGACCAAGAGCCTGGAAGCCAGCGGCTCGACCCGCAACCTCAAGGAGTACGATCTGCAACAGCAGACCTCGGAGTTCCTGCAACTGGTGACCAGCGGGCTGGAGAACAACAGCGGCACCAATATCAATGTCCCGGGCTGGGAAGAAACCCGCCAGTTCCTCGAAAAACTCTCCCATAGCCGCGCCCTGCTCGGCCATGACTCGCACCAGACCGCCAACTTCATTTTCTCCCTCAAGGGCCCGCTGTTCGGCCTGCTGCAAAGCCACTACCGTGACGATCCGGCGCAACTGGCCGAACAGCTCTGGGAAATCTCCGAGCTGCTCGACGCCTTCGGCATGCACACCATCCGCACCTTCCAGAAGTCCCGCGAGTCGGTGATCAAGCGCCAGCAGGAAGAACTGCTGGAACTGTCCACCCCGGTGGTCAAGCTGTGGGACGGCGTGCTGGCGCTGCCGATGATCGGCACCCTCGACTCGCAACGCACCCAGGTGGTGATGGAGTCGCTGCTGCAACGCATCGTCGATACCGGCGCCGAGATCGCTATCATCGACATCACTGGCGTTCCAACCGTCGACACCCTGGTCGCCCAGCACCTGCTCAAGACCGTCACCGCCATCCGTCTGATGGGTGCCGACTGCATTATCAGCGGCGTGCGTCCGCAGATCGCCCAGACCATCGTCCACCTGGGCCTGGACCTGCAAGGCGTGGTGACCAAGGCCAACCTGGCTGACGCCCTGAAACTCGCGCTGACCCGCCTGGGCATCAGCATCGTCAAGCCGGTCTGAACCCATGGAGCGCATTCCAATTCTGCAAATGGGCGAGTTCCTGCTGGTGACCATCCAGGTCGACATGCATGACCAACTCGCCATGACCCTCCAGGACGACCTGTCCGAGCGCATCAGCCGCACGTCCGCCAAGGGCGTGCTGATCGATATCTCCGCGCTGGACATGGTCGACTCCTTTATCGGCCGGATGATCGGCACCATTTCCGGCCTGTCGAGCATCATGGATGCCCGCACAGTGCTGGTGGGCATGCAGCCCGCGGTGGCGATCACCCTGGTTGAACTTGGCATGACCCTGCCCGGCGTCAGCACGGCACTGAACGTCGAGCGGGGCATGCGCCTGCTCCAGGAACGAGTAGCCCGACAATGATCGTGCGCAGCAGCGGCACCCAACCGATCCGCCTGGAACAGGATGTAGTGCTGGCACGCCAGACCGCGCGCAAGGTCGCCGCCGAGTGCGGCATGCGCCTGATCGACCAGACCAAACTGGTCACCGCGGTCAGCGAGCTGGCCCGTAACACCATGGTCTACGGCGGCGGCGGCGATATGGAATGGCAGGTGCTGGAAGACGGGCCGCGCGTGGGCCTGCGCCTCAAGTTCAGCGACAACGGCCCCGGCATTCCCGATATCCGCCTGGCCATGACTGACGGCTGGACCTCCGGCAGCGGCCTGGGCCTGGGCCTGTCGGGTGCCAAGCGGCTGGTGGAAGAGTTCGAACTGGACACCGCGCCCGGCGAGGGCACCCGCATAACGATCACCCGATGGACGTGACTATCGCAGGTGCGCTGACTCAGGTCCTGCTCATCGAAGACGTCAGCCAGATCGGCTACGCCCGCCGCACCACGCAAAAGCTCGCCGAACAGCTCGGCTTCAACGAAGGCGATGCCGGGCGGGTGGCGCTGGTCACCACGGAACTGGCGAGCAACCTGCTCAAGCACGCCGCACGGGGCGAGCTGCACGTGCAGACGGTGCCCGGTAAAACCGGCGTCGGCGTGGAAATCTTGGCGATCGATCGCGCCGGCGGTTTCGACCGCGAGGCCTGCCTGACCGACGGTTTCTCCACCCGGGGCACCCAAGGCATCGGCCTGGGCGCGATAGCGCGCCAGGCGGAAGTCTTCGACATGTACGCCGACGACCGTGGCGCGGTGGTGCTGACGCGCTTCTATGCCGGCGGCCAACGCAACGCCGACCTGCGTTTCGGCGCCAGCCAGCACTCGCTGCACAACGACCCGGCCTGCGGCGACTGCTGGCAACTGGTGCTGTCGAGCAACGGCATCAGCGCGCTGGTGGTGGATGGCCTGGGCCATGGCGAAGAGGCCGAACGCGCCGCCCTGGCCGGCCGCAAGGTGTTCGCGAGCATGCCCTTCGCCGCGCCCCAGGACCTGTTTCAGGACATGCACCAGGCGATGATCGGCAGCCGCGGCGGCGCGGTGGCAGTGGCGCAGTTCAACGCCAACAGCGACAGCCTGCGCTTCACCGGCATCGGCAATATCGGCGCCAACCTGATCGGCCCGGAAAAACTCCGCGGCCTGACCTCGCACCCCGGCATCGTCGGCGTGCAATACCGGAAAGCCCAGCCCTTTGACTATGCTCACGTGAACGGAAATCTATTGATCATGTACAGCGATGGCCTGCAGTCCCGATGGAACCTGCGCGACTATCCCGGCCTGGTACATCGCCATCCGGCGGTAATCGCCGCCGTCCTGCACCGCGACTTCTGCCGTGGCCGCGACGACGCCACGGTACTGGTCGTCGCCCTGGAGGCTACTCATGGCTGACCTGTCCACCCTCAGCGAAGAACAGCGCGCGCTGTTCCAGCGCCTGGAAAACGAGACCGAGGCGCTGCGTGCCGAACTGGAAGAAACCAACCAGGGCGTCCTCGCGCTGTATTCGGAACTCGACACCCAGGCCGAACAACTGCGCCAGGCCTCGGACCTGAAAAGCCGCTTCCTGTCCTACATGAGCCACGAATTCCGCACCCCGCTGGGTTCGATCCTGAGCATCACCAGCCTGCTCGCCGACGAACTGGACGGCCCGCTGAGCCCCGAACAGCACAAGCAGGTGGCCTTCGTCAGCAACGCCACCCGCGAGCTGAGCGACATGGTCGACGACCTGCTCGACCTGGCCAAGATCGAGGCCGGGCGCATCACCATCTCCCCCGGCTGGTTCGACATGCTCGACCTGTTCGCCGCCCTGCGCGGCATGTTCCGCCCGATCATCAACACCGCCGAAGTGGCGCTGATCTTCGAGGAACCGCTGGGCTTGCCGCGGCTCTACACCGACGACAAAAAGCTCGCGCAGATCCTGCGCAACTTCATTTCCAACTCGCTGAAGTTCACCACCAGCGGCGAAGTACGCGTCTCGGCCAGCCTGGAAAGCCCGGACAAGGTGCGTTTCGCCGTGAGCGACACCGGCATCGGTATCGCCCCGGAACTGCACAACGCGCTGTTCGAAGACTTCTCCCAGGTCGACTCGCCGTTGCAGAAACGCCTGCGCGGCACCGGCCTGGGGCTGTCGCTGTGCAAGCGCTTCGCCGCCCTGCTCGGCGGTGAGGTCGGGGTGCAGAGCGAGCCCGGCATGGGCTCGACCTTTTTCGTCATCATTCCGCTGGCCGTGGCCATGGAGTCTGTCGATGAAACGTGACATCCGCCTGTTGATCGTCGACGACAACGTCGCCACCCGCTACGCCCTGCGCCGACGCCTCGACCGTCACGGCTATGAGGTCCTCGAAGCGGGCACCGGCGGCGAAGGCCTGGCCCTGATCGAGCGCGAGCGACCCGATGCGCTGATCCTCGACGTCAACCTGCCGGACATGAGCGGCTTCGATATCGTCCGTAAACTCCGTGCCGACCCGCTCACCGCCCTGCTACCGGTGATCCACGTCTCCGCAGCTTCAATCCAGACCGGCGACATCATCACCGGCCTCGACGCCGGGGCCGACGCCTACCTGATCCACCCCGTGGACCCGGACGTGCTGCTGGCGACCCTGCGCACCCTGCTGCGGGTCCGCGACACCGAACACGCACTGCGCGAGAGCGAGGCGCGCTTTCGCGAGATCTTCACCAACGTCACGGCGCCCATCGCTGTGCTCGACGCCAACCTGACCGTCCACGAATGCAACCACGCCTTCGCCCGGCTGCTGCCGAACAACGGCGACCCGGACGCCCTGCACGACTGCCTGGAAGATAACCCGTCGGCCACGATCGGCGAGTTGCGCCTGCGCCTGGCCGACGGCGAGCGCTGGAAAGGCACGCTGAACATGCGGGTCAGGGGTGAACGACGGGAAACCGAGTGGCAGATTTCACCCTACCGCACGCCGGGCTCCAGCCTGGTGTTCGTCGAGGACGTCACCGAGCACCGCCACCGCGAACGCTCGCACCGGGCGCAACTGGACGACGCCAACACCCAACTGGCGAAAGAGGTCGCCGAGCGCGCCCGCACCGAGGCACAACTGCTGCAGGTGCAGAAAATGGACGCCCTCGGCAAGCTCACCGGCGGTATCGCCCACGACTTCAACAACCTGCTTACCGGGATCATCACCAGCCTGGAGCTGATCCGTAAACAGACCAGCGGGCAGCCGGCGGGCAAACTCCAGATCTATGCCGACGCCGCGCTCAACTCCGCCACCAGCGCCGCCTCGCTGACCCACCGCCTGCTGGCCTTCGCCCGCCAGCAGCCGCTGGACACCCGTCCGGTGGACATCAACGAGCACGTGCGCTCGCTGGAAGAACTGCTGATCCGCACCATCGGCGAACGCATCGCCCTCAAGCTGGAACTCACCGATCAACCGGCGACCGCGCTGGTCGACCCGGTGCAGTTGGAAAGCGCGGTGCTGAACCTTGTGATCAACGCCCGCGATGCCTTGCCCCAAGGTGGCACCATCTGGGTTACCACGCAGAGCGCCAACGCCCTCGGCAACCCCAAGCTGCAGGACGGCGCGTACGTTTCGCTGTCGGTGCGCGATGACGGTATCGGCATCGACCACAGCGTGATCGACAAGGTCTTCGAACCTTTCTTTACCACCAAGCCGCTGGGCCAGGGCACTGGCCTCGGGCTGTCGACCATCTACGGCTTCGCCCGCCAGTCCGGCGGTGACGCCTACATCCGCAGCGTGATCGGCCGGGGCACGGAAGTGACCATGATCCTCCCGGCCAGCAGCGCTCCGTCGCTGCCCAGCGTGGTGCCGGACAGCGTCAACCCGCAGGGGCATGGTGAACACTTGCTGATCGTCGAAGACATGCCGGCGGTGCGGATGTTCGTCAGTGAAGTGCTGCTGGATGCCGGCTACCGCTGCACGGCGGTGGAAAGCATCGAACTGGCGCTGGAGAACCTGCAGAACGATCCGTCCATCGAGTTGCTGCTGACCGATGTCGGCCTGCCGCGCATGAGCGGCCGTGAACTGGCCGATGTCGCCCGGGGCTGGCGGCCGACGCTGCCGATCCTGTTCATGACCGGGTACGCCCAGAGCGCGCTCAACCGCCAGGCGTTCCTGGCACCGGGCATGGACATGCTGTTCAAGCCGTTCCAGATCGGGGAGTTGTTGGACAAGGTGCGGCGGGCGCTGGATGGCGGCGGCGCGGTGCCGGTTGCCTGACGCGGAAATCTGGGGTTTGGGTGTTGGTGCAAAATGGGCGAAATCTGAAGCGACCCCGTTCTTACGGGAGCTGGCTTGCCAGCGCCCG
>NZ_JANLNX010000058.1:0-10762 GCF_025466015.1 Pseudomonas sp. 5P_5.1_Bac1 | reverse complement strand
CCCCCCCCCCCCCCCCCCCCCCCCCCCCCCCCCCCCCCCCCCCGGCCCCCCCCCCCCCCCCCCCCCCCCCCCCCACGACACTGCGGTTTTTTGCCTGGCGGCCATAGGCGGCGCATACTCGTGCGCCGTTTATGGCCTAAGCTGCTGAGTGCTTTAAGAAGAAGATGATGGAACCACAATCACGAGGGATGACCATGTTCTACGTGCAACGCGACATGGCAGGCCAGTTGCTTCGGGTCGAAGCCGCCGCCTTTGCCGAAGCCACGGAAACACTGCCCGCCGATCACGCCGAAGTTCTGGAGTGGTTTGCCGACGATGTGGTCGAGAACAGCCTCAAGCAGCTCAAGCAGAGCGACCTGGACATGATTCGGGTGCTGGAAGACCTGATCGACGTGCTGACCACCAAAGGCGTGATCAGCATCACCGACCTGCCGCCCGGCGCCCAGGCCAAGCTGCTCAACCGCAACACCGCCCGTGCCGCCCTCGGCGGGCTGAATAACCTGATTGACGAAGACGATCACGGCGGCCTGATCTGAATCCCGTCGGCCCTGACAACAGGGCCGGGCTTCACGCCCAGGGTGCCGGTTCTCCCACCAGCCGGCCCTGCACGCCCTGGATCTCCATCTCCCGCAACACCTTCAACTCCCCTTCTGTTTCCACGCGCTCGGCGATCAGTGGCAGGTCGATGCTGTGGGCTGCGCGCTGCACGGCCTCGATGAAGATGCGCTTGTGCTGTTCTTCGTCGATGGCGCGGATGTAGCTGCCGTCGATCTTCAAATAGGCGAGGCCCAAATGGGCCAGGTTGCCGATCATGCTGAAGCGCCCGCCGAAGTGCTGCAGGCTCAGGCTGAAGCCCTGGGTGCGCAGGCGACGGGTCAATTGCTCCAGCACGGACTGTTCCGGCAATTGCTCTTCGGCAATCTCCAGGGTCAGCCGCGGACCAAGGACGGCGTGTTGTGCCAACAGGTCGAAGACTTTTTGCTGGCTGGCCGGATTGACGACGGTCGTCGCCGAGAGGTTGAGCGCCAGTGACTGTTCGTGGCCATGCATCTGCTTGAGGACTTTCTCCAGCATCATCAAGTCGAGCCGGGTCGCCCAGCCGAAACGCTCCAGCGCCGGCAGGAAACGGCCGGCGGCGATGGTCTCGCCCTGGTCATCGATCAGCCGCGAAAGCACCTTGTAGTGCAACACTCGGTCAAGCGCGTTGCTGTCCACCACGGGCTGGAAGAACAGCTCGAAGCGGCCCTGATTCAGTGCCTCGTCCAGCAACGAGTGCCACTGGCGATGGATATCACTGGCCTGCGTCGCCGAGCCTTGCTCCAGGCAAACCCACGACGGCTCCGGCTGGCTCTGCGCACGCGCAAGGGCCTCGTCCGCCAGCGCCAGCAGAGCCTTGGGCTCATCCCCCGGACTGAACGGTGCCAGACCGATGCACGCCGACGGGGTGACATCAGAAATGCCGCGCAAGCCGGACTCCAGCGCTTCGGCCAGCTTGATCGCATCGTCATGACTCATGCCCGGCGCCAGCACCGCGAACTCGCCACCGCGGCTGCGGGTGATCAGGTTGTTGGTTTCCGGGAAGTTGGCGCACGCGCTCTTCAACTGCTGACCTACCGCTTGCAACAACTGGTCGGTGCGATGGCCGCCAAGGCGCTGGTTCAGCCCGGCAAGGTCCTGCACCCGCAACAACAGCAGATAGCCGTCGCTGGTCTCATCAAGATTGCTGACCCGGGCGTTGAGCTGCATTTCGAAATAACGGCGGTTGGCCAGGCCGGTGAGGCTGTCCTGATAGGACTCGACCCGCAACTTCTCGCTGCGCTCGGCCTGCTCCTTGTAGAGGGCCTTGAGCTTCTCGACCATCTGGTTCATGGCCTGGACCACCCGCCGCAGTTCGGGAGTGCGCGGCAGGTCCGGCAGGCTGAGGAATTCCCGGCGGGCGATGGCGTGGGACTGCTCGACCATATAGTCCAGCGGCTTGAGCTGACGACGCAGCAGCAGCGCACCGGCCACCGCGCTCAAGGCACCGCAGAGCAGCAGCCAGCCGAGGCTGCCCAGAGCGCTCTGCCAGAGTTTGGCCAGGGCGAACATCGGGTGGCTGACCACCTCGACCCGCGCCGCCTGCTGCCAGCCGCGCATGACGATCGCATCGCCGCCGGCCGGCTCCAGACCGATCAGGTGAATGAACCAGCGCGGCACACTGCCGGCGTCAGGCTCGGCATGACGCTCCACCAGGATAGCGTTGGAGCTCAGGTCCACCACGCGGATGCTGGCGTAGTAACCGCTGTCGAAGATCGAGCTGACCAGCAGCTCGACCATCGCCGGGTCATCCAGATTGGGCGTCAGCGACAGGGCGAGCGCGGTGGCTGCATCCTGGGCGTGGGAGCGCAACTGATTGACGTACTGACTGCGCGAGCTTTCCAGACTCACCATGAAACTGCCGCTGAAGGCGACCACCATAAACAGGCAGATGGCGAGCAACAATTGTTTGAACAGTGACATCTGAGCTCCTCAGGGTTCGGCAGGGAATCCTTCCGCCTGCATCTTCTTTAACAGATCCTGCCAGCGCGACAGGCGCTTGGTATCGCCCACTTTCTTGTTACCCGCGGCGCCCGTCAGCCACAAGCCTTCGCCATTGAAGGCGTACACCGGCAACAGGTCGGTGCGCTGGCTGGCCGGCTTGATCGCGTCGATCAGGCTGTCGAGTACCAAGGGCATGGCTTCAGGGCTTGAATAGTAGGTCAGGACCATATGCGCGCGGTTCTGGCGCAGGGCCTTTACGTAGGTGATGCGTAGTTTTTCCGCGGGGATGCCGAGACGGCGCAGGCTGAAATACTTGGCGATGGCGTAATCTTCGCAATCCCCCGCGCCCTTGATCAGCGACTGGATCGGGGTCGCCCAGTAATCGACTTCGTGCCACAGGTCGATGTCTTCCTCGTAGCGCAGTTGCCGATTGAAGAACTGGTTGACCACCTCCAGACGCTCGACATCGCCGAGCTGCTTTTGTGTCGCCAGCAATTGCTGCCAGGCGTCGATACGCTGCTGGCCGGCGCCCAGTGGGCCATACAGGGCCTGGGCCTTGCGGCTGATCTGGGAAAAATCCCAGTCCGCACGCAATCCGCCCAGCAGCGCCAGGCCAAGCAACAGAGCCAGCCCCACCCGGCGCATGGTCAGATAAACAGCCCAACGTATCGCCAAGACGAACGGTCCGCGAAGTCCCTGGAAAGCGCCGATGGTGACGCCTGAGCGGGGAAAAGACAATGACACCGAGCAATCACCGTGATATCAGCCAAAACGCACCCGACGGAGGGTTCGAGGCCATGCCGGAGCGGTGCTTCCCTTAAATCGAGAGTTCATTCACGATAGCACCGCGGTTCCCCACCAAGACCTCTTATCCACAGGCCGGAATAGTTCAAACCGAAGGTTTGACAAGGATCGCCTCCATTACTAGCTTGATTGGATCCAATATTGGGCAGAAGTAGCGTGGCCGGAAAATCCAAACTCCTCAACACCATCCTGGGCGACGAACAGGTACCCCCGCACCTCGCGCGAAGCGTGATCGAGGAGCGCCTGCGCGGCGCCATTCTCGACGGACGCCTGGCACCCGGCATGGCATTGCGTCAGCAAGAGCTGGCGACCCTGTTTGGCGTCAGCCGCATGCCGGTGCGCGAGGCCCTGCGCCAGCTCGAAGCGCAGGGGCTGCTCGAAGTCGTGGCGCACAAGGGTGCCGTGGTCGCTCCGCTGATCGGCGAAGACGCCGTCGAAACCTACGAACTGCGCGAGATGCTCGAAACCGAAGCGCTGCGCCAGTCCATTCCGCTGCTCGACGCCAACGACATCGCCCTGGCCCGCGATTACATCCGCCAGCTTGAGAACGAAACCCGCCACTCTGAAATCGGTCGCCTGAACCGGCTGTTCCACATGACCCTGTACAGCAAGGCGCGGAGCAAGAAGCTGCTGCGCCTGATCGACAACGAGCTGTGCCAGGAAGAACGCTTCCTGCGTTTCCACCTGTCCTCGATGGGACTGGGCAAGCTGACCCAGGACGACCACAACGGCCTGGTCGACGCCGCCAACGACAAAGCCATCGAAGACGCCGTGGCGATTCTTCACCGCCACCTGAGCAATGCCCTCAAAACCATCCGCAATTACCTCGACAAACAACCCAAGCCGTAACCCTCCCTGCCCGCCATGGGCCGCGCCAGCGGTCCTGATGCGCCTCCCGTCTCGGCGGCACCTTCCCCTGCACCACCCAATTCCATGACAGCCCGCGCGTTTGCTGCACACTCTAAGTCCAGCACGCAGCCCTGATCGGCCTTTGCATGGCCCGGTTGCGTGCTCCTCATTGACCTGCAGAAGGAGCCTCATCCCCGGGCAGGAGCCGATAACGATCAGCTGCCCCTCACATTCGAATCTGCAATTTCCCACGTAAAAAAGTGCCCGGAGTGAGGCATTCACTCGCCGCATTAAAACTTTGGCCCTTTATAGCCGAGGCGGACACTTTCATCCCAATAAAACAAATAGAAGTTGTTTTAAAGAGCAACTATCAACTTTGAAAAACACGCTTTGAAATATATCCAACACCTCCTCTTGCAGAACATTGAAAAGTTGCCTTAGCTTTCGATCACCGGAGAACGCCCGGCTTACCTGGCCAACGCCACGGCCCGCGCTGCACTCGGCAACTTGCATGTCATCAACTCGTTTTCACTGGCGATTCAGTCCAGGGGGTTTCTGCCACCTGAAATAACCTGCCTGGCAACTATCAAAACTATCCCAGACACCAACTTCCACGTCGCGAAGTTTAAAAAGGAACTTGCAATGAACAGGCTCGAACACCTTCTGCATGAAAAGAAAAACGAATTGGCGCGTCATCCTGTCTTCGCTGAAATCGACTCGCTGCCGGTCCTGCGCCGGTTCATGGAAACCCATGTGTTCGCCGTCTGGGATTTCATGTCCCTGACCAAGCGCCTGCAGCAGGAACTGACCTGCACCCGGCTGCCCTGGTTACCGCCCCAAGACCCCAAAGCCGCGCGCTTGATCAATGAGATCGTGCTGGGTGAAGAGTCGGATGACCGCCTGGAGCAGGGTCATTACAGCCACTTCGAGTTGTATCTGGATGCGATGCGCGAGGTCGGCGCGCGCACGCAGAGCATCGAGCGCTTTGTCCTGCTACAGCGCGACGGCCTGCACCACCGGGCCGCCCTGCATGAAGCGGGTGCCAGCGAGGCCGCCCGGCATTTTGTAGAGCAGACGCTGGATACCGCGCTCAATGCGCCCGCCCATGTCGTTGCCGCAGCGTTCCTGCATGGCCGCGAAAGCGTCATCCCGACCATGTTCCAGCGCATCCTTGACGACTGGGGCATCACCGGCAGCCACGCCCCGACGTTCCGCTATTACTTGCAACGGCACATCGAGGTCGACTCCGACGACCACGGCCCCGCCGCCGAGCAACTGCTGGCACGCCTGGTCAATGGCGACCCTCAGCGCGAACGCGAGGTCTACACCGCCGCCATCGCTGCCGTGGAGAGCCGCCTGGCATTCTGGGATCGCTTGCGGCTATCGATGCACGCGGACATCACCGAGGCCAGCCTATGAACAGCCTCGACTACCAATCCTTCGCCGAGAGCTGGGAGAGCCGCGCCACCATCCGCACCCGGCCGCGGCGCCAGGTTGAGGACGACGAGCGGCTGATCTATCCGCTCAGCCGCCAGCCGCTGGTGCTCAGCGACACCTTTCTTCGCGAATGCCCGCACCTGCGCGATTTCGCCCTGGTCCAGAGCCTCTACAAGTTCATCAACGATGTGGTGATCTTCGAGACCGAAATCGTCGATCGCACCGCCCGGGCCATCGCCAAGGACCGCTTCGCCGTGCGCTTCCCCTTCGCCTGCCGCTACGACGCCATGACCGTGGTGGTGGATGAGGACTACCACGCTCTGGTGGCCATGGACTTCATGCAGCAGACCGTCGAGCTGACCGGCATCAAGCCCATCGCCCTGCCCGCGGAAATCGAACTGAGCCGGGCCATTCCCGCCGCCCTCGCACTGGCCCCGGAGCACCTGCGCGACGCGGTGGAACTGATTTGCGTGGGCATCGCGGAAAACACCCTGACCAACGATGTTGCCGCGTTCGCCCGCGATGACAGCGTCAAACCCTCGATCAAGGGGCTGATGGCCGATCACCTGCTCGATGAAGGTCGCCATTCGACCTTCTGGGCTCGCCTGACACGCATCTACTGGAGCCAGGCACCCGAACAGGACCGAGAACACATCGCCCAGCTTCTGCCGGTGTTCATCGGCCATTACCTGACCAACGACATCCAGAAAGCCTTCGACCATCAGTTGATCGCCGCGCTCGAGGTGCCGGATCACGTGGCCTGCGCGCTGCGCGCCGAGGTGACGGCCATGGCCTGGCCGATCAATCACCAGCACCCGCTGTTGGGCAACATCCTGCGTTTTTTCAGAAGCAGCTCACTGCTCGACGCGACTTGCGTGCAACAGGCCCTGGCCGAATACCTGCCGTCAGGGAGCACGTCATGAGGCGCCTGGATATCCTGCTGGCCGGCAGGAGCCCGGCCCTTGCCCGGCTGCGCGACGAACTGGAACAGCACGGCCATACGCTGCATCACGCCATCGACATGGCGCTGCTGGAGGCATGCCCGTTTGTCACCCCGCACCTGTTGATCGAGGACGGTAGCCTGGACGTACCGGCGCTCGGGGGCTGCCCGTACCTCAGCATGCGGGTGGCCAGCAGCAGCCTGGATGTCGACGAGCTGCCTGAGCTGGAATTGCTCTACTGGTCCGGCACCGCCAAGGCTCAACGCTTGATCGACCGGCAACCTGTGGCGAAGGAATGCTCAGGCAACGGCCAACAACTGCGTTTGACGGTTCTCGATAGCATGCAAGAACGTGTGGCGCTGCATGTCAGCCGTTTCTCGCGTAACCCGGAGTACTTTCGCGAAGCCGCCGTTGTTCCCCCTACGCAACAACCCCATGAGCAGACGCTTTGCTGGCTGGAGCGACTGGCCTACTTCCATGTGTTCAATCGTCGCGAACATGCCTCGCTGCTGCGGGAAAGCCACACGCCGCTCATCGAGCGCCTCGAACACAGCCTGCTGGTTCACGCCAGGCACCCGGCCTTGAACGTCGATGGTCAGCGCATCAGTTACGCGGCGTTGCATGCTCAAGCGCTGGCGATTCAGCAGCAATTGCTGCCACTGCTGCCGACCGCTGACCGGTCCGACACCGCGCTGATCGCGATCTGCCTGCCGAAGTCGCTGGCGTTGTATGCGAGCCTTCTGGCGGTCCTCGGCTGTGCCGCCATCTACCTGCCACTGGATCCAGATACCCCGGCCGAGCGGCTGCGCTTCATTCTGAAAAACGCCAACGCAACGGTGCTGATTCATGACGGAAGTTTCCCAGCGTGTGATGAGTCAATTCCCAGACTGGACCTGAGTCACCTTCCCCCGCCGGCACCGCAACCCCTGTCCGGGCTTATGCAGCGCCGACCCAACACAGATGAACCCTGTGTCGCCATCTACACCTCCGGCACCACCGGCCAACCGAAAGGCGTGCTGCTGAGCCAAGGCAACCTCAGCCACTTCCAGGCCTGGTACGGCGACCATGTGCAACTGAGCCCACAGAGCCGGGTGCTGCAGTTCTCCACGATCAACTTCGATGCCTCGTTGCTCGACATCCTCCCCACCTGGGTCTGCGGTGCCGAACTGGTGGTGCCGGATGAAAACCAGCGGCGGGATCCCGCGCGGCTGGAAGATCTGATCCACCGACAGGAAGTCAGCCACGCCTTTTTACCCCCCGCCCTACTCAGCCTGCTGAAACTGGAGGACACCAGCCTGCAGCACCTGATCACCGGCGGCGATGTCTGCGAGCCCGAAGTAATCGAGCGCCTGGCCGGGCAATGCCGCGTCCACAACATCTACGGCCCGACCGAAACCACGGTGCTGGCTACCACCCGGGTGTTCAGTGTCGGCGACAACAACCGCGATATCGGGCTGCCGATCGCCAACACTCGCGTGTTGCTGCTCGATGAGGCGCTCCAGCCCGTCCCGCAGGGCGTCGTCGGCGAGCTGTACATCAGCGGCGCCGGCGTTGGTCTGGGCTATCTGAACAATCCGCTATTGTCCGCGGAACGCTTCATCAGCCTTGAACTGCCGGAAGGCGAGCACCTGCGTCTGTACCGCACGGGCGACCTCGCTCGGTGGACCGCCAACAGCATCGAAATCTGCGGGCGCCGCGACAATCAGGTGAAGATCCGTGGGTTTCGAGTTGAACCGGAAGAGATAGAGCACTGCCTGCGCGCCAGTCGGCTGTTCGCTCAGGTTGCCGTGGTGATCGATGAGCAACGCAGGGTGCTGGCGTTTCTTGCGCAGCCCCGGCATGCCGAGGCTGTCGAAGCGCTGCGAGCCCATGCCCGGCAGCACCTGCCCGACTACATGCGCCCCCTGCTCTATCAGGAACTTGTGCGAATGCCCTACACGAGCAACGGCAAGGTTGATCGCCGTGCGCTCTTGGCAACGCGGGTCGAGTTTTCCGGACAGCGGTCGCACATACCCGCCGCCGACCCTCTGGAAAAACAACTGCTGGAACTATGGAGCGAGCTGCTGGAACTGCCGCAGGAGGACATCTCGACCGACGACAGCTTCTTCAACCTGGGCGGACATTCGATCCTGCTATCGCGGCTGTTGCTGGCACTGCGTGACCGCTTCGGTCGAGGCATCTCCATCAATCGCTTCATCGAGTCACCCACGTTGCAACGGCTGGCCAGCCTGGTCAGCGGTGAGGCGATCAACGCAAGCGCGCTCAACCCACAGGCCGTGGCCGATGCCGAACGCGAGCTGGGTCTGCAGGTGCTGCCAATCGATCGATTGGGTGACCCGCACAAGGTGATCGTCACCGGGGCCAACAGCTTTCTCGGCGTGCATATCGTCGAGGCGCTGCTCTCCTGGGGCGCGACGGAGGTGGCTTGCCTGGTCCGCCGCGGCAACGGTCGTTCAGCCGAAGAGCGCTTCGCCCAGGCAGTGATCGACAACCGCATCGACGGCCTGGACTGGCGCCGGATTCGCGTTCTGGAAGCGGATCTTCGGAAACCCCGACTCGGATTGAGCGAAACGGACTACGAAGACCTGGATCTTCGCTATGGCGCGCTTGTTCACAACGCGGCGCAGGTAAACCACGTGCTCGACTACCCCGCGCTGGCGGCAGACAACGTAGAGCCGCTATTCGAATGCCTGCGCCTGTGTGAGGGGCGTAGCAAGAAGATCTTCAACTTCATCTCTACCCTTTCAGCCTGCAGCGCCCGGGATGAGCACGGGCGGGTACTGGAGCAGCCACCGGCCACGACACCTCCGCTGTACATCCGCAACGGCTACAACCTGAGCAAATGGGTGGGTGAGCGCCTTGTGGAACGGGCTCGTCAGGATGGGGTGTGGGTCAATCTCTTCCGCCCAGGGAATATCAGCTTCAACAGCCACAGCGGCGTCTGTCAGCCACTGAAGAACCGTCTGATGCTGATGCTCAAGGGCTCGCTGCAATTGGGCCAGGTGCCGGCGCTGGACCTCGAGTTCGACCTGATGCCCGTGGATTTCCTTGCCCGCTTTATCGGCTTTCACGCCAGTCGTTATCGCGCGGCCCAAGCGGTGTTCAACCTGCATAACCCCGAGCCATTGCGCTGGGAACGCTATGTCGCGGCGTTTCGTCAGTGCGGTCGGCAATTCGAGTTCGTCAGCGTCGAGCACTGGCAGCAGCAGTTGCAGCAGATCGACCGCAACAACGCCCTGTACGACGTGCTCGGCTTCTATCTCGACGGCTTCGAGGAAGACATCGGCGACATCTCGCACATTGCCCACGCCAACGCCCGTGATGGCGTGCAACGCATGGGCGAACGCTATCCGGAGAAAAGCCCTGCACTGCTGGCGCGCGGCTGCCGGTATCTCCAGGACATCCAGTTCATCTGATCCATCCCACCCAGAGGAGCAACACCATGCAAGCACTGAAACCCGATACGCTTATTCGCAATCCACAAGGCTGCCAGGTCGTTTCGCAGGTCGATATTGCTGCGGATGCCACGAGTGTCTGGAGCATCGTCGGTAATTTCGCCGGCTTCGCGGTATTCATTCCGGCGCTGAGTCATATCGAGATGACGGGCAGTGGCGTGCGCTCGATCCGCAAGAAGTTCTTCAAGGACAACAACTTCGTTATCGAACAACTCAACTCCCACGACGATCAGGCAATGACCATGACCTGGAGCTTGATCCATACCAGCCTCAACATCGGCAATCTCTGGGCAGCCATGGAAGTGAGGGATTTGGGCAACGGTCAAAGCCGGGCGATCTGGACAATTCAAGGGGAACCGAACGAGGGAGGATCTGATGCGCTTCCCGCGTTTCAGGCGTTCCTACAGGGCTTTGCGGATGACGCCATGAATAACGTCCGCAACCTATTCAACTAAAAATTAACCCGCCAGAAAGACAAAACCCCTGTCTGCAATGCAGACAGGGGTTTTGGAATTGAATCTTGACGATGACCTACTCTCACATGGAGAAACTCCACACTACCATCGGCGATGCATCGTTTCACTGCTGAGTTCGGGATGGGATCAGGTGGTTCCAATGCTCTATAGTCGTCAAGAAATTCTGTGTGCCGATCTGTTGTAGAGAACAGTTCAGCGAAATTCTTGATGCTTCTACTAAAAGACAAAACCCCTACCTGCATACGCAGATAGGGGTTTCGGAATTTAATCTTGACGATGA
>NZ_JANLNX010000034.1:0-12782 GCF_025466015.1 Pseudomonas sp. 5P_5.1_Bac1 | reverse complement strand
AAAAAACCTCCCCCGGAAGTGCGGCCCGCCCCCCCCCCCCCCCCCCCCCCCCCCCCACCACCCCCGCTCCTACATACGGGGGAAGGCGTCAGCCCTTCACCGGCGCCACCGCCAACTCAACCCCCTCGCCCCGCTTCAACACCGCGTACACCACCGCCGTCAGCACACTCCCCGCGACAATCGCCAGCAGGTACAACAGCGCGTGGTTGATCGCGTTCGGGATCAGCATCACGAACAGCCCACCATGGGGCGCCATCAGCTTGCAGCCGAAGTACATCGACAGCGCCCCGGTCAGCGCGCCGCCGGCGATGCTCGCCGGGATCACCCGCAGCGGGTCTTTCGCGGCAAACGGAATCGCGCCTTCGGAGATGAAGCACAAGCCCAGCACCAACGCCGCCTTGCCCGCTTCGCGCTCGCTCTGGGCGAACTTGCGGCGGGCGAGGAAGGTGGCGATGCCCAGGCCGATCGGCGGCACCATGCCGGCGGCCATGGTCGCGGCCATCGGTGCATAACTCTGCGACGCCAGCAGCCCGACCGAGAACGCGTAGGCCGCCTTGTTCACCGGCCCGCCCAGGTCAACGCACATCATCGCGCCGAGCACGATGCCGAGCAGGATCGCGTTGGTGGTGCCCATGCTGTCGAGGAATTCAGTCAGCCCGGCGAGCAACCCGGCCACCGGCTTGCCGACCACATAGATCATCACCAGCCCGGTGAACAGGCTGGAGAACAGCGGGATCAACAGGATCGGCTTGAGCGCTTCAAGGCTGGTCGGCAGCTTCAGCCAACGGCTGATGGCCTTGGCGCTGTAGCCGGCGAGAAAGCCGGCGATGATCCCGCCAATGAAGCCCGCGCCCAGCGTGCTGGCCAGCAGGCCGCCGATCATCCCCGGCGCCAGGCCCGGCCGATCGGCGATGGAATAAGCGATGTAGCCGGCGAGCAGCGGCACCATCAGCTTGAACGCCGCCTCGCCACCGATCTGCATCAGCGCCGCCGGCAAGGTGCCCGGTTCCTTGAAGGCTTCGATACCGAAGACGAACGACAGGGCGATCAACAGACCACCGGCCACCACCATCGGCAGCATGAATGACACGCCGGTGAGCAGGTGCTTGTAGACGCCGGTCTTCTCGTTGCTCGCCTGCGCCGCCTGGGCGGTGGCGGTGTTTTCTTCGCGGGCCTCGGCGAGGGCTTTTTCCAGCGTGGCCTTGGCCTGTTTCAACGCCACGCCAGTGCCGCAGCGGAAAATCCGCTTGCCGGCGAAGCGCCCGGTGGGCACGTCAATGTCGGCGGCCAGCAGGACCACATCAGCCTCGGCGATCGCCGCGGCGCTCAGCGGATTGCGCGCCCCGACCGAGCCCTGGGTTTCCACGCTCAACTGCAGGCCCATCTGTTGCGCGGCCTGTTGCAGCGCCTCGGCGGCCATGAAGGTGTGGGCCACGCCCGTCGGGCAGGCGGTGACGGCGACCACCTTGGCGGTCTTGGCCTGGGTTGGCGGGGCGACGTCATCGGTCGGGTGATAGACCGCCGCGTTGTCGGCCGCCTCGCGCAAGAAGTTATCCACATCCCGCAGCGCCCGCGCCGGGGTGCTCTGGAACAGGCGCTTGCCGGCGAAGCGCGGCAACGCCAGCGGCCCGGTGGCGACCA
Organism: Pseudomonas sp. 5P_5.1_Bac1; assembly: GCF_025466015.1. NCBI lineage: Bacteria > Pseudomonadati > Pseudomonadota > Gammaproteobacteria > Pseudomonadales > Pseudomonadaceae > Pseudomonas > Pseudomonas sp. 5P_5.1_Bac1. Next base: position 11,141 of record NZ_JANLNX010000034.1, on the reverse strand, counting down.
CCAGCACCCAGTCGGCATCGGCGATCACCGCCGCCGACAACTGCCGCTCGGGGTGGGCCGGGTCATGCACTTCGACGCTGGTGCTCCAGCCCAGGCGCTGGGCGGCGGCGTCCAGCAGGCGGGCGCTCAATACACTGGACACCTGGCCGTTGGGGCAGGCGGTGACGATCGCGAGTTTCATTGTTCACCCTCTTGTTCTGCGCTCGGGGTCTGAATGCGGACTTCTGTTTCGAAGCGCGCCAGTTGCGCGCGGTCGTTGATGCCGAAGCCGATCTGGCTCACCGCCTGGGCGGCGATGGCGGTGGCGCGGCGCAGGGTCTGCTCCGGCGCTTCGCCCGCCAGCAGCCCGTGGACCATGCCGGCCAGCAACGAATCACCGGCGCCCACGGTGCTGGCGACCGTCACCCGTGGCGGCAGCCCTTGCAGCACCGCGCCGCGGCTGAACCAGTTGACGCCCTGTTCGCCCTGGGACACCACCACATGCTCGATGCCCTGTGCGATCAGCCGTTGCGCCGCCGCCCGCTGCTCGGCAAAGCCGTGCACCGGCGTGCCCAACACTTCGCCCAGCTCCTCGGTGTTCGGTTTGACCAGCCACGGCACGGCGCGCAGGCCGGCTTCAAGGGCGGCGCCGCTGCTGTCGAAAGCGACTTTCAGGCCCATGGCCTTGAGCCGGGTCAGCAGCGCTTCGAGCCACTGCGGGCTGATGCCGCGTGGCAGGCTGCCGGCGACCACCACGGCGTCGTGTCCGGGGGCGAGTTGGTCGAGCCGGTCGAGCAGCGCCTGGCGCGCCGCTTCGTCCACCTCCGGGCCCGGGCCGTTGATGTCGGTGACTTCTCCGCCGTGTTCCACCAGCTTGATATTGCTGCGGGTCTCGCCCGGCACGCGGATAAAGCCGTCGACGAAGCCGCGACGCTGCATCAGCGCCTCGAACGGCGCCAGGTTGTCCAGGCCGAGAAAGCCGCTGACACTCAGCCCGTGGCCGAGATCGGCGAGCACCTGGGCCACGTTCAGGCCCTTGCCGGCGGCATGGCTGTGCTGGGCCGAGGCGCGGTTGACCGCGCCGGCGCGCAACGCCTCCAGGCTCACGGTCACGTCCAGCGCCGGGTTCAGGGTCAGGGTCAGAATCTTGGCCATCACTGCGTCTCCACCAGTGCCCGCACATCGCCGGCACTGCCCAGGCTCAGCGCTTTTCGCGCGAGCATCCGGGCGTGTTCAATACTCAGGGCGCGCACCTGGGCCTTCACTTCGGCAATGCCACGCGGCGCCACGCTCAATTCATCCACATCCAGCCCGACCAACAGCGGCACCGCCTGCGGATCGCCCGCCAGTTCGCCGCACACGCCTACCCATTTGCCATGGGCGTGGGCCGCGCGCACGGTCATGTCGATCAGGTTGAGCACCGCCGGGTGCAGGCCGTCGGCCTGGGCCGAAAGGCTCGGGTGCCCCCGGTCGATGGCCAGGGTGTACTGGGTCAGGTCGTTGGTGCCGACACTGAAGAAATCCACTTCCGCCGCGAGGACCGGCGCCAACAGCGCCGCCGACGGCACTTCGATCATGATCCCGACCTGCAGGTCGGCGACCGGGATCTCGCCGCGCAAGCGCTCGACCATCTGCCGCGCCTGACGCCATTCCTCCACCTGCCCGACCATAGGGAACATGATCCGCAACGGCCGCTCGCCCGCCGCCCGCAGCAGGGCGCGAAGCTGGCTTTCCATTACCTGCGGACGTTGCAGGGTCAGGCGGATGCCGCGCACGCCGAGGAACGGGTTTTCTTCCTTGTCGATCGGCCAGTACGGCAGCGGCTTGTCGCCACCGACGTCGAGGGTGCGCACCACCAGCGGACGCCCGACGAGGCCGTCGAGCACGCGGCGGTACTCGGCTTCCTGGGTGGCCTCGTCCGGCAATTGCGGATGGGCCATGAAAATCAGTTCGGTACGCAGCAGCCCAACGCCTTCGGCGCCCTGCTCGACTACTTTGTCGATGCCGCTGCTTTCACCGATGTTGGCGAAGACTTCCACCGCATGGCCGTCGCGGGTGACCGCCGGCTCATGGCGCCGGGCGTGGGCCGCGCGCAGGCGCTCTTCGCGTTGCTCGCGCTCGGCCAGGGCCTTTTGCAGTTGATCCGCGGCCGGCGCCACGGTGACACGCCCGCGCTGACCGTCCAGCAGCAACGCCGTGCCGGGGGCGATCAACAACACCGCATCGCCAGCGCCGACCACGGCGGGAATGCCCAGCGCCCGCGCCACAATGGCGCTGTGCGCGGTGGCGCCGCCGCGGGCAGTGAGAATACCGGCGACCCGCGCCGGGTCCAGGCGCGCCACATCGGACGGGCCGACCTCGGCCATCACCAGCACGTAAGGCTGCTCGGGCTCGGGCGTTTCGCTGATGCCACAGAGTTGCGCCAGCACGCGGCGGCCAACATCACGCAGGTCCGCCGCACGCTCGGCGAGCAAGGCGTCCTGCAACGCTTCCTGCTGCCGCGCCGCCGCGTCGATCACCGCCAGCCAGGCGGCCGGAGCGCTTTCGCCCTGGCGCAGGCGCAATTCCACTTCGTCGCCGAGGCCGGGGTCGGCGAGCATTTCCAGGTGGGTGATGAAAATCTCGCGGATCGCCGTGGCCTGGCTGCGCTGGACCAGCCCGTCGATCTCGGCGCGCACCCGGGCCAGTGCGTCTTGCAGACGCTGGCGCTCCAGTGCCGGGGATTCGCCACGCAGCGGGTAATCGAATGTCTGCAACAGGTGAACATGCGCCGGACCGCTGGCGATGCCAGGCGCGGCGGCGATGCCCTGGAGCGTCGAGCCGTCCGCCGGCTTCACCTGTGCGGCCAGCGGCGTGGGCGCGTCGATCGCCACCTGGGTGACGGCGGGCAGCGCTTCGACCTCTTCGCCGAGGCCACTTTCGACCGCCGCCAGCAAGGCCGGCAGGGCGGCGGCGATGCTCGGCTCGACACTGAATTCCAGCACCTGACCACGGCGCGCACCGAGGCTCAGCAACTTGCTCAGGCTCTTCACCGAAACGGCGGGGGCGTTGCCGTCGACCACCAGCACCCGCACCTCGCCGTCGAATTCCTTGGCCAGTTGCGCGAGGATCTTCGCCGGACGCGCATGCAGGCCGTGGGGGTTCGCGAGGGCGATGCGGGCGCTGGGCCAATCGGTCGGTACAGCGCCGCCCAACATGCCCAGCACGGTGCGGACGTTGCCGGCGCGCAACAATTCCTGCCCCCGGCCCTCGACCAACAGACCGCACAGGCGCTCAAGCACGGTTTGATGCGCCTCGCCCTGGCTGGCGAGACAGAACAGGCCATTGATCGGCTGACCCTGATGGCGCAGCGGTTGTTGCGGCGTGACGAAGGCCAGTCCCGGCTGGCGCACCGCCTGCGCGCTGTGCAGCCACCACAGGCCGTCACCCAGCGGCAGCGGATCGACCTGCTGCAAGCGGCCGGCAAAATCACCGTCGACGCACTCCACACGGCGCAACAGCCGGGCGCCTTGCCAGAGCAGGTCGTCGAAATCGTCGGCGGGCACGCCGAGGCCAAGGGTGCGCTCATCCAGCAGCAGCTCGCGCGGCGCGCCCTGCAACAGGTGCAGCACCGCTTCGGCGCTGTCGGCGCGGCTCAGGGCGTCGGCCATGTCCGCGTCGCCAAGGGCGCGGGTGAGTTGTTGCAAGAGGCGCAGGTGCTCGTCGGAGCGCGCGGCAATGGCGATGGCCAGGTAGACGCGCTGGCCGTCGCCCCAGTCCACGCCCTCGGGGAATTGCATCAGGCGCACGCCGGTGACGTGCACCAGGTCGCGGGTCTGCGGCGTGCCGTGGGGAATGGCGATGCCCTGGCCGAGAAAGGTCGAGCCCTGCGCTTCGCGGGCCTGCAGACCGGCCAGGTAACCGTCGGCAACCAGCCCGTCGCGCACCAGGTGTCCGGCCAGAAGCTGCAAGGCCGCGGACTTGTCCACAGCCGTCTGGCCCATGGATATCTGCGCCGTGGTGAACTCGAGCATGACCGTCTCCTTTGCAACGCCGGGACGGCGTCGAGGTTATTGTTGTTGAGGTAAAAGCATAGGGCCAGCAATCATCTGATCCTATGGCAAGCGCTTGGTGCGGCAGTAAAATCGCTTGCTGAAACGTTTAATCCATAAATGGAGTGCACGTTACTCGATAACCTGCGAACAATGAAGTCCCTTCGTGCCGGACAATTGCGACAATGGTCGTCTGCGCCAAAGGCTCAGGATCGGCGACAATGCGCGGTCAGGCTTCGCAGCCAGTCCCGGTATATAACAAGGAAAATTCGGTGAAACTCAGCGATATAGCCCGTCTGGCCGGTGTCTCCGTGACCACCGCCAGCTACGTGATCAATGGCAAGGCCGAACAGCAACGCATCAGCAATGCGACCGTGGAACGTGTCCGCGCGGTGGTCGAAGCCCATGGCTTCACCCCCAACCCGCAAGCAGCGGGTCTGCGCAGCCGGCATACGCGGACACTCGGCTTCATCCTCCCCGACCTGGAAAACCCCAGCTACGCCCGCATCGCCAAGCAGCTTGAGCAAGGTGCGCGGGCTCGCGGCTACCAGTTGCTGATCGCCAGCAGCGACGACCAGCCCGACAGCGAGCGGCAATTGCAGCAACTGTTCCGCGCCCGCCGCTGCGACGCGCTGTTCGTCGCCAGTTGCCTGCCGCCCAGCGACGACAGCTACCGCGAGCTGCAGGACAAAGGCATGCCGATCATCGCGATCGACCGCAGCATGGACCCGAAGGCGTTCTGCTCGGTGGTCAGCGACGACCAACCGGCCAGCCTGCAACTCACCGGCAGCCTGCTGGAACTGGCGCCGTCGAACATCGCCCTGATCGGCGCACGCCCGGAACTCAGCGTCAGCCAGGCCCGCGCCAGCGGTTTTGACCAAGCGCTGCACGCGTTCACCGGCAAGGTCAGCCAGTACCAGGGCGAGGCATTCAGCCGCGAATGCGGCCGCGAATTGATGAGCCAGTTGCTGGCCGACCTGGGCGGCCTGCCGGATGCACTGGTGACCACCTCCTACGTGCTGCTGCAAGGGGTGTTCGACGTGCTGTCGACCCGCCCGGCCGACTCCCGCACTTTGCACCTGGGCACCTTCGGCGACACCCAGTTGCTCGACTTCCTGCCCCTGCCGGTCAACGCCATGGCCCAGCAACATGGCCTGATCGCCGAAACCGCGCTGGAACTGGCCCTCGCCGCCATCGAACAGAAGCAGTACCAGCCGGGCATTCACGCGGTAGCGCGGACCTTCAAGCAGCGGATCTTCAAAGGCTGAGCATGCGCCTGATCGACACCCACACCCACCTGGACTTCCCCGACTTCGACGCTGACCGCCGCGAGCTGCTGGCGGCGGCCGAAGCGGCCGGGGTCGAGCGGATGGTGGTGCTGGGGGTCTTCGAGGCCAACTGGCAACGGGTGTGGGATCTGGTCAAGGCCGAGCCATCGCTGTACGCGGCGTTCGGCCTGCACCCGGTGTACCTCGACGCGCACACGCCGCAGCACCTGACCGCGCTGGGCGACTGGCTGAGCCGCCTGCGCGGCGATCCGCAACTCTGCGCCGTGGGCGAATTCGGCCTGGATTACTACCTGCCGGAGCTGGACCGCGAGCGCCAGCAGGCGCTGTTCGAGGCGCAACTGCAATTGGCGGTGGATTTCGATCTGCCGGCGTTGCTGCATGTGCGCCGCAGCCATGCGGCGGTGATCGCCACGCTCAAGCGGTTCAAACTGCCTCGGGGCGGGATCATTCATGCGTTTGCCGCCAGCTATGAAGAGGCGCGGGAATATGTCCGCCTCGGCTTCAAGCTCGGCCTTGGCGGCGCCGCCACCTGGCCGCAAGCGCTGCGCCTGCACAAGGTGCTGCCGCGTTTGCCGCTGGACAGTGTGGTGCTGGAAACCGATGCGCCGGACATGGCGCCAGCGATGTTTCCGGGGATCAGGAACAGTCCGGTGCATTTGCCGGAGATTGCTGCGGCGCTGGCGGGGATCATGGGGATTGGGGTGGAGGTACTGGCGGAGGCTAGTAGCCGCAATGCCTGTGAGGTGTTTGGCTGGGATTAAGGGCCCTATCGCTGCGGTTCGGCGCCCCGACAAGCCAGCGATGAGCCCTTCGAACTAAACCCTGAACGCCCCGATCAACTGCTTCAACTCCATCACCTGCGCACTCAACTGCCGGCTTGCATCCTCGGTCTGGTGCGCGCCCTGGGTCGTGTGCTCCGCCGCGCGGTTGATCTGCACGATGTTCTGGTCGATGTCGTGGGCCACCGCGGTCTGTTGTTCCACCGCCGCAGCGATCTGCTGGTTCTGGTCGACGATCATGCCGATCGCGCCGAGAATATTTTCCAGCGCCTGTTGCACCTGCTGCGACTGACTCACCGTCCCCGCCGCCATCTGGTGGCTGCTGTCCATCGCCCGCACCGCCGCACCAACGCCGTTTTGCAGGCGCGAGATCATTTCGTCGATTTCACCGGTGGACTGTTGGGTGCGCTTGGCCAGCGTGCGCACTTCGTCCGCCACCACCGCGAAGCCCCTGCCCTGCTCGCCCGCCCGCGCCGCTTCGATAGCCGCGTTGAGCGCCAGCAGGTTGGTTTGCTCGGCGATGCTCTTGATCACTTCCAGCACCCGGCTGATGGCCTGGCTGTCGCTGACCAACTGGTTGATCACCGCCACCGACTGATCGATCTCCGCCGCGAGCCCGGCAATGCTGCCCTGCTGCGACTCGACCAGGCCACGGCCGGTGACCGTCTCCTGGTTGACGCTGTGGGCGCTGCTCACCGCCGCCGCCGCGCTGCGCGCGACTTCCTGGGCAGTGGCGGACATCTGGTTCATCGCCGTGGCGACCTGCTCGATCTGCCCGCGCTGGCCACTCACCGCCTGGTTGCTGCGGGACGATACCACATGCACCTGCTCGGCCTGACGCTCGACTTCGCTGACGGTCTGGCCGACGCGCTCGATCAGGTCATGGATGCGCCGCACCGTGCCGTTGAACACCTGGCCCAGTTCCCCCAGTTCGTCACGGCTCTGAGCCTGGAAGCTGACCGTCATGTCGCCGGCCGCGACTTTGTCCATCACCGCGCCGAGGCTGCTCAGGGTGTTGCGGGTCGAGGCATAGAAACCGCTGTAGAGGTAGACAATCAGCAGGAACACCGTGGCCAACGCCGCCACCAGCAGGATCATGTGGCTGCGGTATTCGCCCAGGCGCTGCTGCAATTGCTGGTCGAGAAAGGCCACGGTGGCGTCGTTCAGTTCGTAGGTGCGGGCCATCAGGTCGCTGGTCTGCTGATAAAAGCTCGTCCACGGCGCATCGAGGGTTTCGGCCACCACCACCTGGCTTTCGAACAGCTCGCTGGCCTGTTTCAGCGAGGCCTGGCTGCTGGCGGCCTGGGACCCGAGGCGAGCCTGGGCCTGCGCATCGCCGGCCAGTGCATCCTGGACCTTGAGGGCGTAGTCGGCGGCGAGTTTGTCGAGTTGCTGCAGCAGGTCTTCGAAGCGGGTGCTGGCGGTGGAGTTGATAAAGCCCTGGCCCAGCGAATAAGAGCCCATGGCCCGGCCTTCACCGAGCATCTGGGTGACTTGCGGGGTCACCGTGGTGACCAGTTCGCTGAGTTGGCGCATGGCGCTGTCGTCGTCCTGGCTCAGGCCCGACTGGCTGGCGACCACGCGTGGCAGGGTCTGGGCCTGGGATTGCAGCTTGTCGAACAGGGCGACCTGCGCCTGCAGCGAGCTTTCTGCCTGGGCGGTCGCCAGGGCGCTGGCCAGTTCGTCGCGTTTGCTGGTGAATGCCTTGGCCAGCGCTTCGTCGGTGCTCACCGGCTGCAGCGCGGCGAGCCGCGCCTGGGCTTGCTGGCCCAGCGTGGCGATGCGTGCCTCGATGTCCTCGGCCTTGCCCGCCTGACCAAGCACGGCGTTGATCTGCACGAGGTTGCCGAGGGTTTCCAGATCGGCGCGCAGGGCGAGGCTGCCGCGCAGCAGATCAAGGCTCTGCAGTTCAACGCGGGTCGCATGGAATTTGGCGTAGGAATCGCTGACCAGATAGAAGTTGGTCACTAGCATGGGCAGGAAGAACATGACGCTTATCAGACTGAACTTCATCCCGAAGCTCAGGCGATTCATCAACGCAACGGCCGGACGGAGCAGGCTCTTCACTGGGCGTCTCCTTCGATTTCTTATTGTTGTCTGGCGCTATGGCAGATAGCCATTTACCGCGCTTATGCAACTGTATAGCGCATATCGAAGAAGAGGTTTGTAACTTAAGGTAAAGCGACTAGCGAGTCATTATTGGGACCAGGAGCCGCATTAGAGGCCATCGCGAGCAAGCTCGCTCCTACAGCGTGTTCGTAATCTCTGTAGGAGCGAGCTTGCTCGCGATTGGCCGAAAATCGCCCCCCGAAAAACCTCACCCCAACACTGTCCACAAGGCAAAAAACGCATACCACAGCACCGCCGAACGCAGCAGCAACTCCCACAGATGATCCAGCCCCGCCAACCCTTCCGCGCCCACCGGCGCAGTGGCGGGCAGTTCTGCGGCAGCATGGCCAGCCATGTTGATCAGCCGTGGCGCGGCGATATGCCAGTTGAGCAGTTCGGGCAACATCACCCGGCTTACCGCGACAAAATTGCCCACCAGCGCAAAGCTCGCCGCCAGAACCCGCACCGGCGCCCAGTCGAAGGCGTGGCGCAGTTGCCGGGCGCGCTCCTGCAAGGCCGGGTTGTTGGCGTTGTCGGCGGTCAGCGCCAGCAAACGATAAGCCAGCGCAGCGGCAGGCCCCAGCAGCACATACCAGAAGATCACCGCGAAAAAGCTCTGGCAGGCGTCCCAGAGCAGGTGGCCCTGAACCTTGTGCAGCAAGCTGTTTTCGTCGTCGGCGATCACCTTCAGGTCGCGCTCGGCCACATGCACCGCGGCCTGTTCGTCACCACGGCGCCAGGCATCGCGGAACGGGCCGAGCGACGCTTTCACATCACCCCGGCCCAGGCTGTAGATCAGCACCAGGACGTGCACCGGCAAGGCCAGCAGTCCGTAAGCCACCGGTTCCAGCACATGCAGCAGCAGCGCCAGCAGCGCCACCGGCAACAGCACGAGAATCGCCAGGATCCACCAGGGGTGGGTCTTGCCGGTGCGCTCCAGGCGCGCCAGTTCAGTCAGGAAAAAGCCGTCACGTTGCAGGCGTGCGCGCAGGGCGGAGAATTTCTCCACCCACAACACCAGCAACAGCACCAGGAAATTCATCGTCAGTCCTCCTTGTCACGCAGGGCGGCGCGGTAGCGCGCCCAGTCGAACGCCGGGCCGGGATCGGTCTTGCGGCCGGGGGCGATATCGCTGTGGCCCTGGATGCCCTCGCCATCGAGGGCCGGCCAGGCCGCGCGCAATTGCCGGGTCACCTGCTCCAGCGCGCGGTATTGGGCATCGGTGAACGGCAGCTCGTCGGTGCCCTCCAGTTCGATGCCGATGGAAAAGTCGTTGCAGCCTTCACGCTCGCCGAAACGCGAGACGCCGGCATGCCAGGCACGGTCGAGACACGACACGAACTGGGTGACATGGCCATCGCGCTCGATCAGGAAATGCGCCGACACGCGCAGGTCCTTGATGGTTTCGAAAAACGGATGCTCGCAAGGGTCGAGGCAATTCTGGAAGAACGCCTGGACCTTGCCGGTGGCGAACTGCGCGGGCGGCAGGCTGATGTTGTGGATCACCAGCAGGGCGATCGCCTCGCCGTCGGGGCGCGCATTGAAATTGGGGGAAGGGCAATGGGTGACACCAGCAAACCAGCCTGTAGTGCGATCCAACTGCATAAAAAGTCCTGAAACACGAGGGCACCGCGCAAGTATGCCCCTAGCGGCAGCGTCTGTATCGCTAAAAAGTGGGTGATGGCTCAGTGCCGACGGCCCTGTAACTGGCTGACCACCGAGTCCAGCGCACGGTCGAACAGCAGGCTGTCGTCCAGCAGCGTCACTTCGCCGCGCTGCAGGGCCACGGCCAGGCCCATGGCGGTCCACTCGCGGACTTTCAGGCCGGTACGGTTGACGAACACATAGCGGTCGCTGTCGTCGAACAGGGCAATCAGCTTGCAGCGCAGCGGCTCGCCTTCGTCGTCGAGTTCGATCCAGGTGCCCGCTTGCAGTTGGCCGACCCGCAGCAGCGCCGGGTCGTCCTCGGCGAGGTGCGCGTCGCTGTCGCCCGACGACCAGTCTTCAGGCCCGCGCAGATTGAGTTCATCGCGCACCAGCACCCGCGCGGTGGCCTCTGTTGCATCGCCCTGCCCGCCCGACGGGTCGAAGGCGCTGAGGTGGAGAACCTCCAGGCAGGCGAAGAATTCGCTGGTGGCGAACGGATCGAACGCCGCTCCACCCAGCCCCTCACGCAGCGCCTTGAGCAAGCCGGGCACCCGCTCCAGCAAGCGCGCGCGGTCGTCGGCGTGCGCCAGCGGGCCAACGCTCCACAGCAGTTCATCCATGGTCATCAGGGCCTCGCGCCACGGCATCGAGTCCTCGCCGTGCTTGAGCCAGGCCAGCAACAGCACCTGGCTCCAGGCATCTTCCAGCACCTGCACCACAATCCGCGGCAGGTACTGGCCCTGCAGGCGCGTGTTCAGTTCCTGCTGCACCCGACGCCGGGCCTGCTCGGTGCGAGTCCGGCCTTCCTCAGCGTCGCGGGTGCGCTGCTCCAGCAACTCGCTGCGGCGGCGCTCGTCGGTGTTGAACGCGAGGAAGTCGTTGAGCAACTCAGTGAAGATCGCCGGGTCATCGTTGAAGTCGTCCAGCAGCCGCTGCACCAGCATTTCCACGCGCTGATAGAGGCTGTCGCGCTGGTAGTCGTCGCGTTTGTCCCAGCCCATCGCGGCGTCGGCCACTTCATTGAGCAGCCGCCGCGCCGGGTGCGTGGCGCGGCTGAAGAAGCGCTTGTCCAGCAGCGCCACCTTGAGCAGGGGGATCTGCAGGCGAGCGATCAGCACCCGCAGCGAGCGCGGCAGGTTGCGGTCGGTGAGGATGAAGTCGAAGAGCATGGCGATCAGGTTGATCACGTCTTCGTCGCCCGCCTCGATCTGCCGTCCCTGCCCGCTCTGCACGCTGAGCCGGGTCAGCAGTTGTTCGAGGTGATGGCGCAGGTCGAAGTCTTCCGCCTCCAGCTCGGCGGGCACGTA
>NZ_JANLNX010000065.1:0-13116 GCF_025466015.1 Pseudomonas sp. 5P_5.1_Bac1 | reverse complement strand
CCCCCCGCCCACCCCCCCCCCCCCCCCCCCCCCCCCCCCCCGCCCCCCCCCACCCCCCCCCCCCCCCCCCCCCCCCCCCCCCCCCCCCCCCCCCCCCCCCCACCACCCCCGCTCCTACAAGGTTTGCGCCCTGAGTTACCATGCCGAATCGATGCGGCCGCTCACCTGCCGCACAGCCGGAGTCGCGCATGTCTCATCCCTTCAATACCCTCACTCCCGATCTGGTCCTGGATGCCATTGAAAGCCAGGACCTGCTCAGCGACGCGCGGGTGCTGGCCCTGAACAGCTATGAGAACCGCGTCTATCAGGTCGGCATCGAAGACGCCGAGCCGGTGATCGCCAAGTTCTACCGGCCTGACCGCTGGACCGACGCCGCGATTCTTGAAGAACATGCCTTCACCGCCGAACTGGCCGATTGCGAAGTGCCGGTCGTCGCGCCGCTGGCGCACAACGGCAAGACCCTGTTCGAGCACGCCGGTTTCCGCTTCGCGCTGTTCCCGCGCCGCGGTGGCCGCGCGCCGGAGCCGGGCAACCTGGATCAGCTCTACCGCCTTGGCCAATTGCTTGGCCGCCTGCACGCGGTGGGCGCCACCCGTCCATTCGCCCACCGGGAGCACCTTGCGGTGGATAACTTCGGCCACGCCTCGCTGGCCACCCTGCTCGACGGCGGGTTCGTGCCGAAGAGCCTGCTGCCGGCCTTCGAATCCGTGGCGCGCGACCTGCTCAAGCGCATCGAGGCCATCTACGCCCGCACTCCGCACAAGCTCACTCGCCTGCACGGCGACTGCCACCCCGGCAACATGATGTGCCGCGACGACGTATTCCATATCGTCGACCTCGATGACTGCCGCATGGGCCCTGCCGTGCAGGACCTGTGGATGATGCTGGCCGGCAACCGCGAAGAACGCCTGGGCCAGTTGGCCGAGCTGATGGACGGCTACAACGAATTCCACGACTTCGACCCGCGTGAGCTGGCCCTGATCGAACCCCTGCGCGGCCTGCGCCTGTTGCACTACAGCGCCTGGCTGGCACGGCGCTGGGACGACCCGGCGTTCCCGCGCAGCTTCCCCTGGTTCGGCCAGGAGCGTTACTGGGGCGACCAGATTCTCGCCCTGCGCGAACAGTGCGCGGCGCTGGACGAAGCGCCGCTGAAATTGTTCTAAATGTGTCTGGCGCTCTGTCTACAATGGCGGCGTATTTAGCTAGCTAAGCAAGGAACCTGCATGACTGCCGCAAACCCGCGCCGCGGGTACATCCTGGGCCTTACCGCCTACATCATCTGGGGCCTGTTCCCGCTCTACTTCAAGGCGCTGCAAAGCGTTCCTTCACTGGAAATCATCGTCCACCGGGCGCTCTGGTCGGCGCTGTTCGGCTCCTTGCTGCTGTTGGTCTGGAAGCATCCTGGCTGGTGGCGCGAGCTGCGCGAGAATCCGCGTCGCCTGGCGGTGCTGGCGGTCAGCGGCGTGCTGATCGCGGCCAACTGGCTGACCTACGTCTGGTCGGTGAACAACGGGCGCATGCTCGAAGCCAGCCTCGGCTACTACATCAACCCGCTGGTAAACGTGCTGTTGGGGATGCTGTTGCTCGGCGAGCGACTGCGGCGCTTGCAATGGGTCGCGGTGGGCCTGGCGGCGCTGGGCGTGGCGCAGCAGGTCTGGCAGGTGGGCAGCTTGCCCTGGGTGTCGCTGGTGCTGGCGCTGACCTTCGGCTTCTACGGGCTGATCCGCAAACAGGCGCCGGTCGCCGCCCTGCCCGGCCTGGTCGTGGAAACCTGGATGCTGGTGCCGCTGGCGCTCGGCTGGCTGCTGCTGCACCCGGACGCACACAGCGCCCAACCGGCGTTCTATATGAGCAGCGAAGCGCTGTGGCTGATGGCGGCCGGCCCGGTGACGCTGGTCCCGCTGGTGTGCTTCAACGCCGCCGCGCGGCACCTGCCGTACACCACGCTGGGCTTCCTGCAATACCTCGCGCCAACCCTGGTGTTGCTGCAGGCCGTGCTGTTGTTCGATGAACATTTGTCCAGCAGCACGCTGGTGGCGTTCATGTTTATCTGGGCCGGTCTGGCGCTCTACAGCGTCGATGCCTGGATGAGTTTGCGTCGCCGCGCCTGATCAAAAAACGTACAAACCTGCGGAGGCCACGCCGTTCGTGGCCTCCAGCAACCTCTCCCAAGGTTATCCACACCCTCATCCCCGTGCTTTGTGCACAAGCCCCTGAATTCTGGTGATTTTTTGCTCAAACGCCGGAAAGCCACGGCCCGTATGGCCTGGCGCCGTGACTCCCCAGCTTATCCACAGGCGGGTCCCCGATAAAACGGGATAAGTGAAACAGCAGGGAATTGGGGATAACTACTCTTCCGGGCGCAGTTCCAGGTCCACCATCAGGTCGTCGGCCAGCGCTTCGAGGCGCGACTGCAAGTCATCCAGCGACAGGGTCAGCGGCACGGCAAGCAGTGCATCGGCGTGGAACAGGGGTTCACTGCTCATCGGCGCCGGACGCACATCGGTGTTCAGGCGTTCCACATTGACGCCCTGCTCGGCCAGCAGACGAGTGATGTCGCGGACAATACCGGGACGGTCATTGCCCACCAGGCTCATGGCAATGGGTTTCCAGGTGCAGGACGGTTCGATACCGCTTTCGGCGATCAGCACGCGAATGCCGCGCTCACCCAACGCCTGCAAGGCGTCCACCAGTTCTTCGTGGGATTCGGCCGGCACCGCCACCCGCAGGATCCCGGCGAACTGCCCGGCCATCCGTGACATGCGGCTTTCCAGCCAATTGCCATTATGCTCGGCGATGCATTGAGCGATACGCTCTACCTGGCCGGCCTTGTCGGCGGCGATGACAGTGAGTACAAGATGATTCACGCGGACGACCTCTGCTGGAAAACCCGTGGAAACGCCCATGGCAACGGCGCGCCGGGAAAGTATAGGCAAGGCGCGGCAACCTGCCGCAGGCCTTTCGAAAATCAAATCGTGTACTGTTTTAAGATTTATCTGGAACAATCCACACAAATTTTGCGAACATACGCCTTCCCAGCGTGACCCCATGCGACCAAACGGTCGCAGAACGACGTATTTAGTCTAATTTTCACAAGCGCAGCGCATCATGTAGTATGCCGCGGCGCGGACTACAAAACGTTCCGATCCGATGTCTGCCAAGCGCCTGTGAAAATGCGCAACCGCCCGCCAGCCCGTCTGGAAGGCCGCACCCAGTCGCCCGCAAGGGCATGCCCTGGTGCCGTGTTTAGAGAAGCGCGTAAGGCATAAATAGAAAAGCGTAATAGCTGAGCAGAGTGAGGCAAGCAATGACTGAACACGTTCAAGTCGGTGGCCTTCAGGTCGCCAAAGTCCTGTTCGACTTCGTGAACAACGAAGCCATTCCCGGAACCGGCGTCAGCGCCGAGAAGTTCTGGGCAGGTGCGGAAAAGATCATCCACGACCTCGCTCCAAAGAACAAAGCCCTGCTGAGCAAACGCGACACCCTGCAAGCGCAGATCGATGCCTGGCACCAGGCGCGCAAAGGCCAGGCCCACGACGCCGTGGCTTACAAAGCATTCCTTCAGGAAATTGGTTATCTGCTGCCAGAAGCATCGGATTTCCAGCTCTCCACCCAGAACGTGGACGACGAAATCGCCCGCATGGCCGGCCCGCAACTGGTCGTCCCGGTGATGAACGCCCGCTTCGCCCTGAACGCCTCCAACGCTCGCTGGGGCTCGCTGTATGACGCGCTCTACGGCACCGACGTGATCAGCGAAGCCGATGGCGCGGAAAAAGGCAAAGGCTACAACAAGGTTCGCGGCGACAAGGTCATCGCCTTCGCCCGCGCCTTCCTCGACGAGTCCGCGCCACTGGCTGCCGGCTCCCATGTCGACGCCACCCGCTACAGCATCGACGGCGGCAAGCTGATCGTCGCCCTCAAAGGCGGCAGCAACAGCGGCCTGCGTGACGACGCGCAACTGATCGGCTTCCAGGGCCAGGCTTCCGAGCCAACCGGCATCCTGCTCAAGCACAACGGCCTGCACTTCGAGATCCAGATCGATCCGACCACCCCGGTCGGCCAGACCGACGCCGCCGGCGTGAAAGACATCCTGGTCGAAGCCGCACTGACCACCATCATGGACTGCGAAGACTCCGTGGCCGCCGTCGATGCCGACGACAAGGTCGTGGTCTACCGCAACTGGCTCGGCCTGATGAAGGGCGACCTGGCGGAAAGCGTGAGCAAGGGCGGCCAGACCTTCACCCGCACCATGAACCCGGACCGCGAATACACCGCGCCCAATGGCGGCACCGTCACCCTGCACGGTCGTTCGCTGCTGTTCGTGCGTAACGTCGGCCACCTGATGACCATCGACGCGATCCTCGACAAGGACGGTAACGAAGTGCCGGAAGGCATCCTCGACGGCCTGGTCACCAACCTCGCGGCGATCCATAACCTCAACGGCAGCGCCACCCGCAAGAACAGCCGTACCGGTTCGGTCTACATCGTCAAACCGAAGATGCACGGCCCGGAAGAAGCGGCGTTCACCAACGAGCTGTTCGGCCGCATCGAAGACATGCTGGGCCTGCCGCACAACACCCTGAAAGTCGGGATCATGGACGAGGAGCGCCGCACCACGGTCAACCTCAAGGCCTGCATCAAGGCTGCCAGCGAGCGCGTGGTGTTCATCAACACCGGCTTCCTCGACCGTACCGGTGACGAAATCCACACTTCGATGGAAGCCGGCGCCATGGTGCGCAAGGGGGCCATGAAGACGCAGAAGTGGATCGGCGCCTACGAAAACTCCAACGTCGACATCGGCCTGGCTGCTGGCCTGCAAGGTCGCGCACAGATCGGTAAAGGCATGTGGGCCATGCCGGACCTGATGGCCGACATGCTCGAGCAGAAGATCGCTCACCCGCTGGCCGGTGCCAACACCGCCTGGGTGCCGTCGCCGACTGCCGCTGCACTGCACGTGCTGCACTACCACAAGGTCGACGTGTTCGCCCGTCAGGCGGAACTGGCCAAGCGCGCACCGGCTTCGGTCGATGACATCCTGACCATCCCGCTGGCGCCGGACACCAACTGGTCCGCCGACGAAATCCGCAACGAGCTGGACAACAACGCCCAGGGCATCCTCGGCTACGTGGTTCGCTGGATCGACCAGGGCGTGGGTTGCTCGAAAGTGCCGGACATCAACGATGTCGGCCTGATGGAAGACCGCGCGACTCTGCGTATCTCCGCGCAGTTGCTGGCCAACTGGCTGCGCCACGGCGTGGTGAGCGAAGAGCAGGTGCTGGAAAGCCTGAAGCGCATGGCGCCGGTGGTGGACAAGCAGAACGCCAACGACCCGCTGTACCGCCCGCTGGCGCCAGACTTCGACAACAACATCGCCTTCCAGGCGGCGGTCGAGCTGGTCGTCGAAGGCACCAAGCAGCCGAACGGCTACACCGAGCCGGTGCTGCATCGTCGTCGTCGTGAGTACAAGGCGCGTAACGGTCTCTGATCGCAGGCGCTGAATGTGGGGCTGCTGTGCAGCCTGATCGCGAGCAAGCTCGCTCCTACAGGTTCGTGTTGATCATGAAACATTGTAGGCGCGGGCCGAACCGTCGCGATTGGGCCGAAAAGCGGCCCCCGTTCATTCCTGAATCCCCAACTCCCGCCGCACCAACTCCATCAGCTTGTCCACATCGATCGGCTTGAGCAGAAAATCCACCACGCTCAAATGCATCGCCGTGATCGCGTCCTGTACGTCGGCATCGCCGGAAATGATGATGATCGGCAGCTGCGCCCACTCCGATTCGCGCACCTTGCGAATCAGCTCCAGGCCATCGAACGGCCCCATCCGCAAATCCGTGATCAACAAGCCAATACGCCGGTCGCTCGCGATGACCAGCAGTGCATCGTCAGCAGCGGTCAACGTTACACACTCGATACCGTGGAACTCGAGGATCTCGGCCAGCAGCGCGCGAGCGTCTTCGTCGTCATCGACGATCAGCACTTTCTGCGGGCTGGCTGGGGGCGCCGTAAGCTCCGCCAGCGCCGCACGTTCGGCGTCGCTCAGTAAATCATCGTGATCGGGCATGGATGTCTCATCGTCGGTGACCTGCAGAATGTCCCGTAAATCAAGTTCAGACCGCATTCGGAGTGCTTGCAACCTGTATTTCGTCCGGCACCCCTCCCTTAGACTTACGTCCAATGGGCACCGGGTAGCCCGCAGCCGACCATGAAGGCAATAACAACAAAACGGTTTCCCTGGACGAAACCCTGGAACGGTCACGCCGATGAGCAAAATGGACGCTTTCACCCAAGCCGGGAAAACTGCAGTGATGCAGAACATCCAGGGCACCATGCAGTTCCTGCAACGCTTCCCGCCGTTCAATCAGATGGAAAACGCCCATCTGGCCTATCTGGTCGAGCAGTGCCAACTGCGGTTCTACGCGGCCGGCGACAGCATCATCAAGCCCGCTGACGGCCCGGTCGAGCACTTTTATATCGTCAAACAGGGCCGCGTGGTCGGCGAACGCACCCATGTGGTCAAGGGCGACACTGAAACCACCTTCGAAATCGCCCGCGGCGAATGCTTCCCGCTGGCCGCCCTGCTGGGCGAGCGCGCCACCCGCACCGAACACGTGGCCGGCGAAGACACGTTTTGCCTGCAACTGAACAAAGCGGCGTTTATCCGCCTGTTCGCCTTGTCCGAAGTGTTCCGCGATTTTGCCCTGCGCGGCGTCAGCAGCCTGCTCGACCAGGTCAACCAGCAGGTCCAGCGCCGCGCGGTGGAAACCCTCGGCAACCAGTATTCGCTGAACACCCGCCTCGGCGAACTGGCCATGCGTCACCCGGTGGCCTGTCCGCCGCAGACCAGCCTGCGCGAAGCGGTACGCCTGATGGATGAAACCCAGGTCGGCAGCATCGTGATCATCGATGACGAACGCTTCCCGGTGGGCATCTTCACCCTGCGCGACCTGCGTCAGGTGGTGGCCCGGGCCGAGACCGACTTCGACTCGGCGGTGTCCGGCCACATGACCGCCTCGCCGTTCTACCTCACGCCCCAGGCCAGCGCCTTCGACGCCGCCATCGCCATGACCGAGCGGCATATCGCCCACGTCTGCCTGGTGGAAGACCGTCGCCTGTGCGGCGTGGTGTCCGAGCGCGATCTGTTTTCCCTGCAACGGGTCGACCTGGTCCATCTGGCTCGCACCATCCGCAGCGCGCCGCGCCTGGAAAGCCTGGTGGCGATGCGCGGCGAAATCGGCCAGCTTGTGGAACGCATGCTGGCCCACGGCGCGTCCTCGACGCAGATCACCCACATCATCACCCTGCTCAACGACCACACCGTGTGCCGGGTGATCGAACTGGCGATCGAGGAAAAGGGCGACCCGGGCGTACCGTTCACCTGGCTCTGCTTCGGCAGCGAGGGCCGCCGCGAACAGACGCTGCACACCGACCAGGACAACGGCATCATCTTCGACGCCCGCGATGCGGCCGAAGCCGCCGAGATTCGCGGGCGCCTGCTGCCGCTGGCGCAACACATCAACCAGGGCCTGGCGCAGTGCGGTTTCAGCCTGTGCAAGGGCAACATCATGGCGGGCAATCCCGAGCTGTGCCTGTCGCGGGCCGAATGGGCGCGGCGCTTCGCCGCCTTTATCCGCGAGGCGACCCCGGAAAACCTGCTGGCTTCGAGCATCTATTTCGACCTGCGGGTGGTCTGGGGCAACGACGACAGTTGCGAACAACTGCGCCAGAGCGTCCTCGACCAGGTCGCCGACAATCGCCTGTTCCAACGCATGATGGCGGACAACGCGCTGCGCCAGAAACCGCCGGTGGGGCGCTTCCGCGAATTCGTCCTGACCCGCAGCGGCAACGACAAGGCCGCCACCCTCGACCTCAAGGTCCAGGGCCTGACGCCGTTCGTCGACGGCGCGCGCCTGCTGGCCCTGGCCAACGGCATCAGCGCCAACAACACCCTTGAGCGGCTGCGCCAACTGGTGGCAAAGGAAGTCATCGACCCGCTGGACGGCGGCGCCTTCGAAGAGGCTTACCACTTCATCCAGCAGACCCGCATGCAGCAGCACCAGTTGCAGACCCGGCAGAACCTGCCGTACTCCAACCGCGTCGACCCGGACAGCCTCAACGATCTGGACCGGCGCATCCTGCGTGAATCGCTGCGTCAGGCCCAACGCCTGCAAAGCAGCCTGGCCCTGCGTTACCAACTGTGAGTTTTCAGCTATGAGCCTGTTTGCCTGGCTGCGCCCCAGCCAACCCACCCTCGACGACGTGCAGCGCCAGCGCCTGGCCGGGCTGGGCACGCCGCCGGTGCTGGGCGAAGCGCCGCTGGGCAAGCAGCGCTGGGTGGTACTGGATCTGGAAACCAGCGGCCTGAACGTCAACCGCGATCAGGTGTTGTCCATCGGTGCCGTGGTGATCGAGGACGGCGCCATCGATTTCAGCCAGCAGTTCGAACGCACCCTGCACCGCCACGACCACAAGCTCGCGCCCAGCGTGCTGATCCACGGCCTGGCGCCCAGCGCCATCGCCGCCGGCTGCGACCCGGTGGAAGCGCTGCTGGACCTAATGGACTTCATCGGCGACAGCCCGCTGCTGGCCTTCCACGCCGGTTTCGACCAGCGCATGCTCAGCCGCGCGCTCAAGGACAGCCTCGGCTACAAGCTCGCGCACCCGTTTATGGACGTGGCGGAACTGGCGCCGCTGCTCAACCCGGATGTGGTGATGCGCGACGCCGGCCTGGACGACTGGGTGGCGCACTTCAAACTGCTGGTCGAGGAACGTCACAACGCCAGCGCCGACGCCCAGGTCACCGCCGAACTGGCGCTGATTCTGTTCAGCCAGGCCCGGCGCCAGCAACTGGACAGCCCGAAGGCTCTGGAGCAACGCCTCCAGGGCTGGCGGCGCAAGCGCCAGCAAAGCCACGGGATGTAATCGCCCTTCCCCGACCGCGCTGAATCCGATGAGCGTTAATTGCACAGTGCCACGGGCTCTGACACAATCGCGAATAATTCTCGTTAGTTAACGCATTCTTTTTCCCGGGGAACGCCTTGTCGTCCGTGCCTAGCCCTCACAACGAGCTGGTCGGTGCGCTGTACCGCGACCACCGCAGCTGGCTGCTCGCCTGGTTGCGCCGCAACCTTGCCAGCGCCGAGCGCGCCGAAGACCTGAGCCAGGACACCTTCGTGCGCCTGCTTGGTCGCGACGAGTTGCCGGCACCGCGCCAGCCGCGGGCGTTCCTCATGGCCGTGGCCAAGGGCCTGCTGTTCGACCATTTCCGCCGCACGGCGCTGGAGCAGGCGTACCTGGAAGAGCTGCTGCTGGTGCCCGAGGCCGAACAACCGTCCCCCGAAGCGCTGCTGCTGATCCTCGAAGACCTCAAGGCCATCGACCGCCTGCTCGGCAAGCTGTCGAGCAAGGCCCGCGCGGCGTTCCTGTACAACCGCCTGGACGGCATGACGCACGCCGAGATCGCCGCCAAACTCGGCGTCTCCGTGCCGCGGGTGCGCCAGTACCTGGCCCAAGGCATGCGCCAGTGCTACATCGCGCTGTACGGCGAGCCGACATGAGCGCGCTGAACGCCCGACCGGTTTCCGCCGGTGTGCTCGATGCCGCCATCGCCTGGCAACTGTGCCTGGATGCCGGCAGCGGCAACGCCCAGGAACGCGCCGACTTCGAGCGCTGGCATGCCGCCAGCGAAGAACACGCCCGCGCCTGGCTGCAACTGGGCATGCTCGACCAGCGTTTCGCCGCCGCCGCGGGCCCGGCGCGCAAAGCCCTGATGCAATCCCGTGTGAGCCTGCGCCAGCGCGTGCGCAAGCTCGGCGGCGGGCTCGCCAGCCTGTTGCTGGTGGGCGGCCTGCTCAGTTGGGTCAATGCTCATCAGACGCTGGGTTACTGGCTCGCCGACCAGCGCACCGCCACCGGCGAGCAGCGCAGCCTGCGCTTGGACGACGGCACGCTGATCAGCCTGAACACCCATTCGGCGGTGGACATCCGCTTCACCGAGAACGAACGCCTGATCGTGCTGCACGACGGCGAGATTTCCATCGAGACCGGGCACAAGGCCAACGACCTCCGTCCGTTCGTCGTCGCCACCGATGATGGTCGCATGCGGGCGTTGGGCACGCGCTTCCTGGTGCGTCTGGAAGGCGATGGCACGCGCCTGAGCGTGTTGCAGTCGGCCGTGGCCGCCAAGCCGCAGGACAGCGGCGACGAGCAGATCGTGCATGAAGGCCAGGAAGTGTTGATGAGCCACGACCAATTAGGTCGCATCAACACCCTCAAGCCCGGCGCCGACGCCTGGACTCGCGGCATGCTGGTGGTGGACAACGTGCGGCTGGGCGACCTGCTGGGCGAACTGGGGCGTTATCGCGCCGGTTACCTGGGCGTTGCGCCCGAAGTCGCCGATTTGCGCATCACCGGCAGCTTCCCGCTGCATGACACCGACCTGGCGCTGAAATCGCTGTTGCCGACCCTGCCGGTGCAGGTGCAGCAGCGGACGCCGTGGTGGGTGACGGTGATGGCGCGCGGCGACAAATAACCACTTCTGAGCTGATCGCTGACGTGTCGGCGATCAGGTCGCTGCCCCACCGAAATCTAAATCGAAAATATTTTCATCCAGCCCTATCACTTTTCAATTCTCGCTCGGCAAGGAGGCTAGTTAGCACATATCCCGTCGAGGACCCGCATGACCCGCTCAATCGAAAGCTTCCTGCGTCCAAGTCTGCTGGCCGTGGCCATTGCCATCGCCGCACCGTTGGCCAGCACCCCGCTGATCGCCGCCGAACAGGCCGGCAACCTGCGCAGCTACAACCTGCCGGCCGCGCCGCTGGCCACCACCCTGAACCAGATCGCCAGCCAGGCCGGCATTGCCCTGACCCTGGACCCGGCGCTGGCCAGCGGGCGCACCTCGGCCCCGGTCAAAGGCCAGTACGACGCCGTCGGCGCCCTGCAACAGGCCCTGCGCGGCAGCGGCCTGCAACTGCAACAGAGCAGTGCCGGGACGTATAGCCTGGTGGCCGTGGAAGAAAACGCCATCGCCCTGCCCAGCACCGATATCAACGCCAAGGTCGCCAGCGCTGACGGCAGCGCCGCCGCCGGCTACCGCGCGGAAACCATCAAGAACGTCGGCGCCCTCGGCGCCATGAAGCTGCAAGACACGCCTTACTCCATGAGCGTGGTGTCCCAGGAATTCCTCAAGAACACCCAGACCACCAGCCTCGACGACGTGTTCAAGCGCAACCCCGCCACCCAGCTCTACGGGCCACGCGCCGCCGGTTATGCCAGCGCCGTCGCGATCCGCGGCTTCAGCGGCTCCGGCAACATGAACATCGCCAACGACGGCCTGCGCTTCAGCAACGGCGCCGATGCCGGCAACTTCATCGAAGACACCGAGCAACTGGAAATCATCACCGGCCTGACCGGCTTCCTGTATGGCCCGGGCACGCCCGGTGGCCTGGTCAACTACGTGCTCAAGCGCCCGACCTACGAGCGCTACAACAGCGTCACCCTCGGCAACGCCGGCGGCGAAAACTACTACATGCATGGCGACTTCGGCGGCAAGATCGACGACGCCGGCGTGTTCGCCTACCGCCTGAACGTGCTGGCGCAGGACGGCGAGACCGCCATCGATCTGCAGAAGCACCGCCGCGAAATGATCAGCGCGGCACTGGACTGGAACGTCAACGACGACCTGCAGATCCAGTTCGACGCCTCCCACCGCCGCAACCAGGTGCATGGGCTGAGCAGCTACTGGTATGTCGCGCCGGGTATCGAACGGCCTGATGCTTCGTCGCTGAAAAACGACAAGCTGTACAGCCAGAAATGGTCGTTCTCCGACAACGAAACCGACAAGGCCGGCGTGCGCGCCAACTGGCGCCTGAACGACACCTTCACCGTGCGTGCGGCCTTCGCGGCCCAGCAGTACACCGATGAGTTCACCTACACCGGTCCGACGCTGACCAGCGCCACCACCTACAGCCAGCCGCTGTACGCGTTCGCGCCGATCGAAACCGAAGAAAAATCCGGCTCGCTGTTCCTCGATGCCGCCTTCGCCACCGGCCCGCTGGACCACAAGCTGACCGTGGGCTACCAGGGCAACACCACCCGGGTTAAACAGTACGAGGACCACATCCCGTCTCTGGATTTGCAGTACCAGTCTCCGGTGGGCACCCTGCCGATCAGCGAGCGGCCGCAAGTGACCAAGCCCGGCTGGTCCATCGGTCATGGCGACCAGCGCCTGGCCAACAGCGCGGAAACCAACAACTTCCTGCTCGGCGACATCATCACCTTCAACGAGCAGTGGTCGACCATCCTTGGCGTGACCCAGACCCAGATCAAGAGCTACACCAACGAGTTCGTCTACGCCAAGGCCTTCGGCACGCCGGAGACCGAAACCAAGTACAACAAGAGCAAGACTTCGCCAAACATCTCGCTTATCTACAAGCCAGTGCCCTGGCTGACCACCTACGCCACCTACATCGAAGGCCTGCAGGCCGGCGGCGTAGCGCCAAGCGATGCGATCAACGCCGGTCAGGCGCTGGCGCCGCAGATCAGCGAACAGTATGAAATCGGCGCGAAGGCGACCGTGGGCGACACCCTGCTCACCCTGGCCTTCTTCAATATCGACAAGCCGAACAACTACAAGAACAGCGCCGGACTCTACACCCAGGACGGCCGCCAGGAAAACAACGGCATGGAGTTCAGCGTGACCGGCAAAGTGCTGCCTGAGCTGACCGTGGTCGGCGGTATCACCCTGCTGGATCCGCAGGTCAAGAAGACCGCCATCACCGCCAACGAAGGCAACGCCCCGACCAACGTCGCCAAGCAACTGGCCAAGGTCTACGCCGAGTACGATCTGGACGCCCTGCCGGGCGTAGTGCTGACCGGTGGTGCCTACTACACCGGCAAGCAATATGCCGATGAAGCCAACCACGTGAGCCTGCCGTCGTTCACCACCTTCGATGCGGGTGCGCGCTACAAAACCCACGTGGCGGACAACGACGTGACCTTCCGGGTCAACGTCGCCAACCTGGCGAACAAGGAATACTGGCTGAACAGCTTCTACCTGGGTGATCCACGGACTGTGCAGTTCTCGGCTCAGTTGGAGTTCTAAGCTCCCATCGC
>NZ_JANLNX010000029.1:0-19136 GCF_025466015.1 Pseudomonas sp. 5P_5.1_Bac1 | reverse complement strand
CGGCGCGCCTGTAGGAGCGAGCTTGCTCGCGAAGGACCCCGTGTCTCTTTGCCGTCTCCGGCTTCAGCGCAGAATCTGCGCCGGCTCATCCGGTGGCAGGTTGTTGCCGCCTGGGTAAGCACGCGGTTGCCCCGGTACCGGGCCGCCCAACTGCTCGGCCAGTTGCCGGGCGACATCGATGCCCAGCTCTTTCGACACTTCACGCACCACCTTCGGCCGGCTCAGGCTGATCTTCGCGTCGCGACCGTTGACCAGCTTGGTTTGCTGGCCTTCACCCATGGCGGTGAACGCCGAGGTGATTTCGTAGGTGCGGGTGTTGATCAGGCTGAAGTCGGCCACCAGGGTCAGGCCCAACACCGCCGAGTAGCTGTTGGTGTTGTCGATGGCGTTGGTGTCCTGCTCGAAGTCGACATCCGACAAGGTGCCGAACAGCACATAGTCCGCGCCCTTGAAGTGGCCGGCCTTGATGCGCTTGATGATGTCGTAGACGTCACCCTTGGCGTCGGCGGTGTAGGGCGTGCCCTGCACCAACTGGAACATCCCGGACTTGATGATCTCGCCCTTGATGTCGCCGCTGAACTTGCGCAGTTCGGTCTGCTCGATGTAGCTCTGGCTGCTCTCGAACTCGTTGTAGTTCGACGAGCCGCTGGCGCTATACATGCTTGCCTGCGAACTGTTCTGCGCAGAAACGATGTGGATGTACTGCTCCACACGCTCCTGATACGCCAGATCGGTGACCGCCACCTTGGGGGCCGCCTGTACGCCAAAGGCGCAGGCCAGGCCCAGAATTCCCATCCATGCGCGCATTGCTTATCGCTCCGTGGTCTTGCGGATTTCTTTCTCGTCCATCCACTCGGCCAGGCCGCTTTCGACGTCGATCAGTTGCAGGCTGAATTTGTAGAAGACGTCCTTGTAGTCCTCGCTGCGCTTGACGATCGAGCTGATCGAGCCTTCCAGGCGGTATTTGGCGGCGATCATGTTGCCGGTCTTGGCGACGGTGTTTTTCTTGTACAGGCCGCTCTGGTTCTGCAGCTTGAGCTGGTCGACCTGGCTCTGCATCTGGTTGTTGTCGCTGGCGAAGCGGGCGGTGCCGGACTTCATCAGCTGGGTCTTGATCGAGGTGGTGATCTCGCGGGTATCGATGTACTCGCTGGTCTTGTTCTTCACGTCGTAGACCTGAACCACCGGACGACCTTGCAGCACGCCGGACTGGGCCAGGGAGCGGGTCATGGTTTCGGCGATCATTTGCAGGTCGGTGGAACCGAATTCATTGGTCACCAGTTCGACGGCCTTGCTGTCGCCGTAGCTGATGTTCTTGCCGCCCAGCACCGGGGAGGGCGACGAGCAGCCGCTGGCCAGGGCAACGACGGCGGCGAGCAGGGAAAGCTGGACAAACTTCATGTAGAAAACTCCGGAAAAAAATTACTGAGACTGGACTTCGAGGCGGAAATCGGTGGCCTGGGGAACCGGCGCAATCGCTGGCAAGACGCTGGATTGCGAACCGTACAGGGTCAGGGTCTTCCAGCTTTCCTCGTCGGCGACGGGGAAGCCGTCGTTGCCCAGCCAGGCGAAGCGATAGAAGAGGGTCTTGTTGCTGCCGCTGGTGTTGTTCAGCGCGACCTTGACGGTGAGAAAGCCGTTCTCGCGGGCGACCCGCATCGGGCCGGTCTCGATGTTCTTCAGCTTGCCCATGACCACGACTTTGCTGGCGGCGCTGCCGGGAGCGGGCGGCGGTGTGGCGCAACCGGCCAGCAGGGCGGTGGCGAGGGCGATGGCGAGTTTGAAGCGCATGACAGTCCTTGGGTTACTTGAGGGTGGCGACGGCGGCTGCCGGAGCCGGAGGTGTGAGGAGCCTGGCGGAGCCGGCGGCGAAGACCTGGTTGCCAACGACGCGCAGCGAAACGACCTGATAAGGACGGTCGACTTTCACCACGATCTTGCTGCCGCCCAAGCCTGACGGCAGGCTCAACTGGTGCTCGCCCGGACTCAGGCGCACACGGGCAACCAGGGTTTCGTTGGGCAGGGTGCGCCAGGTGCGGGTGTCAGCGCCTTCGGTGATGGCGGAGGCGATGCCCACGGCCAGGCCGGCCAGCGGGTTGACGTCGTTGATCTGCTTCTGCGCCACCGCGCGGGTGACGGCGCGCACGCTGGTGCGCAGGATGATGCCCGGCATGTCGTCGCGCAAGGCCCGACGAGACATGGCCGAAGTGCTGTTGAGCGTGGTCAGCGACAGCGACTTGTCGTCCAGCGTGACCTGGCCGACATGGGCGGTGGATGTGTCTTCGCGGATGATCGGGAACGACAGCGGGGTGATCACCAGATTGCCGCTGATCACCAGCGGCAACGGGATGCGGATCGAGTCGCGGGCTGGCGCCAGGCCGCTCTGGACCACGATCAGCACGTCGCTGTCCTGGCTCTTGGGTTTTTCCACGACGACTTCTTTGGCTTTGCCTTTGCGCTTGCCCTTGTTCTTGCTGGCGACAGGGGTGGGTTCGCTGTCGTGGTTGGTGTCCTTGTCGAGGTCGAGCAGGGCCTGTTCCAGCAGCGGCGTGTTGGGCAGCAACTCCGCCGCCTTGCGATAACCCGGCGCGGCCAGGCCCTGTTCGCCCAGCGCCTCGTAGACGAAGCCGGACAGGTAATGGCTGAAGGCGCTCTGGTAGCTGTTTTTCAGGCCGATGACTTCGGGCGCATCAAGGGCGGCGACCGGGTAGCCGCGCAGGTCCTTGTACTCGGTCGTGACGCCTTCCTTCTCGGCTTCTTCTTCGCGCTTGAGGTATTCCTTGTCGCGCAACTCGGCGATCACCGCCTCGCGCTCGTGGGTCTTCTTGATTTCGGTGCGGGCGCCGTCGAAGTCGTTCTGCGCGAGCAGGTTCAGGGCCATTTGGGTGGTCAGCATGACTTTTTCATAGTCATAGCCTTCGTAGCGGCGAACCTTGTCGTTGACCAGGTAGCTGCCGAACTGGCTCAGGTATTTCTCGGTGTCGAGCTTGACCGACTCTTCCCATTTGAACACCAGCCCATCGGCCTCGCGCCAGGCCAACTGGCTGCCGGTCAGGTCGCCCTTGGAGCGCAGCAACTCGCCTTTTTCGAAGTAGTAGAGAAGATCCTTGTCTTCACCGGTGTTGTTTTTCTCCAGCACGGCCAGGGCGGCATCGATGTTGCCGCTGCTCAGGTGCTGGTTGGTTTCCTGGAGTTCGCTGTCGTAGCTGCGGAACACAGAGCAGCCTGTCAGCTGGAGTGCCACGAAAAGCGCGGCAAACGTGAAGACACGGGACTTCATTGCTTCTTCCCTGAACAGAGGTTGGGGTCTTTCGGAAGGCCGAAAAGTGCTTTTGAATTGTTCTTTGATTCCGTGAGGGCATAACGGAAGGCGCGCAGTATAGGGGCGGACTTCGTTACTCCAAGACGTGCGGATTGTTACCGAAGGTGAGTGCCAGCACGCGTGCCATTATCTCCGAAGTGCCCGATGAACGGTAACTTCCGCCGCACTCCGAAGGGCAATTAATGAAATTGTTGCTAATTTTTACGATTCGCCTTGAGCCCGCCTGGACGGCGGTGAACAATATTCGCCTCATCGCTACCGTCCGAGACTGGCCCCATGATTTCCCGCTCCCGCTTGTTCGCCTGGCTGCTGTGGCCAGTGCTGGCCCTGGGCAGTGCCGCGGCACTGGCTGAACCTGTCGAGGGGGCGGCGAAGGCGCTGCACCTGCTGGATTACATCGGCGCGGATTACCCGGCCACGGTGCAGTCCGGCAACGTGGTGGACAAGGCCGAGTACGCCGAGCAACTGGAGTTCCTCGGGGTCCTGCAAGGGTTGCTCGCCGACCTGCCGGAGCGGCCTCAGCGCCAGGCGTTGCGGGACGGCGTCAGCAAGCTGCGCCAGGCCATCAGTGAACATCAGGATGGCGCCAGCGTGGCGCGTCAGGCCCGGCAATTGGGCGCCGAGCTGGCGCTGGCGTATGAAGTCAGCCAGGCCCCGGTCATCACCCCCGACCCGACGCGCGGCGCGCCGCTCTATGCCCAGCACTGCTCGGTGTGCCACGGCGACAGCGGTGCCGGCGATGGCCCCGCGGGCCTCGGCCTGGAGCCGCCGCCCGCCAACCTGCGGGATGTCGCGCGCCTCGACCGGCTGAGCCTGTTCGATCTGTACAACACCCTCGGCCTGGGCATCGAAGGCACCGACATGCCGTCCTTCGCCGACCAGCTCGACGAGCGCCAGCGCTGGGACCTGGCCACCTACATCGCCGGTTTCAGTGCCGACCCGGCCAAGGCCGTCAGCGACAAACCGTTCAACCTCGCCGACCTGGCGCGTCAGACCCCGGCTGAAATCGAAGCAGCCCAGGGCGCACAAGCGCTGCCCGCTTTCCGTGCCCAGCGCGCCAAGCCGCCTCAGGTCCAGCGCGGTCCGGGGCAGTTGCTCGACTACACCGCCACCACCCTCGACCAGAGTCTGGCGGCCTACCAGCGCGGCGACCACGAGCAAGCCTACGACTTGTCGGTAGCGGCTTATCTGGAAGGCTTCGAACTGGTGGAAAGCTCGCTCGACAACGTCGACAGCACCGTGCGCAAAGACACCGAAAAAGCCCTGATGGCTTACCGTCAGTCGCTTCAGGACGGCCTGCCGCTGGAGCAGGTCAGCCAGCGTCTGGCCGACGCCAAGGCCAAGCTGAAGGTGTGCGCCGGTCTGCTGGGCAGTGATGGCCTGAGCTGGTCGCTGAGTTATATCTCCGGCTTGCTGATTCTGTTGCGCGAAGGGCTGGAGGCGATCCTCGTTCTGGCGGCCATCCTCGCGTTTCTGCGCAACACCGGGCAGCAGGCGGCGGTGCGCAGCGTCAACATCGGTTGGGGACTGGCGTTGCTGGCGGGCTTCGGCACCTGGGCGCTGGCTGCGTATGTGATCGATGTGGGCGGCGCGCAGCGCGAACTGCTCGAAGGCTGCACGGCGCTGTTCGCCTGCGTGATGGTGCTCTGGCTCGGCGTGTGGATGCACGACCGTCGGCATGCCGCGGCCTGGCAGGACTACATCAAGAGCAGCCTGGTCGGCGGCGGCGGTCGCTTCGGCTTCGCCATGCTGGCGTTCTTCTCGGTGTACCGCGAGCTGTTCGAGGTGATCCTGTTCTACGAAACCCTCTGGTTGCAGGCCGGTCCGGCCGGGCATCAGGCGGTGCTGGCGGGTGGCGCCACGGCGCTGGTGCTGTTGGTGGGTCTGGCGTGGGTGATCCTGCGTGGCTCGGCCAAGTTGCCGCTGTCGCTGTTCTTCAGCATCAACGCGGCGCTGCTGTGCGCGCTGTCGGTGGTGTTCGCCGGGCATGGCGTCAAGGCGCTGCAGGAAGCCGGGATCTTCGGCACCCGGCCGGTGCCGTTCTTCGACTTCGACTGGCTGGGTATCCATGCCGACGCCTATTCGCTGGCCGCCCAGGTCGCGGCCCTGCTGGCGATCGCGGTGCTGTATGGGCGCAGTTGGTTCAGCGAGCGGCGCCGCGTTTCGGCGCATTGATTTGAAGCGGGGCGGGCGAGCGGGGATACTGCCCGCCTGTTTCGTCTCGCTGTGGATAACTCAATGATGCGTATCTGGATCGATGCCGACGCCTGCCCCAAGGCCGCGAAGGATCAGATCGTTAAATTCGCGCTCAAGCGTCAATTTGAAGTGGTGATGGTGGCCGGCGGGCCCCAGGCCAAGCCGCCTTTCGCCTGCGTAAAGCTGATCGTGGTGCCGAGCGGGCCGGATGCCGCCGATGATTACCTGGTGGAACACGCGGTCCCCGGCGAACTGGTGATCTGCAGCGATGTGCCGCTGGCCGACCGCCTGGTGAAGAAGGGCGTCGCTGCCCTCGATCCGCGTGGCCGCGAGTTCGATGAGCGCAACATGGGCGAGCGGCTGGCGGTGCGCAACCTGTTCACCGACCTGCGTGAACAGGGCCAGGTCGGCGGCGGCCAGGCGCCTTATGGCGAACGCGAAAAGCAGGCGTTCGCCAATTCACTAGACCGCATCCTGACGCGGCTGGCGCGGCAGTTTCCGGGCTGAGGCCCGAGCCGTCAGCCCGGCTAGCGGCGGTCACTCACCTTCGTGGGTCAGTTCCAGCACGCGGTCGACCAGCTTGTAGATACCGCCGGCGGCGTCGCTGATGGACTGGGCGAGCATATAGGCCGGGGTGGTGACCAGCTTGCGCGCGGTGTCTTCGACGATGCCATGCACATCGCATTCTTCGTGAGTTCCGCCCATCTTGACGATGGCTGCACTGATCTCGGCATCGTTGCCGATGGTGCAGACCACGCCCGGGCCGTAGATCTTCGCCGCCAGTGCCGGCGAGATGCAGATCAGGCCTACCGGCTTGCCGGCTTCGGCGAATGCTTCGGCCAGGGCCAGGACATCCGGGTGCACGGTGCAGTTGGCGCCTTCAAGAAGCAGGTTGGAAAGGTTTTTCGCGGTGCCGAAGCCACCCGGCACGATCAACGCGTCGAAGTCGTTGGCATCGGCTTCGCGCAGGTCCTTGATATTGCCGCGGGCGATCCGCGCGGACTCCACCAGCACATTGCGCGACTCGGGCATTTCCTCGCCGGTGAGGTGGTTGATCACGTGCAGTTGCGCGATGTTCGGCGCGAAGCACTGCACCTGGGCGCCGCGCTGGTCGAGGCGCAGCAGGGTGATGACGCTTTCATGGATTTCCGCGCCGTCGTAGACGCCGCAGCCTGACAGAATCACAGCAACTTTTTTGGTCATGCTTTCTACTCCCGATTCGAGGCGCTAAATGTCGTCTAATTTGGCAGTTGTCGCCATAGGGATTCCCGCATTGCGGGCCTAATCTTGATCCATTGCCAGAAAATGGACTCGCCATGGACTTCATCCTGCTTGCCGTGCCGTTTTTCTTCGTCTTGATCGCGGTCGAACTGCTGGCTGACCGCTGGCGCGGCGTGAGCAATTATCGGTTGGCGGATGCCGTCAACAGCCTGAGTGCGGGGGTGTTGTCGACCACCACGGGGTTGTTGACCAAGGGTGTCGGGCTGGTCAGCTACGCCATTGCCCTGGAGCACCTGGCGCTGTTCGAGTTGCCGGCGAATGCCTGGTGGGTGTGGGTGCTGGCGTTCATCGCCTATGACTTCTGCTACTACTGGCTGCATCGCTTCGGCCACGAGCGCAACATTCTCTGGGCCGCGCATTCGGTGCATCACCAGAGCGAGGACTACAACCTTTCTACCGCGCTGCGTCAGACCAGCACCGGCTTTCTGCTGTCGTGGATCTTCTACCTGCCGCTGGCGGTGCTGGGCGTGCCGCTGCTGGTGTTCGTCAGCGTCGGCGCGCTGAACCTGCTGTATCAGTTCTGGGTGCATACCCGGCACATTCCCAAGCTTGGCTGGTATGAGTGGCTGTTCGTCACGCCGTCCAATCATCGCGTCCACCATGCGCAGAATCCTATCTACATAGATCGCAACTACGGGGGCGTGTTCATTCTCTGGGACCGGCTGTTCGGCACCTTCCTCGAAGAAGACGATAACGAGCCCGTGATTTTCGGGGTGACCACGCCGCTGGCGAGCTGGAATCCACTGTGGGCCAATCTGCAGTTCTACGCCCAACTCTGGGCCGATGCGCGACGCACCGGGCGCTGGTGGGACAAGCTGCGAATCTGGTTCATGCCCACCGGCTGGCGCCCGGCCGATGTGGCGCAACGTTATCCACAGGCGAAGCAGGATCTGACGAATTTCCGCAAGTTCGAGGTGCCACTGGGTGGGGCGCAGCAGCTTTACGTGTTGCTGCAATTCGCGGCCTATGTGGCGCTGGGCAGCTATCTGATGAACGCAGGCGGGCGCTTGCCGCTGGCAGCATTGCTGCTGGGCTGGGGAGTGATGGCGTTTGGATTGTTTGTGTTGGGGACGGCGCTGGAGAACCGTCCCTGGGCACGGCGTCTGGAACTGACGCGGCTGGGGCTGAACCTGCCGGCCTATGCGCTGGCCGGTGTGACCGGTCTAGGGCCGGTCACCGCCCTGGGGTGGGTCGCGCTGCTCGGTTACAGCCTGCTCAGCCTGATCGGCCTGTACTTGAGCCGCCGCTTCCTGTTTGGCAATGCGCGCGGCCTTGAACCGGCGGCGCAGCCACAGCAGGGCGCCGAGCACCAGCAGGCCGCCGAGCACCCATAGTTCGTACTTCTTCACGTTGCCCAGCAGGCCTTCGAGAATCGCGCCGAAGTGGTAGGCGGCGGCACCCAGGGCCAACGCCCAGACCGCCGCGCCGATGCCATTGAGCAACAGGTAGCGGCGCGGTGGATAACCGGACAGGCCGATGGCCACCGGCATCACGGTACGCAGGCCGTAGACGAAGCGGAAACTCAGCACCCAGATGTCCGGGTGGCGGCGGATGTGCTCAAGCGCCCGGTCGCCCATCAACTGCCAGCGCGGTTTGCGTGCCAGCAACTTGCGCCCATGACGACGGCCCATGAAGTACCAGAGCTGATCGCCGGCATAGCTGCCGAAGAACGCCACCAGCACCACCAGGTTGATGTCCATGTATCCGCGGAACGCAAGGAATCCGGCCAGTACCAGGATGGTCTCGCCTTCAAAAAACGTACCTAGAAAAAGGGCAAAGTAGCCGAAATCTTGCAGGAATTCTTGAAGCATTTTCTGGATGCTGGCGAAATGAACGCGCAGCCTACCCCTTCGAGCGCTTGGGGGAAAGTGTCCAAATGTGTCTCGACGTGAACAATTCCTACAAGGGACAATGCCTGCGTCTGTAGGTCGCAGGGTTGTCCCCGCCTGTCACACAAGCGTCATAATGGCCGCTTATAACTGTCGCGCCCGCCTGTCCGCGCGGGCTCAGGAGTCTGCCGTGAGCTTTACCCCTGCCAATCGTCTGTTCCCCGCTACCCGCCTGCGTCGCAACCGTCGTGATGACTTTTCCCGTCGTCTGGTTCGCGAGAACGTCCTGACTGTCGATGACCTGATCCTGCCGGTATTCGTGCTGGATGGTGAAAACCGCCGCGAGGAAGTGGCCTCCATGCCGGGCGTCGAACGCCTGAGCATCGACCTGCTGCTGGAAGCGGCGGCGGAGTGGGTCGAGCTGGGTATTCCGGCGCTGGCACTGTTCCCGGTGACCCCGTCGGAAAACAAATCCCTCGATGGCGCCGAAGCCTGGAACCCCGAAGGCATTGCCCAGCGCGCTACCCGCGCCCTGCGTGCACGCTTCCCGGAACTGGGCGTGATTACCGACGTCGCGCTTGACCCGTTCACCACCCACGGTCAGGACGGCATCCTTGATGAAGAAGGCTATGTGCAGAACGACATCACCGTCGATGCACTGGTCCGCCAGGCCCTGTCCCACGCCGAAGCCGGCGCCCAGGTGGTCGCTCCGTCGGACATGATGGACGGCCGCATCCAGGCCATCCGTGAAGCCCTGGAGCTGGCCGGGCACGTCAACGTGCGCATCATGGCCTACTCGGCCAAGTACGCCAGCGCTTACTATGGTCCGTTCCGCGATGCGGTGGGCTCGGCGCTCAATCTGGGCAAGGCCAACAAGGCCTCGTACCAGATGGATCCGGCCAACACCAATGAGGCGCTGCACGAAGTGGCAGCCGACCTCTCCGAAGGCGCCGATATGGTCATGGTCAAGCCAGGCATGCCATATCTGGATATCCTTCAGCGGGTCAAGGACGAGTTCAAGGTGCCGACCTTCGTTTACCAGGTCAGTGGCGAGTACGCGATGCACATGGCTGCGATCCAGAATGGCTGGCTCTCCGAGGGCGTCATTCTCGAATCGCTCACCGCTTTCAAACGAGCGGGCGCCGACGGCATCCTGACTTACTTCGCTGTACGCGCCGCACAATTGATGAGAGGGCAGTAACGCCCTTCAGGAACGCAAGATGAATAACGAAGCACTGATCGAAGACGCTGTTAAGGATGAACCAGTCGCTCCCGAGCAACTGCTGGAAACCCCGCCAGAACCCGAGGTGGTCGCGGCTCCCCCGGCGGAGGCGCCGGCGGTTGCTCCGGCACCCGCTGTCGCGGTACCGGGCCTGGATGACAGCAGCCTTTACATCCATCGCGAACTGTCGCAATTGCAGTTCAACATCCGCGTGCTGGAACAGGCGCTGGATGAGTCCTATCCCCTGCTGGAGCGGCTGAAGTTTCTGCTGATCTTCTCCAGCAACCTGGATGAGTTCTTCGAGATTCGTGTTGCGGGCCTGAAAAAGCAGATCACCTTCGCTCGCGAGCAGGCCGGCGCCGACGGCCTGCAGCCGCACCAGGCACTGGCGCGGATCAGCGACCTGGTGCACCACGAAGTGCAGCGCCAGTACGCGATTCTCAACGAAGTGCTGCTGCCGGAACTGGAAAAGCACCAGATCCGCTTCATCCGTCGCCGTCACTGGACGACCAAGCTCAAGACCTGGGTGCGCCGCTTCTTCCGCGACGAGATCGCGCCGATCATCACACCGATCGGCCTCGACCCGACTCACCCGTTCCCGCTGCTGGTGAACAAGAGCCTGAACTTCATCGTCGAGCTGGAAGGTATCGATGCCTTCGGCCGCGACTCGGGCCTGGCGATTATCCCGGCGCCGCGTCTGCTGCCGCGGGTTATCCGGGTGCCGGAAGACGTCGGTGGTCCTGGCGACAACTATGTATTCCTTTCGTCGATGATCCACGCGCACGCCGATGACCTGTTCCAGGGCATGAAGGTCAAGGGCTGCTACCAGTTCCGCCTGACCCGTAACGCCGACCTGGCGCTGGACTCCGAAGATGTCGAAGACCTGGCCCGCGCCCTGCGCGGCGAGCTGTTCTCCCGTCGCTACGGTGACGCGGTGCGTCTCGAGGTCGCCGACACTTGCCCGAAACACCTGTCCGACTACCTGCTCAAGCAGTTCAGCCTGAGCGAGAGCGAGCTGTATCAGGTCAATGGGCCGGTCAACCTGACCCGCCTGTTCAGCATCACCGGCCTGGACAGCCATCCGGAGCTGCAATACCTCCCGTTCACGCCGGCCATTCCCAAGCTGTTGCAGAACAGCGAGAACATTTTCAGCGTGGTGAGCAAGCAGGACATCCTGCTGATGCACCCGTTCGAGTCGTTCACCCCGGTCGTGGACATGCTGCGCCAGGCCGCCAAGGACCCGCACGTCCTGGCCGTACGCCAGACCCTCTACCGCAGCGGCGCCAACTCGGAAATCGTCGATGCGCTGGTGGACGCGGCGCGTAACGGCAAGGAGGTCACCGCGGTGATCGAATTGCGCGCGCGCTTCGACGAAGAGTCCAACCTGCAGATGGCCAGCCGCCTGCAGGCCGCTGGTGCCGTGGTGATCTACGGTGTGGTCGGCTTCAAGACCCACGCCAAGATGATGTTGATCCTGCGTCGCGAAGCCGGCGAGATCGTCCGCTACGCGCACCTGGGGACCGGCAACTACCACGCCGGCAACGCCCGCCTGTATACCGACTACAGCCTGCTGACTTCCGACGATGCGCTTTGCGAGGACGTCGGCAAGTTGTTCAGCCAGTTGATCGGCATGGGCAAGACCCTGCGCATGAAAAAGCTGCTGCACGCGCCTTTCACCCTGAAGAAAGGCATGCTCGACATGATCGCGCGGGAAACCCAGTTCGCCGTGGAAGGCAAGCCGGCGCACATCATCGCCAAGTTCAACTCGCTGACCGACCCGAAGATCATCCGCGCGCTGTACAAGGCCAGCCAGTCGGGCGTGCGCATTGATCTGGTGGTACGTGGCATGTGCTGCCTGCGTCCGGGCATCGCCGGCGTCTCGCACAACATCCACGTGCGCTCGATCATCGGCCGCTTCCTGGAGCACACTCGGGTGTTCTACTTCCTCAATGGCGGCGAGGAGCAGATCTTCCTGTCCAGCGCCGACTGGATGGAGCGCAACCTCGACAAGCGCGTCGAGACTTGCTTCCCGGTCGATGGCAAGAAACTGCTGCTACGGGTGAAGAAAGAGCTGGAAGGGTACCTGACCGACAACACCCACTCGTGGATCCTGCAACCGGACGGCCGCTACGTACGCAGCACGCCGACCGGCAACCAGAACCCGCGCAGTGTTCAGGCGACTCTGCTCGAGCGCCTGAGCAATCCGGTGCTTATCGTACGCTGAGGACGAAACCGACCCGGGCCAACCACTCGGCTTCCTGTTCGAAGTCGGCCCGGGTCAACTGGTTCTCTTCCAGCCAGTTATCCGGGAATGCGATGGCCAGGCTGTCGCCATTGGCGTGCAGTTCCACCTTTGGCATCTGTTGGGTGCCGCGGATGTGGTGGAACAGGATGGCGAAGCGCAGCAGTACGCACAGGCGAATGAGCTTCACGCCTTCGTCGCCGAAGTCGGCGAACTTGTCCTTGGGAATGTTGCGGCGGTGGCCACGCACCAGCAGGGCCAGCATTTGCTGGTCTTCGCGGGAGAAACCGGCCAGGTCGGAGTGTTCGATCAGGTAGGCGCCGTGCTTGTGGTAGTGATAGTGGGCGATATCCAGGCCCACCTCATGCACCTTGGCCGCCCAGCCCAGCAGTTCACGCCAGATACCGTCTTGCAGATCCCACGCCGCGGCTACCTGGTCGAAGGCGTGCAGCGCCTTGCGCTCGACCCGGGCAACCTGGCCCTGATCGACGTGGTAGCGCTCCATCAGCGAACTGAGGGTGCGCTCGCGCACGTCTTCGTGATGGTGGCGGCCGAGCAGGTCATAGAGCACGCCTTCGCGCAGGGCGCCGTCGCAGTGGTCCATGCGTTGCAGTTCGAGGGCGTCGAAAATCGCTTCGAGGATCGCCAGGCCTGCCGGGAAGATCGCCCGACGGTCAGGTTTGACGCCGTCGAAGTCGATCTTCTCGATTTCGCCCAGCTTGAACAGCTTGCGCTTGAGCCAGGCCAGGCCTTCGGCGTTGACTTCACCGTTGCCCAGGCCGCCGGCCTTGATGGCCAGGCCAATGGCGCGGATGGTGCCGGACGACCCGATGGCTTCATCCCAGCCCAGGCGGTGCAGGGCGGTTTCGATGCTCATCAGCTCCAGGCGCGCCGCGGTGTAGGCCTGGGCGTAGCGTGCCGGGGTGATCTTGCCGTCGCGGAAATAACGCTGGGTGAAGCTGACACAGCCCATTTGCAGGCTTTCGCGCAGCAGCGGTTCGAAGCGCTGGCCGATGATGAACTCGGTACTGCCGCCGCCGATGTCGGCGACCAGGCGCTTGCCGGGGGTGTCGGCGAGGGTGTGGGAAACACCCAGATAAATGAGGCGGGCTTCCTCGCGACCGGAAATCACTTCCACCGGATGGCCGAGGATTTCTTCGGCGCGGCGGATGAACTCGCCGCGGTTGCGCGCTTCGCGCAGTGCGTTGGTGCCGACGATGCGCACCGAGCCCTGGGGCATGCCGTTGATCAGTTGGGCGAAGCGCTTGAGGCAGTCGAGGCCGCGCTGCATGGATTCTTCGTTGAGCTGGCGCTCTTCATTGATGCCAGCCGCCAGTTGAACCTTCTCGCCGAGCCGCTCAAGGATACGGATTTCGCTGTGATGGGCTTTGGCTACAACCATATGGAAGCTGTTGGAGCCAAGGTCAATGGCGGCGATCAGGGAAAGGTTCTTGGCAGTGGAATGCGGCATGTGATGGCTTCTCGGTCGTTAACCCGGCAATCCTGCCACGATAGTCGGTTTACGCCAACGCGGAGCAGTGCAAGGCTTGATATGGCGCAGTTTCGCGTAGGAATTGTGTCTTTTGTGTGACGGTCGATACGCAAGATCATGAACTACCATAGACAGACTCAATCGCTGGCGGCTTCCTGTCGGCAGAGAGGGCCGTTATGATGGGCAACGTTTTTTGCTTCCGAACCTGGAGATTTCCATGAGCAGCGATCTTATCAAACACGTTACCGACGCCAGTTTCGAGGCCGACGTACTGCAGGCCCAGGGCCCTGTACTGGTCGACTACTGGGCTGAGTGGTGCGGTCCTTGCAAAATGATCGCTCCGGTCCTGGACGCTATCGCCGAGGATTACAACGGCAAGCTGACCATCGCCAAGCTGAACATCGACTCAAACCCGGATACTCCGGGCAAGCACGGCGTTCGGGGTATCCCGACCCTGATGCTGTTCAAGGACGGCCAGGTCGCAGCCACCAAGGTCGGCGCCCTGTCGAAATCTCAGTTGCAAGCGTTCATCGACGCCAATATCTGAGTCTGTAAAAGCCCCGCATTTGTCGGGGCTTTTCTCATTCTGGTGACTAGACGCCAGAAAAAGCAGGTGTTAAATTCGGCCTCGCATTGTTTCTTCAATGCCCCCTGCACACCGCCGCCGCCTTCCAATTCGAACTTGTGCGCGATCCTGTCGCCTTCTCTGCGGCGCGGCCTCATTAAGCCAGATGCTTAATCTCCCTTCTTACATGATTACCTCAATCCCCTTATGAACCTGACTGAACTCAAGCAAAAGCCGATTACCGATCTGCTAGAAATGGCCGAACAGATGGGCATAGAAAATATGGCCCGTTCGCGCAAGCAGGATGTGATTTTCTCCCTGTTGAAGAAGCACGCGAAAAGCGGCGAGGAAATTTCCGGTGACGGCGTGCTGGAGATTCTCCAGGACGGCTTCGGCTTCCTGCGTTCGGCGGATTCTTCCTACCTGGCCGGCCCAGACGACATCTACGTCTCGCCAAGCCAGATCCGTCGCTTCAACCTGCGCACCGGCGACACCATCGTCGGCAAGATCCGGCCGCCAAAAGAAGGCGAGCGTTACTTCGCACTGCTCAAGGTCGACACCATCAACTTCGACCGTCCTGAAAACGCGAAGAACAAGATCCTGTTCGAAAACCTGACGCCGCTGTTCCCCAACAAGCGCCTGAAGATGGAAGCCGGCAACGGTTCCACCGAAGACCTCACCGGTCGCGTTATCGACCTGTGCGCCCCGATCGGCAAAGGCCAGCGCGGCCTGATCGTCGCCCCGCCGAAAGCGGGCAAGACCATCATGCTGCAGAACATCGCGGCCAACATTACCCGCAACAACCCCGAGTGCCACCTGATCGTTCTGCTGATCGACGAGCGCCCGGAAGAAGTGACCGAAATGCAGCGCACCGTGCGCGGCGAAGTGGTTGCCTCCACCTTCGACGAGCCGCCAACCCGTCACGTGCAAGTGGCCGAAATGGTCATCGAGAAGGCCAAGCGCCTGGTCGAGCACAAGAAAGACGTGGTCATCCTGCTCGACTCCATCACCCGTCTGGCTCGCGCCTACAACACCGTGATCCCGAGCTCCGGCAAGGTACTGACCGGTGGTGTCGATGCCCACGCGCTGGAAAAACCGAAGCGTTTCTTCGGTGCCGCACGGAACATCGAGGAAGGCGGTTCGCTGACCATCATCGCCACCGCGCTGGTTGAAACCGGTTCGAAGATGGACGAAGTGATCTACGAAGAGTTCAAGGGCACCGGCAACATGGAACTGCCTCTGGACCGTCGCATCGCCGAGAAGCGTGTGTTCCCGGCCATCAACATCAACCGTTCGGGCACCCGCCGCGAAGAGCTGCTGACCGCCGACGACGAACTGCAACGCATGTGGATCCTGCGCAAGCTGCTGCACCCGATGGACGAAATCGCCGCCATCGAGTTCTTGATCGACAAGCTCAAGCAGACCAAGACCAACGACGAGTTCTTCCTGTCGATGAAGCGCAAGTAAGCACTCGCTGTAGGCAAGAGCCGGGGAAACCCGGCTTTTTGCTATCTATCTTACGGACTATTCTGACTGGCCCGGTTCGGCGCTACACTGCCCGTCCCGACCGATACGGCCAATACGAGGCTCACGCATGCAGTATCGCGATTTGCGCGACTTTATCCGTGGCCTGGAGCAGCGCTCAGAACTCAAGCGCATCCAGGTCCCCATTTCGCCGGTCCTGGAAATGACTGAAGTCTGCGACCGCACACTGCGGGCCAAGGGGCCGGCACTGTTGTTCGAGCGCCCCACCGGTTACGACATTCCCGTTCTCGGCAACCTGTTCGGCACCCCGGAGCGGGTGGCCATGGGCATGGGCGCCCAGTCGGTGAGCGAACTGCGGGAAATCGGCAAGCTGCTGGCGTTCCTCAAGGAGCCCGAGCCGCCGAAGGGGCTCAAGGACGCCTGGTCCAAGCTGCCGATCTTCAAGAAAGTCGTGGCCATGGCGCCGAAAGTGGTCAAGGACGCGCCTTGCCACGAAGTGGTCATCGAGGGCGAGGATGTCGACCTGGGCATGCTGCCGATCCAGCATTGCTGGCCAGGCGACGTCGCGCCGCTGATCACCTGGGGCCTGACCGTTACCCGCGGGCCGAACAAGGAACGGCAGAACCTCGGCATCTATCGCCAGCAGGTGATTGGCCGCAACAAGGTCATCATGCGCTGGCTCAGCCACCGCGGCGGTGCCCTCGACTACCGCGAGTGGTGCGAGAAGAACCCCGGCAAGCCATTCCCGGTGGCCGTCGCCCTGGGCGCTGACCCGGCGACCATCCTCGGTGCCGTCACGCCGGTGCCGGACACCCTTTCCGAATACGCCTTCGCCGGCCTGCTGCGGGGCAACCGCACCGAGCTGGTGAAGTGCCGTGGCAGCGACCTGCAGGTGCCGGCGACCGCCGAGATCATCCTGGAAGGCGTGATCCACCCCGGCGAAACCGCGCCCGAAGGCCCGTATGGCGACCACACCGGCTATTACAACGAAGTCGACAGCTTCCCGGTGTTCACCATCGAGCGCATCACTCACCGCACCAAGCCGATCTATCACAGCACCTACACCGGCCGTCCACCGGATGAGCCGGCGATTCTCGGCGTGGCGCTGAACGAAGTGTTCGTGCCGATCCTGCAGAAGCAGTTCCCGGAAATCACCGACTTCTACCTGCCACCCGAAGGCTGCTCCTACCGCATGGCGGTGGTCACCATGAAGAAGCAGTACCCGGGGCACGCCAAGCGGGTAATGCTGGGCGTCTGGTCGTTTTTGCGACAGTTCATGTACACCAAGTTCGTTATCGTCACCGACGACGATGTCAATGCGCGGGACTGGAACGACGTGATCTGGGCCATCACCACGCGCATGGACCCCAAGCGCGACACGGTGCTGATCGAGAACACGCCGATCGATTACCTCGACTTCGCCTCGCCGGTCTCGGGCCTCGGTTCGAAGATGGGCCTGGACGCCACCAACAAGTGGCCGGGCGAAACCACGCGCGAATGGGGCCGGGTCATCGTCAAGGACGAGGCCGTCACCAAGCGGATCGATGAGCTGTGGAACCAGTTGGGAATAGATTGATGCAGGTAACCTTGCAGCCGTCCGGAGCCGTACTGGCGCTCAAGCCCGGAGAGAGGATTCTGGAAGCGGCACAACGCCTGGGTTACGACTGCCCGCAGAGCTGCCGCAATGGCAACTGTCACGTCTGTGCCGCCCTGCTGGTGGAGGGCCGGGTGCGTCAGGACGGTGAAGTACGCGATCACGGTGAGCTGTTCACCTGCATCGCCGAACCGCTGGAAGACTGCATCCTGCTCTGGGACGGCGTGCTCGCCCTGGGCGAACTGCCGGTGCGTACGCTGGCGTGCCAGTTGAGCGAGTGCACCGAGGTCGGTGGCGATGTCTGGCGCGTGCGCCTGCGCGCCCCGGCCGGCAAACCGCCGCGCTACCACGCCGGGCAGTATTTGCTGATCGAGCGCGAAAGCGGCGACAAGGCAGCCTTCTCCCTGGCGTCGGCACCGCACGGTGGCCGTGACCTGGAAATGCACGTGCTGGCGCGGGAAAAGAGCGCGCTGGACCTGATCGCGCAACTGCAGCGCACTCGCATGGCCCGCCTCGAAATGCCGTTTGGCGACACCCATCTCGCCGAATTGCCGGAAGGTCCGCTGGTGCTGATCGCCGCAGGCACCGGCATGGCGCAGATGCACAGCCTGATCGAGCATTGCCGCGTGCAGGGCTTCAAGCACCCGGTGCATCTGTACTGGGGCGTGCGCCGGCCCGAGGACTTCTACAGCATCGACGCATGGGCGCAGTGGGAGCAACTGCCAAACCTGTTCCTGCACAAGGTCGTGAGCGACCTGTGTGGCTGGGACGGGCGCTGCGGCCTGCTGCATGAGGCGGTCTGCGAGGACCTCGACGACCTGTCGCGGATCCATGTCTATGCCAGCGGTTCGCCGGCCATGGTCTATGCCACCCTCGATGCCCTGGTGAATGCCGGCATGGATGCGCACCAGATGCGCGCCGATGTATTCGCTTATGCCCCACGCGGCTAACTTGAGTAATAAGGCGCGTTGCAACAACGCGCCGGTTTATAACCGAGTGTCCAAGTAAGGCTTATAAGCAAATGCCCGCCTTTTAATTATTGCCGGCGCCGCGAAAAAGTATCGCTACACTTGCAATAGTGTCCTTCGATCTTCTGAAACTCCCGTATTTCGCGGTGTTTAGGCGAGCGGGGGGCTTGTTTCCGAACCGTTGTCTGCCGTACGGTAAGTGTCTATTGAGTGCGTTGGCTCTATAGTGGAGTACTTCGGTATTTCACGAGGAACTTTGGCGGCGGCTATGTCGGTAATCGAACCTGCACCTTTTCCCCTTGCGTATCCCCCGGTACTTGATTTCGGTCAGCAATTGTCCCGGGAGCAACTTCTCGACTCTGTCCAGCAAACCATGGCCCTGCACCAAGGCGGCCCGGTCTGGCTGTTCGCCTACGGTTCGTTGATCTGGCGCCCGGAGTGCCAGTCCACCGAGCGGCGGCGCGGGCGGGTTCATGGTTATCACCGCGGGCTGTACCTGTGGTCGCATGAGCATCGCGGCACGCCGGAATGTCCGGGGCTGGTGTTCGGCCTGGACCGCGGTGGTTCGTGCAGCGGGTTCGCCTATCGGTTGCCGGAAGACAAACTGCAGGATTCGCTGCTGGCGCTGTGGCAGCGCGAGATGCCGTACCCGGCGTATCGCCCGCACTGGCTGAATTGCCGGTTGGAAGACGGCAGCAAGGTGCAGGCGCTGGGGTTCGTGCTGGAGCGGCATCTGCCGTGCTACGCGGGGAATCTGCCGGACAGCCTGCTCACCCATATCCTCGCCAGCGCCAAAGGGCGTTATGGCACGACCCGCGATTATGTCGAGCAGACCCTGGAAGCGTTGCGCAGCCATGCCATGCCGGACCGCAATCTGGAGGCGCGGTACAGGCGCTGTCATGGTCAGTGATTGAGCCTTGGGGGGGGCCCCCCCCCCCCC